>DASYVN010000224.1:0-5145 GCA_035937095.1 Candidatus Limnocylindria bacterium
AAAGCCGGCGTTGCCCACCATGCCAACAACGCCGGGAATCGGGTAGGCGCCCGCCGGTGAATACTCGGCGCTCGTCACGTACACAATTGCCACCTGCGGAACGGCGAACGATACGGCGGCCCCGAAGAGGATCCAGCCCACCGCGTTTCGCTCTTGCCGGCGCACGATCACAAAACCGACGAGGACGAACACGAACAGCGTCCCAAGCAGCGGCCGCCCGGCCAACAGCGGCGCGGCGGCGCTGGGCGGGACCGTCGGAGGCAGGACCGCCTCCAGGTACAGGGTGACCGCCACGCTCAACACGACAAGGGCAAGCAGTGCGATCGAGAGCGGCCCGACCGGCGAGCGTCCACGTCCGCTCTGCCCGCTCATCGCGTGGTCTGCCGTAGCCACATGCTCGCGTGCGCGGGCTGGACCGTCTCGCGCACGGCGCTGATCAGCTCGCGCTCGAGCGCGCCGAGGTCGACCTGGTCGCGTAGTCGAGCGGCGAACGCGTCGAGGGTCCGCTCGGCATCGTACTTGGCGCGGAAGAAGCGGTGATCGACAGCGGACTGGATCCGCCGCCGCACCGGCTGGAACAGCGCGACGACCGCGAGCGTCGAGATCGCGACCGCGATGCCGTTGCCCGCGGTGAACGGCGCGAGGAGCGTCTCGAACACCGCGAGGCCGCCGAGGTACGCCGCCAGCAGGACCGCGGAGACCACCGCGTACACGAGCGTGCGCCGGATGAGGACGTCGATGTCATACAGCCGGTAGCGGAGGATCGCGATGGCGATCGCGATCGGCAGCGTCCCCAGGGCCACGAGGCCCAACTCAAAGAGCCAGTTGCCCAGGTCGCCGGGGATGACGTTGCTGAGGATGACGAGCACGAGCGCGAGCGTGCCGCTATACGCGAGCCACTTGATCTGCGCGCGTTCGACCGCGGACGAGCGGCGATAGCGGATGAACAGCGACAACGGCCCGACGAGCAAGAGCACGATCGTCGATCTGTCGCTGAACTGGGCGATCAAGGTCACGAGCTGACCGAGCGGCCCATGGACCGCGAACGGATTGGCGATGTCAAGCGCGGCCGACGATCCGGTCCCGACCTCTACCGGTACGTCCTGGAGGAAATGAACGAAGGTGATGAGGACCAGGAACGGCACGAGCGCGCGTTCGAGCCGAGCCCAGCGGCCGCCGAGCCCGTGGCCCGAAGGGAAGACCAGCAGCATGAACACGACGAGCGAGATCGCCGGGATGAAGCCGGTCGTCGCCAGCGCGGCGGCGACCTCGCCGCCCGGAAGGTGGCCAGGATCGCGGATGAGAGCGAGCCACCCGTACGCGCCACCGGCGAAGATGAGCCCGAAGAGGACACCGGAGCCGCTCAGCAGCCAGCCCACGGCGTTGCGCGGGACCCGGACGATGAGCAGCGCGCCGACGAGCGCGAACGGCGAGAGGGCGATCGGGACGATGACGAAGGCGCCGGAGTACTCGATGGAGATGAGGCAAACCGCGACCGCCGCGATCTCGACCGCGACGACGAGGCCGGCGACGACCCGCGTCATCGGGCGCCCCGGACCCAGACGCTCGTCTGCGCCGCCTGGATCGTGTCACTGAGCACGCGCAGGAGTTCGACGCGCAGCGCGTCGAAGTCGACCGGTCGCGAAGCCCGCGAGGCGAACGCGTCGAGCGTGCGCTCGGCGTCATACCGCTGCATCCGCATCGGAGAAAGTCTGCCTAGGCCCCGTCCGGAAAGCGTTACGGTCGTGCGACGTCCGAGCTGCGCGTGTCCTGCTTGGCGCGCCGCGCGCCGAGTTCGGACGCAAGACCATCCAAGGCCCACCTGAAGTGCGCGGCCCGGCTGTTCTCTGAGATCGGCGAGGCGAGTCCCAGCGACCCCGGAGGTCTGGAAAGCTCGTCGAGTGGTCGCCGCTACCGCACGGTGAGCGTGCCTCGCATCCCCGCCGACGCGTGGCCGGGGATCTGGCAGTAGTACGGGTAGACGCCGGGCGCCGCGGTGAAGGCGGCGGTGCGCGTGCCCGCGAGCGGGACGCGAAGATCGACGCCGAGCGCGTCGATCGTGAAGGTGTGCCAGAAGAGATCGCTGTTCGTCATCTCGATCCGGATCTCGCCGGCCCGAGCGGTGAGCTCGCGATTCGAGTACGCCGTGTCCTTCGTTTCGACGCGCGCGGACGATGACTGCGAGGCGGCCTGGACCGGTCGCGCGCTCCCCGCGCTCGCGATGGCCACGAGCCCCGCGACGATCGCGACGGCCGCGACCGTCCGGCCAAGCGGACGAGCCACGGGCGGGCGGCGCAGGAACGTCGCGATGACCGCCAGCAGACCGACGATCGAGATCGCCGCGAGCGAGACCTGGAGCGCCATTGGCCCGACGCCTTCGCCGTTCGAGGCGAGGCTCGCCGCGGCACTCGCCGTGAAGAACCCGACGTCGAGGAAGAGCAGGCCGAGCAGCACGCGACCGACGCCGGCGCCGCGTCGCCAGCTGAGGAGCGCCAGCCCGATCAGACACGCGATCCCGAGCGCCGCCGCGTCGCGGTCGGCGTGGGTCGCCGCGAAGAACAGCATCGCGACGGCCTCGCTGGCCGCCGCGACCCGGACGAGTCGGCTCGGATCCACGACGTGTCCCTCCTTGCGCGCGGAGTGTCGCCGGCAAGCGTCCCAAAGGCGTTACGGCGGCGGCACGCCGCGACTGATGGAGTGAGGCGGGTCAATTCTCGCGGCGGACAGACGATGGTCCGTCCGACGCGCGCTCATGTCCGGCGATCACTCAGGAGGAGCCAGCCGATTCGCATTCGCCGGGCGGCGGAGCGCGACGATGGCGCCCACCACCGTGAAGCCGATGGCGTGGATGATCGCGTAGCCGCGGAACCCCCCCGAGTCCGGAAGCGGCGCGCCCCAGGACAGGGCGACGCAGACGAGCGCGCCGGCCGCCAAGGCAACCTTCGCGGCGGTCAGGACGAGCGCGAGCGACGGGCGCTTAGCGCGCGCGCAGCCACACGCGTCACGGGCGGAAGTGTGCGCGGCGCCCCGTCCGACAAGCGTTACGGCGTTTCGTAACGCCTTTGGGACGGTTCGGCCCTAGACCAGCGGCGTGAGCAGCAGGGTCCGCGACGTTCCCGCGGAGGCCGAGCCGCCGATCGTCGTCGAGCACCGCGAGCAGCTCATCTACCTGCTGCGCGAGGCGGCCGAGCTCGAGCACACGATCCTGTGCGAGTACCTCTTCGCCGCGTTCACCATGAAACAGCGGACCGACGAGGGTCTCACCGCGGCGCAGCTCGACGCGGTGGACCGCTGGCGGAAGACCATCCTCACCGTCGCGAAGCAGGAGATGCTGCACCTGACACTCGTCCAGAACCTGCTCACCGCGATCGGCGCGGCGCCGCACCTCAGCCGCCCGAACCTGCCGACGGCGGCGAAGCATTTCCCCGCCGGCGTGCAGATCGCGCTCGTCCCGTTCGGCGAGCGCGCCCTGAAGCACTTCCTCTTCCTCGAGCGCCCCGAGGGCGTCGCGCTCGACGATCCCGACGCGCAGGTCGCGATCGACCGGGCGCGCCCGCTCATGGCCGACGACGACATCGTCCCCGCGCCGCAGAGCTTCGCGACCGTCGGCCATCTCTATCGCGCGATCGATGTCGGCTTCGCGTGGCTGACCGGCACGCTCGGCGAGGAGAGGCTGTTCATCGGGCCGGCACCGGCGCAGACGAGCCCCGACGTGATGCACTGGGATGGCCTCATCGCGGTGACCGATCTCGACTCGGCCCACCAGGCGATCGACGTCGTCGTCGAGCAGGGCGAAGGCGCGACCGGCGACTGGCGCGAGGCCCATTTCGGGAAGTTCCTCGAGATCTACGACGAGTACCTTGCGCTCCGCGCGGCGGATCCGACGTTCGAGCCGGCCCGCCCGGTCCTGCCTGGGCACGTCCGACCGCACCGCTACGGCGACGCGGTGCCGCTCATCGATGATCCGCGCACGCGACGGGTCGCGGACCTCTTCAACGTCGTGAACGAGATCGTGCTGCTCGCGCTCACTCGGTTCTTCGCCCACACCGACGAGTCGCCGGAGCAGCTCGCGCTCCTCGAGAACGTCGGGGTCGGGCTCATGTTCGCCGCGATCAAGCCGCTCGGGCAGCTCCTCACGACGCTGCCGTTCGGACCGAGCGCTCCGGGCCAAACCGCGGGGCCGACGTTCGAGCTCTTCTACATCGGCGGTTATCTGCTGCCCCACCGTAAGGCGGCCTGGACGCTCATCGCCGAGCGCCTGCGCCAGGCGGCGGGCCTTGCGCGACGCATCGAGGCCGAGGGCCTGGCCCTCAAGGGTCTGATCGCCGGGCTCGAGAAGTACGCCGGGCAGCTCGAGACGGCTTAAGGCGCGACCTTCCGCAGCCAGACGCTCGCGCGGTCCGGCTGCAGCGCCTCGTCGACCACCGCGAGCAGCTCGCCTTCGAGTGCTCCCAGGTCGATGTGCTCGCGCAGCCGATGAACGGTCCGTTAGTAGTCGAGGAACCGGAAATCGACCGCGAGCGCCCACGGCCACGAGCGCGATGCCAGCCCCACGACGTGCGTCACCGCGACTCGCGCAGCCAGACGCTCGCGTGAGCCGGCTGGATCGTCTCGCCGACGACGGCAAGGAGCTCGCGCTCGAGCATGTCAAGGTCGACCTCGTCGCGTAGTCGCGCGGCGAACGCGTCGAGCGTGCGCTCGGCGTTGTACTTCGCGCGAAAGAAGCGATGATCGACAGCGGACTGGATCCGCCGCCGCAACGGCTGGAAGAGCGCGACGACCGCGAGGGTCGAGACCGCGACGGCGATCGGACTTCCCGAGGTGAACGGCGAGAGCAGGAACTGGAACCCGGCCACGCCGGCGAGGTAGGCCAGGACGAGGACCGCCGTCAGCGATCCGTACACCAGCGTGCGACTGATGAGCGCGTCGATCTCGTACAGCCGATACCGAAGGACGGCCACGCCGACGGCGATCGGGACGGCGATGAGCCCGGTGACGAACGGGACCCCCCCGAACATCGTGACCGGGACCGCCGCATCGGGGTCGAGCTGGCGGAGCGGCGTGAAGAAGGCAACGCCCGTCCCGAGGAGTGCCATCGCGAGGAGCGCGCCGGCGTACCCGACCCACTTCAGCTGCTGGCGCTCC
>DASYVN010000225.1:0-24011 GCA_035937095.1 Candidatus Limnocylindria bacterium
AGGGCGCGACCGGCCGACGAAGCCGGCGACGGCGAGGATCGTCAGGACGTACGGGAGCGTGCCGAGGAGCTGGACCGGGACCTTCGTGTCGCCGATGGTCGCGCCCTGCAGCGACGTCGAGAGCGCGTTCCCGTAGCCGAAGATGAGGCTCGCGGCGAGCGCGCCCACCGGGGTCCAGCGGCCGAAGATCATCGCCGCCAGGCCGATGAAGCCGCGCCCGCCGGTCATGCCGTCGGTGAACGAGTGCGCGACGCCGAGCGAGAGGTACGCCCCGCCGAGGGCGGCGAGGGCGCCGCTGGCGAGCACCGCGGCGTAGCGGATCCGGCGGACCTCGATGCCGACCGTCTCGGCCGCCCGCGGGTGCTCTCCGACCGCCCGCAGCCGCAGGCCGGCGACGGTCCGGAACAGGAAGACCTGGAGCCCGATGACGAGCAGCGCCATGACCCACACCATGCTGTTCTGGCCCCCGATGGCCTCGCCGATGTACGGCACGCCGCTCAGGAAGGCGAGATGCACATCGGGCAGCCCCGGAAGGTCGGCCGGTGTGCCCGTGGTCCCGTACATCTGGTAGTCGAGGTACGTGGTGAGCCCGAGGGCGAGGATGTTCAGCGCCATGCCCGACACGATCTGGTCGCTCCGGAGCGTGATCGAGGTGTACGCGTGCAGGAGCGCGAGGACGATGCCCGCGAGCAGCGCGACAGCGAGCGCGATCCAGATGTTGTGCGTCCGATCCGCGGCGACGACGCCGAAGAACGCCCCGACGAGCATCGAGCCCTCGAGCGCGATGTTGGTGACGCCACTGCGCTCGGTCACGACGCCGCCCAGCGCCGCGAGCGCGATCGGTGCCGCGAGCCGGAGCGTGGCCGCCGCGACGCTCGCGCCGATGAGCATCTCGAGCGTCATGCGATCGCCTCGACGGGCTTGCGGCCGCCTCGGCGGCGGGTGAGGGACCGGACCAATGCCTCCGCAGCGATGACGAAGAGGACGAACGCCTGGATGATCGCGACGAGGTTGGATGAGATGCCGGCGTGCGACTGCATGTACGCGCCGCCATGGACGAAGGCGCCGAACAGCAGCGCCGCGAACACGATCCCGAGGGGCGAGTTCTTGCCCAGCAGCGCGACCGCGATCGCGTCGAAGCCGTAGCTCGAGGAGAAGCCGTCGTACACGCGGCCGAACACGCCGCTCACTTCGATCATCCCGCCGAGTCCGGCGAAGCCGCCGGCGATCGCCATCACCAGGACCATGTGCCGCGCGGGGTCGATCCCCGCCTGGGCCGCGGCGCGCGCGCCGAGTCCGACCGCCCGGAGCTGGTATCCGAGCGGCGTGCGCCAGAGCAGGAACCAGAACACGACGACCGCGAGGGCGGCCAGGATGATCCCGGCGTGCAGCCGGCTGAACAGCACGAGCTCGTTCGGGATGATCACCGGAAGGCGCGCGCCGGCGCCGATCGGGGTCGAGGCCGGCGTGCCGAACGCGTTCTGCGCGGTCATCGGCCCTGCCTGCAGCAGCCAGTGCATGACGAAGACGATCGTGTAATTGAGCATGATCGTCGTGATCACCTCGTTCACGCCGCGCACGGCCTTCAGCAGGCCGACGATGCCCCCGTAGAACGCCCCGCCCGTGATGCCGAACACGATCACGATGGGCATGAGCACGAACCCGGGCAGCGACGCGAACTGCGATCCGGCCCAGCCTGCCGCGAGCGCGCCGACCAGCAGCTGCCCCTGCGCGCCGATGTTGAACAGGCCGGTCCGGAACGCGATCGCGACCGCGAGGCCGGTGAGGACGAGCGGGATCGCGGAGACGATGGTCTCGGTGATGTCGTACGGCGTGCCGAAGGCGCCCACGAAGAGCGCCGCGTAGGCCTTCACCGGATCGTTGCCGCTGAACAGGACAAAGACCGCGCCGATGACCAGCGCGATGGCCACCGAGAGGACGGGGATCGCCGGCCCGCCGGCCCACTGGAAGGTGAGCTGACGCACGGACGGGGCCGGGCTTTCGCTGCCCGGCCCCGTCGTCGTTGGCTGTTGTAGCTGGGTCACCAGGTCACTTGACCTGGACGGTGTCCTTCGGAGTGATCTTTCCTGACTTGATGTCGGCGAGGGCCTGGGTCGCGGCGTCCGCAGCGTCCTTCGGGACGATCTTGTCGAGGGCGCCGAAGCCGATGCCGTCGTTCGTCGCGTTGAACGAGTTGTCGCCGGGCTTGAAGGTGCCGAGGCGGACCGAGCGGATCGTCTGGAACACTGCGACGTCCACCTTCTTGAGCGCGCTGGTGATCACGGTACCCGGCGCGACGGCGGCCTGGTCCGCGTCCACGCCGATGGCGTAGACGCCCGCGGTCTTGGCCGCTTGGATGTAACCGAGGCCGCTCCCCCCAGCCACCTGGAACAGGATGTCGCACCCCTGACCGATGTGGTTCTTGCCGACCTCGATGCCCTTCTGCTGGTCGACGAAGTCCTGGCTGTAGCCGTTGAGGATCTTGGTGGTCGGGCTAACGGTCTTCACCGCGTCCTGGTAGCCGGCGATGTACCGGTCCACCGGCGGGATCGGAAGGCCGCCCATCGAACAGACCGTGTTGTGCGTCGCCACGCCGACCTTGTTCTTGGCCATCGTCGCGGCGATGACGCCGACGACGTAGCCCGCCTCTTGCTCCTTGAAGAACAGGTTGGCGACGTTCGGCAGGTTCTTGACCGCGCCGGCGTCGTCGGTCGGCGCGCCGTCGATGATCGCGAACTTCACGTTCGGGAACTGCGTCGCGACCTTCCAGATGGCGTTCTGCATGAGGAAGCCGACGCCGATGACGAGGTCGTTCTTGTCCTGCGCGTACTTCGTGAGGTTCGGGACGTAGTCCGCCTGCTGCTTTGACTCGGTCACCGTGGTGTCCACGACCAGCTGGGACTGCGCCTGCAGCCGACCTGCGTCGGCGAGCGAGTTGAAGCTCTTGTCGTTCAGGCCGCCGATGTCGGTGACCAGGCCGATCTTCAGATGCTGGCCCGTCGCGCCGCTGCCGCTGGCCTGCGGAGCGCCGGAGCTCGTGGTGGTGCTGGTGGTGGCGCACGAGGCCACGATCGTGGCGGCGAGCACGGAGAACGCAAGGATTCGTTTCATCGGCGCGGAAACCCTCCCCAGATCGTTCGCGCCCCAGGTGATGTGGGCGCGACCGCTGGCGATGGTAGGACGTCCGCGAGGCCGCCGCATGAGGCCGCCGCGGTCGCTGCGTGGTCTGACCAGGCCGGCCTAGCCCGCGATAACGCTCTTCAGCACGTAGCCGATGAAGATCACGTAGAGGCTGCCGCCGAGCACGAGCGCGGATAGGCCGAGCGAGTCGTCGCGCGCGCGGAACCGCAGCTGCACGAACACGAGGGCGGCCGCGATGAGGGCGAACACCGCGGCGAGGGTGCCGAAGGTGCCCAGCTGCCACGGGGTCAACAGGACCCCGAACGTCACCGGGATCGTCGATTGCAGGACCATCGAGCCGGCCACGTTCCCGAGCGCGATGACGTCCTTCCCGTCGCGCGTCCAGATCAGGCTGTTCGCGGCCTCGGGCAGCTCCGTCGCGATCGGCACCAGCAACAGCGACACGAGCAGGGCATTCAGCCCGAGCGCGGTCGAGGCCCGGTCGATGAACCCCGCGAAGAGCTCGGCCCCGACGACGATGGCCCCGAAGCCCAGTACCACTTGAAGGAAGATGAGCCAGAGCGGCGGGTCGCGCGGCTCGGTCCGGATGCCAAGCCGCGCGGCGTAGGCCGTCGCGGTGAGTGCCGCGAAGGCCTCGCTCTCCTCTTTCTCCTCCTCGATGTCGATGGGCGTGCGCTCTTGCGGCCGCAGCACGAGGAAGAGGTAGAAGGCGTACGCCGGCACGAACAGCCAGCCGACGATGGAGCGGATCCCGCGGATCGGCTCCGGCAGGAGCGCGAGGGCGACGGCGACCGAATAGCAGACCAGGAAGAACCCCAGATCGCGCGACGCGTGCCCCCGGTCCACGCGCAGCGTGAGGCGCCCCCGCTTCCCCCGGTAGATGTACGCGGTCAGCCCGATGAGGAGCATGACCAGGGTGCCGAGCATGAACGGCGCGCCGAGGATCGCGCCGACGCCGATCTCGTCCGCCTTGGCCGAATTCGTGAACACGATCGCGACGACCGGCACCACTGTTTCGGGCATCGCGGTGCCGATCGCGGCGAGGACGCTCCCTGTCGCACCGGCACCGAGGCCGAGTCGCCGCCCCAGCCACTCCACGCCGTTCGTGAAGACCTCGGCACCCAGGAGGATCGCGGCGAAGCCCGCCACGAGGACGACCGCGTCGAGTGGGCTCACGCCTCAGTCGATCGCGGTGGCGACGGTGTCGTTGTCGATCCCGGCCTCGGCACGACGGCCGCGCGAGCGGATCGTGCGGATGAGCGGAGTGAGCAGAAGGACGATCGCGAGGACGATGAGTGTGGCAGAGAGCGGACTCCCAACGAAGATGAGTGGGCTTCCGCCGCTCGCGATCAGACTCTGACGGAACGTCCGTTCGGTGGAGTCCCCGAGCACGACGGCCACCACCAGCGGGGCGAGCGGGTACTTCGTCTTGCGGAGCCAGTAGCCGATGAGTCCGAAAACGATCGTGATGAAGACGTCGAGCATGCTGTTGTTGAGGGAGTACGAGCCGATGATCGAGATCAGGACGATGAACGGCGTCAGGATCGCGTAGGGGATCCGCATGATCGACGCGAGCAGCGGCACCGCCGCGAGACAGATGATGAAGGTCAAGAGGTGGCCCACGTAGATGCTCGCGATGAGGCCCCACACGAAATCGTGGTGCTCGACGAACAGCAGCGGTCCCGGCTGCAGCCCCCAGATGAACAAGCCGGCCATGATCACGGCCGAGGTGGGTGAGCCGGGCACGCCGAGCGCGATCATCGGCACCAACGAACCGACGGCCGCGGAGTCCGCGGCGGCCTGCGGGGCCATGATCCCGCTGATTTCGCCCTTCCCAAATCCCTCCTTGTTCTTCGACCACTGGCGGGCAAGCCCGTAGCCGAGGAACGAGCCAGCGGTCGCGCCGTGGCCGGGCAACGTGCCGAACCAGAAGCCGATGATCGCGGTCGCGATCACGAGCCAGATCCGCTTCCGGAGCTCGCCGAGCGTCTCCACGATGTCCCCGAAGCCGACGTGCGCACTCAGGCGCTCGACGAAGCCGATGCCCTGCTCCTCCGCCGATGCGATGATCTCGCCGATCCCGAACAGCCCGATCGTCACGGGGACGAAACCGATCCCTGCAAGCAGGCCGATCTGCCCGAACGTGAGGCGAGGCTGGCCCGTGATGGTGTCGAATCCAATGGCCGCCAGAAGCAGACCGAAGGCGATCATCATGACGGCCTTCGCCGGCGATTCGGCGCCGAGTCCGATCAGTGTGGCGAACGACATGATGAAGACGGCGAACAGCTCCGGAGGACCGAACGAGAGCGCGAAATCCGCGATCGCCCGGGCGAAGAAGGTGAACAGCACCGTCGCGAAGAAGGCTCCGACGAACGACGCGAAGAACGACGAGGCAAGGGCGACGCCAGGCTTGCCTTTCTTCTTCGCGAGCGGGAAGCCGTCAAATAGCAGTACCACGGACCACGGCTCGCCCGGGATGTTGAACAGGATGGACGTCACCACGCCGCCGAACAGCGCGCCCCAATAGACCCCCGCGAGCAGGATCACCGCGCTCGTGGGGCTGGTGCGCGCGATGATCACAGTGATCGGCAGGAGGATCGCGACAGCGCTCGTTCCGCCGAGCCCTGGGAGCACCCCCACGATGAGACCAAGCGTGATCCCGACGAGCAGCATGAGGATGTTGAATGGCTGGAGCGCGGTCCCGAAGCCGCCGGCCAGGTCGCCGAGGACGTTGAAGAATTCCATGGTCTAAAAAGGCAGCACGCCGACGTCGTACAGAAAACTCTTCGGGAGGCTGACCCGAAAACCAAGCTCGAATGTCGCATAGACCGCGGCCGGCATCAAGACAACGATCGCGAGGACCGAGATCCAGCGGTAGTGCCCGATCCACCGCGCGAACAGGCCCATGTACAGCGCGGTGACGACATACAAGCCAAGCCACACGATCGAGGCCGTCGCGACGATCATCGGCACGATCAGCTTGAGCGCGGCGATCAGCGCCTCGCGGTTCTCGAATGCCGCCGTTCCAGGCTGCGGTGTCACCCACGAGCGATAGCCGACGTAGGCCGCACACGCCAACACCAGCGCTGCCGACCAGAATGGGTAGAAGCCCGCGCCGATGCCGCCGGGCTGCGTGCCCGTCCGATCGACGAGCGCGCCGGCCCGCGAGTCGATCATCGCGACCGCGGCCACGAGCATGAAGGCGGCCGCGGTCGCGACCTGATACGGCCTCAAACTGCTATTGGATCCAGTTGAACTGCTTGGCGATGTCCTCGTGGAGCTTCTGGTAGTCGGCGATGAGCTTTTGGAAGTCGGCTCCAGAACGGAAGTCAGGCTTCAGCTCATTGTCGGTCATGAACTTCTTCCAGTCGTCGGACCCATAGACCTTCTTGAAGACGTCCACCCAGAAGGCCTGCTGTCCGGCCGACAGCCCGGGGGGCGCCATGATCGACCGGACGATGTAGTAGTCGCTGATCGCGAGGCCCTGCGACGTGCATGTCGCCAGGCCCGCGAACGTGCTCGACGTCGGGCTCGCCGGCTCGAATGCGCAAAGCGGGCGCATCTTGCGAGGCGACCCCGTGTAGAGGCCCTTGCCCTCGCTTGGGTTATTGACCGACGCGACGACCCCGCCTTGATGGCCGGCGACAGCCGCAGCGACGGTCGCGCCCGAGGCCGATGGCACGAACTTGAAGGCCTTGAGGCCGGCGGTCACCTGGAT
This sequence comes from Candidatus Limnocylindria bacterium, assembly GCA_035937095.1. Lineage (GTDB taxonomy): Bacteria > Chloroflexota > Limnocylindria > P2-11E > P2-11E > UBA4735. The sequence continues at coordinate 6,860 of DASYVN010000225.1, forward strand.
CCGGTCAAAGAGCGCTTCATCCTCCTGTTTCGAACCTGTCCCAGTCACCACCAGCGAGTCCGCCTTGGCGGCGGCGATGAAATCCTGGGCGTTCTTCCATGGACTGTCCTCATTGACCCAGAGGTAGAAGGGATCGAGTGCGAGATTGGCGATCGGAGTGAAGTCCGTTGCCTTGTACGGCAGCTTCTGCACGATCAGCGTGGTGAAGAACGAGTTGAGCGTGATGGTGATCACGCTCGAGTCGCCCTTGTGGTCATACACGTACTGGAAGGCCACCGCCCCGGAGCCGCCCTCCTTGTTGACCGGGGTGACCGGCTGCGGCGAGAGCTTCAGCGTGTCGATGATCGATTGCATCTTGCGCGCGTAGATGTCGGAGCCACCGCCGGGCGCCGTGCTGATGATGAATTCGACGGGCTTCGTCGGCGCGACGAGTGCAGCGGACCCGCCGGTCGCGGGCGCCGACGTCGCGCCTCCGCCGGTGCCGCCGCAGGCCGTCGCCACGAGCACCCCTGCGATCGCGAGCGAGATCGACCGACCCACCGGATTCCGCATCGACGCGACCTCCCGCTGTTGCTACGCGAGGCCTTACGACTGAGCGCGCTGGTCAGACCAGACCTCACCTGTGGTCAGACCGGCGGCATCGTAGGCCGGTCGGTCCGAGCCACGCAAGCGCTGGAAGTACGCCTGTGCGGAGGGGGAACAGTCCGGGTGGCAGAATGAGGTCAGCGACGGCACGGCTGATGCGTCACCCGCTTCCGGTGGACGTGAAGCGAACGGAGGGACCCGCGGCCATGGTGAAGGAGCTGAGTCGGCCGGCGACCCCACTGCGGCGTGGCGCGGCGCCCGAGAGCGCGTGGGCCTTCTTCAACGGGAAGTTCGTGCCGCTGCGCGAGGCCAAGGTGAGCGTCCTCACGCACGCCTTCAACTACGGCACCGGCGTCTTCGAAGGGATCCGGGCGTACTGGAACGAGGAGCGGAAGCAGCTCTACGGGCTCCACCTCCTGGAGCACTACCGCCGGCTCCACAAATCCTGCCGGGTGATGCGGCTCGACCTCCCGTACACCCCCGAGCGCCTGGTGGAGATCACCGTCGAGCTCCTCCGCCGGTCCGCCTACCACGAGGACTGCTACGTGCGGCCGCTCGTCTACAAGAGCAGCGAGCTCATCGGCGTGCGCCTCCACGACCTCGAGTCATCGTTCACCGTCTTCGCCGTTCCATTCGGCACATATATCGACATCGACCGCGGCATCGCATGCGGCGTGTCCAGCTGGCGGCGGATCGACGACAATGCGATCCCCGCGCGGAGCAAGATCACCGGGTCATACGTGAACGCGGCGCTCGCGAAGACCGAGGCCCAGGAAGCCGGCTTCGACGAGGCGATCGTTCTCACGAACGACGGCCACGTGTCGGAAGGCAGCGCCGAGAACCTGTTCATGGTTCGCAACGGGACCCTCATCACCCCTCCGGTCACGGACAACATCCTCGAGGGGATCGTGCGTCAGAGCCTCATCCGCATCGCCGGCGACCTGCAGGTGCCGCTCGAGGTGCGCACGATCGACCGCACCGAGCTGTACATCGCCGATGAGCTGTTCCTCTGCGGCACGGGCGCGCAGCTCTCGCCGGTCACGTCGGTCGACCACCGGACGGTCGGCGACGGCACGGTCGGCCCGATCACCCAGAAGCTCAGCCGCATCTACTTCGACGCGGTACGCGGGAACAGCGATCGCTACAAGGAGTGGCTCACGCCGATCTATCCGTCCTAGCGGGGCTCGCCGGCCTAGCGCGCCTTCGGTCTCTTCGCCTTCGCCTTGGCCTTCTGCTTCGCGATGCGGTCGCGATCGGCGATCGCCTGCCGTACCGTCCCGAAGTTCTTCGAGAGCCCGCCGCGGCGATCCTCGGTGATCTCCCGCTGCAGCTTCGGGCTGCGCGAGACCTTGCGCGCCCGGCTTGCGTCCTTCGCGCTCGTGTCGACGATCTCCGCGAGCCTCTTCAGACCGGCCAGCGGTTTCTTGAGCGGCATCCGTCCCTCCTTAGCGCTGCAGGTCCGTCGCAAGACCTTTGAAATCGGTGCCGACGACAACGACGATATCCGCGTCCGTCTGCTCGGATGAGCCCGCATCGCGGACGGGGATCCCGCTCAGCTGCTGGGATAGCTGGTCGGCCGTATACCGCTTCGCCCCGTTCTTGACGAGGATCTCCGAGCGGCCCGCCGCGCCGCCCGTCACTCGCGACACGCCGAAGGCCCGCGCCGAAAGCCGGTCGGCCACGTCCTGGGCCGCGGTGCTCTTCGCTCCGGTGCCGCGGACCTCGATCCGCGCGCCCTCCTGGCGGATCCGCGGGTCGTAGAAGAGCTCGGCCACGAGATTCGCGATCTTGGCCTTGTCGGGAATGAGGTAGTAGGCCTGCGACGCGTTCTGCTCGGTCAGCTCGCAGTGCGGAAAGTCGCCACCGCACGGAAGCAGCACCTCGCTCCTGATGTCGCTCGACGGGATCCCGCCCCCGAGTCCGGCGAGCGGCAGGATGTTCGCCGGATCGAAGTTCGTCTCGACCGCGGAGCCGACGTCGTTCACGATCGCCGGCAGGCGCCCGAGCATCCCGTCCGACGCGAGGCGCGCGCGGATCCCCGAGATCAGGTCCTGCTGACGCTTCGCGCGCGAGAAGTCGTTGCTGTCATGGCGTGACCGGGCGTACTTCAGCGCGATGTCGCCCGACATGACCTGCGGCCCAGGTTGGATGTTCAGCCGCTCGACGCCGAAGTCGGCCGTCGGGTAGGCCTCGTCGCGGATCGACCGCTTCACGTCGACGAGGACGCCGCCGACGGAGTCGACGATCTCGGTGAACGCCGGGAAATTGATGAGGGCATAGCTGTTGATGCGGATCCCGAGCAGCGCCTCGACGGTCTTCTGCGCGAGGTCCGGTCCGCCGAGGGCGAATGCCGAGTTGACTTTGGCGCTGCCGTGCCCGGGGATCGCGGCGAGCGTGTCGCGCGGCACCGACAGCATCGCGGCCGTGCGGTTCATCGGGTCGATCGACAGCACGATCATGGTGTCGGTGTTCTGGGTGTCGACCGCGACGCCGCGCGAGTCGATACCGAGGACGAGGACGTTCAACCGTTCGCGACCGTTCCAGGGCGGCAGATCGAACGAGGTCGAGACCCCGCGCGCCGTCGCGCCGGCGACCGGCGCGAAGACCTTCGCCGCGACACCGGCCCACGCGTTCGCGCCGCGGTAGATGCTGCCGTAGCCGGCGATGAGCGCGAGCGTCACGATCCCGAGCGCGAAGTAGTCGGCGGGGTGCTTCCTGCGCAACAAGCCGCCCTGCCGGAGGCCGCCCGCGAACGCGTCGGCGACGACCCACAGGTGATAGAGGAGCAGTCCGCCGATGACGGCGACGGTGAACACGACCGCATGGCGGACGACGAGCGAGGTGAGCGGGTCGAAGGTCGCGATGAACGCGCCACCGAGCGCGACCGCGAGGATCGGGATCAGAAAGATGATGGCGCCGCGGATCCATCGCTGCTGATAGAGCTGGCCGAGCCCCGGCAGGAGGCCACTGCACACGGCGGCCAGTCCCGGCGAGCCGGCATCGTCGCGGGTCAGCAGGACCGGGCGGCCGTCGCCACACCGCCGGCACGAGCGAGCGTTCGAGAGGTTGAGCGTCGAGCAGTGGGCGCACTTCCACGGCTCGCGCGGAGTGCGCATGGGACCCGTAGCGTATAGCGGTGGAACGCGTCCCGCCGGTCGGCACCGCGACCCTCCGCGGCGCCCGGGCCGTCGGCATCGTTTGCGCCGCCGCGTTCCTTGCGCCGGTGATCCTCTCGGTCGTCTTCCCCCAGGCGTTCCTGTTCACCCCGTACCACGGCGCCTACCAACGAATGTTGTCGGCCATGCTCCTGGCGTTCGGTCTCGGACTCGCCCTGGCCCTCCGCGACCCGGTCCGGAACGCCGGGGTCTATGCCGTGATCGGGCTCGCGAGCGGGTGCCTCACCGGGGCGATCGTCTACACACTCCTGGTCGAGCCGGAACAGGACCCGCTCCATTGGCTCGTCCAGGTGCCGCTGCTGGGCCTCGTCGCGATCGCGCTCGTCCTCACGTACACCCGGCTTCGACGCCCACACCCGGTCATCGTCCGCATCGTCGTCGTCGCTGTCGTCCTGTTCCCGGTCGCGTTGTTCGTATACGACGTTGCGTTGCGGTCATTCGTCGCGCATTGATACTGCGCACATGACCGCCATCGTCACCGTTCGCGATCTCCGCAAGCGCTACGGCGACATCGAAGCGGTGCGCGGGATCTCCTTCGACGTGCTCGAGGGAGAGGTCTTCGGATTGCTCGGCCCCAACGGGGCGGGGAAGACCACGACGGTCGAGATCCTGGAAGGCCTGCGGAAGGCCGACGGCGGCGACGCGATCGTGGACGGCATCGACGTCTCGAAGGAGCCGGCGAAGGCGAAGCGCCGGGTCGGCGTGCAGCTCCAGCAGAGCGCGTTCCCCGAGAACTTCACGGCGAAGGAGACCGTCGAGCTCTTCGCCCTCTGCTACGGCGTGACGGTCGACCCGATGGCGCTCCTTGAGGAAGTGGACCTCGCCGACAGGGCGGGGCAGCGGCAGGAGAAGCTCTCCGGTGGTCAGCGGCAGCGGCTCTCGATCGCGACCGCGCTCGTGAACCGGCCGCGGGTGCTGTTCCTGGACGAGCCGACCACCGGCCTCGACCCGCAGGCACGCCGCAACCTCTGGGATCTCGTGCGCGGGATCCGCCAGGCGGGCACGACGGTGTTCCTCACGACGCACTACATGGACGAGGCCGAGGTGCTCTGCGACCGGGTCGCGGTCATGGACCATGGCCAGATCATCGCGATGGACCAGCCGCGGACGCTCATCACCGCGCTGCTCGGCCGGGGCTTCACGAAGCCGCTCATCCAGCAGCAGGCGAACCTCGAGGACGTCTTTCTCGACCTGACCGGCCACGAGCTCCGGGAGGACTGATGCGCCAGGCGCTCCTGCTCACGTTCATGTACTTCCGCGCCTACATCCGGGACCGCACCGCGGTCTTCTTCTCGCTCGTCGTTCCACTCATGCTCTTGCTCATCTTCGGATCGCTCAACCTGGGCGCCTTCGGCAAGGTCTCCCTTGCCGTTGACGATCAGGCGAGCAACGCCGCCAGCCAGCAGTTCGTCTCCGGGCTCGAGACGATCGACACGCTCTCGATCAAGCGGGAATCCAGCGCGAGCGGGCTCGCGGCGCTCAAACGCACTGAGCTCGACATGCTGCTGGTCGTGCCGAAGGACTTCGCGATCGCCCCGACGCGCGCCGGGCAGGCGGTCCCGACGCTCACCATCTACGGCAATGACGCCCGGCCGCAGCAGGTGTCGGTCGGGGGATCGATCATCAACGAGGTCATCACCCGGCTTTCGTTCGCCGTCAACCAGACGGCGCCGGTGATCGGCCTGAAGCAGGAGGACGTGCAGGGCGTCCGGCTCCGCTACGTGGACTTCCTCGTCCCGGGCATCATCGGGGTGAACGTCATGCAGCTCGCGATCTTCTCGGTCGCGTTCGCGCTGGTCGTGGACAAGCGCCGCGGAGTACTCCGCCGGATCATGGCGACGCCGCTCAAGCCCTCGACGTTCTTGGTCGCGCAGGTCTTGACCCGGCTGATCCTGGCCACGCTGCAGGTGTTGATCATGATCGGCGTCTCGGTCGTCCTGTTCGACGTCCATCCCCTTGGCGGGATCCTGCCCCTGCTCCTCGTCGCGCTCCTCGGTGCCGTCCTCTTCTTGACGATCGGCTTCGCGCTCGCGGGGTGGGCCGAGAACGAGAACCAGGCGCCGGCGATCGCGCAGCTCATCACGCTGCCCCAGTTCTTCTTCTCCGGTGTCTTTTTCTCCAAGGAGGCCGCGCCCGAGGTCATCCGCCCGATCACCAATCTGTTGCCCCTCACCTTTCTGAACGACGCGCTCCGGGAGATCTCGGTGCAGGGCGCGACGCTCTGGGATGTGCGGACGCAGATCCTCGGGCTCCTCGTATGGACCGCGATCGGGCTCGGGTTGGCCGTGCGGTTGTTCCGCTTCGACCGCTTCTAGCCGGTCAGCGCCTCGTGCGCCGCGCGGTGCGCGTGCGCGCGGAAGCGACCCCAGGCGTCCCAGTTCGGGATCCCCGGCGCGCCGTCCGGCGGGATCCGCTCGAGCCGCTCGGCGACGTGCGGCAGGCCGCTCACCGGGACCTCGATGTAGGACTCGATCTGCTCGTGCTCGTCGAGCGGCGTGACGGGCGCTCCGCTCGGATCATCGAGCAGGAACGCGAAGGTGTGGAACACCGGCGGGCCGGTGGGCCCGTCGCGATAGGTCAACGCCGCGAGGAAGCGCGTGACCTCGAGGCGCAACCCGGTCTCTTCGACCGTCTCCCGCACCACGGCATCGAGGATCGGCTCGTCCTGGTCGATGCCGCCGGTCGGGAGCCGATATGCCCCGCGGGGATAGAAGGTCTTGATCGAGAGCAGCACATTACCCGTCGGCCGCCGCACGACCATGCAGACCTCCGCGAAGCGCGACGGGTTGCCGACCGGGTCGAACGCGATGTCGTGCAGCGCGATCTCGCGGTCGATCGGCCGGCCCAGCCGTCCGGCGAGGGCCGCGACCTCACCCCGCATGGCCGCGGTGAGCGGGCGGGGGACACGCGAGAACGGACCGGCGTGCACAGCCGCATTCTTCACGTACGAAATGGTCCTTGCCGCGCCGCGTCGCGACCGTTACAACGCACCTCATGGAACGACAAACTTGGCGCAAGGTCTTCGCCTACACCGGCCTCGCGGTCATTGGATTCGCGCTCGCCTACTACGCCACCGCCGTCGCGACCAGCGGAGTCACGGCGGGGATCCTCGGCCGCAAGGATGCTGGCGGCGATCTCTTTACAGCCGGGAGCGCCACGCTGCTCGTCGGCGTGGCCATGATGGCGGCGTTCGGCTTCCTCGCGCTGCGCTACCTCTGGGTGCTGATGCGTTCTCGTCCTCGGTAGACGAGTCCGAGTCCGCCCGGGGCCGGCATGCGCTACGAGGCGCGCTCGTACTTCCGGAGCAGGTCGTCGAGGGCCTCGCGAAGGAGGACGGCCTCCTTCTTCTTGTGGCGCTCGGCGAGGCTGCGGAGCCGGCCGAGCTGTGGCGCGGCGTAATACGAGGAGCGCAGGACCATGTTCTCGCCGGGGGTCAGGCTGACCGCGTCACCGCCCTGCTCCTTTGCCGCGTACAGCGCGAGGCCTGCCTTGCGCGCGAGCTCGTCGGCGTTCTTCGCGTCGCGGGGATAGTTCGCGACGCCGATGCTCGCCGTACAACGCCGTTCGGGCACCGCCTTCTTGAGCGCCTCGCCGATCTCCGCCCGCAGCTTCTCCGCCCGTAGGAACGCCTGCTCGAGGGCGACGCCGGGCAGCAGCACGGTGAACTCGTCACCGCCGATCCTGCCGACGGTCCATTTCTCCTGCGCCGCGGCACGGACGATCGTGGCGGTGGCCGCGCTGATGAAGCGGTCGCCGGCTGGCCGCCCGACCGCGACGTTGAGCGAGTAAAGATCGTCGAGGTCGATGGAAAAGAACGAGACCGGTCCGTCCTTTTCCGTGAGCTGCTTCGCCGCGCGCCCGAAAGCGGGCGCATCGAGCAGCCCGCCGTCCGCCGCAGCCGCATTCTGACGCTTCGCCATGTGTCGTGCCCCCTAATAAAGAATGTATATCGGTGCACATAGGTAGGTGTCAAGAGGCCGAAATGGCGAACATGTCGCGGCTAGACTCGGATGAAGGCGTCAGAGGGGCGATCGACCCCGAGCCTCCGCAAGAACGCCCCAGGCGTCTGGGGCCACTAGACGCGGACGGAGCCGCACCGTTAGGGGCGGGATCGAGCGCGGCGCGCCAGTTGAGTCGGGCGCGCCGAAGTTGGGTGGTACCGCGGTCCGACCGACCGTCCCATTGGGGGACGGTCGTTCTTTGCCTGGAGGGATCGTGGTCACCGAGAAGACGAAATTCGCGGCGGTCGGGTCGAGCGTCGACCTTCCGGAGCTCGAGCACGGGGTGCTGGAGCTCTGGGAGCGCGAGCGCACCTTCGACGCGCTGCGGAAGAAGAACGCCGGAGGCCCGCGCTTCTCTTTCTACGACGGCCCGATCACCGCGAACGTCGAGGCGATGGGCATCCACCACGGCTGGTCGCGCACGTACAAGGACCTCTACCAGCGCTACCAGGCGATGCTCGGCAAGGACCAGCGCTACCAGAACGGCTTCGATTGCCAGGGCCTCTGGGTCGAGGTGCAGGTGGAGCGCGAGCTCAACCTGAACAGCAAGCGCGACATCGAGTCGTACGGCATCGACCGATTCTCCGACGCGTGCCGCGCGCGGGTCGACCGCTCGGCCGCGGCGATCACGAAGCAGTCCATCCGGCTCGGCCAATGGATGGACTGGGACAACTCGTACTTCACCTACAGCGACAACAACATCTCGCACATCTGGCACGTCCTGAAGATCTGCCAGGAGCGCGGCTGGCTGTACAAGGGCCATCGCTCGATGCCGTGGTGCGCGCGGTGCGGCACCGCGCTGTCGCAGCACGAGATGATCGACAGCTACCGCGAAATGACCCACACGTCCATCTACGCAAAACTCCCCGTCGTGCGCCCGGGCCCGGCGTCGCCGGCCCGGGGCGAGCCCGATTCAAGGGAGTACTTCCTTGTCTGGACAACCACGCCGTGGACGCTGCCGGCGAACGTCGCGCTCGCGGTGCATCCCGAGCTCGACTACGTGCGTGTGCGGGTGAACGGCGAGACGCTCGTCCTCGGCAAGAAGGTCTACGACACGCTCGCTTTGCCGGGCGCGTCGGTGGTCGAGACCGTGAAGGGCAAGGAGCTGCTCGGCCTCCGCTACGGCGGGCCGTTCGACGAGCTGCCGGCGACCGCGGCGGCGAAGGCCGTCCACCGGGTCATCGAGTGGGACGCGGTGAGCGAAGAGGAAGGGACCGGGATCGTCCACATCGCGCCGGGCTGCGGCGCCGAGGACTTCGCGCTCTCGAAGACCGAGAGCCTGCCGGTCCTGGTGCCGATCGATGACAGCGCGCGATTCGTCGCCGGCTACGGCTGGCTCGAGGGGAAGGGGGCCCGCGACGTCGCGCAGGAGATCGCGGACGACCTCAACGCCCGCGGATTCCTGTTCCGCGCGGCGCCGTACACACACCGCTACCCGGTGTGCTGGCGCTGCAAGGAGGAGATCGTCTTCCGGGTCGACGACGAGTGGTTCATCTCGATGGACGAGCTGCGCCCGCAGCTGATGGCCGCGGCAAGAGAGGTGAACTGGGTCCCTGCCGCCGCCGGAGCGCGGATGCAGAACTGGCTGCAGAACATGGGCGACTGGAACATCTCGCGCAAGCGCTACTGGGGCCTGCCATTGCCCTTCTACTCGTGCGCGAACGGCCACTTCTTCGTGCTCGGGAGCGAAGAGGAGCTGCGCGAGCGCGCGATCCGCGGCCTCGAGGGCCTGCGCGACCTGCACCGGCCGTGGATCGACGGGGTCGTGGTCGGTTGTCCGACATGCAAGGCCGAGAGCAAGCGGGTGAAGGAGGTCGGCGACTGCTGGCTGGACGCCGGCGTCGTGCCATTCTCGACGCTGGACTGGCTGCACGATCGCGCCTACTGGGCGCAGTGGTTCCCGGCCGACTTCGTGGTCGAAATGGTCGAGCAGGTTCGGCTGTGGTTCTACTCGGCGCTGTTCTTCAGCGTCGTGCTCGCGGGTAAGGCGCCGTACCGGACGAACGGGTCGCACCAGAGCGTGCTCGCCGCTCCGGGCGAAGAGTTCCACAAGACCGGTGCGAACATGCTCGACCTCGGCGAGGCGTGCGAGGAGGTCGGCGCCGACGTCATCCGGTGGCTCTACGCGCGCCAGAACCCGCAGGAGAACGTGTACTGGGGGAGCGCGCCGACCGATGACATCAAGCGGCGCCTGCTCACGTTGTGGAACACGTACTCGTTCTTCGTCACGTACGCGAACCTCGATGCGTTCGACCCGAACGCGCCGGAGGTGCCGGCGCAGGATCGGCCGCTCATCGACCGTTGGCTGGTCTCGTCACTCGCGCGGCTCAGCCGCGACTGCCGCGACGCGCTCGACCGGTACGACTCGGCGACGGCCGCGTGGAAGATGGAGGCGTTCTGGGAAGACCTCTCGACGTGGTACGTGCGCCGGAACCGCCGCCGCTTCTGGCAGGCCGCGTCCGCGAGCGACTCGGCCGCCGCGTATCAGACGCTGTACGAAGCGCTCACGACGCTCGCGCGGCTCTTCGCGCCGATGATGCCGTTCCTCGCCGAGGCGATGTATCAGAACCTGGTGCGCGGTTCGCGCACCGACGCCGAAGCGTCGGTGCATCACACGGCGTACCCGGTGGCACAGACCGAGCGGATCGATGACGACCTCGAGCGCCGGATGCACGCCGCGATGCGGGTCGTCGCCCTCGGCCGCGCCGCTCGCGCGGCGGCGGGTGTGAAGACGCGCACGCCGTTGCCGAAGCTGATCGCCGTGTTCGACGCAAACGACCGCGATCACGGTGCGCTCGACGGACAGGCGGAGCTCGCGGCGATGATCTGCGACGAGCTGAACGTGAAGGCCTTCGAAGTCCGCGACCGGGCCGAAGGCCTGGTGCGCGAGATCGTGAAGCCGGAGCTCAAGGCCCTCGGTCCGAAGCTTGGCAAAGATCTCCCGCGCGTGCGTGCCGCTTTGCAGGCCGGGACGTACAAGAGCGTCGTCGACGGCATCGAGGTCGAGGGCTTCACGCTGAGCTCGCAGGAAGTGCTCGTGTCGCACGAGGGCACGCCGGGGCACACCGTCGGCAAGGACGCCGGCGCGGTCGTCGCCCTCGAGACGACGCTCACGCCGGACCTCGAGGCCGAAGGGCTTGCGCGCGAGCTGATCCGCAAGGTGAACGATCTCCGCAAGGAGGCCGGTTTCGAGATCTCCGACCGGATCGCGATCCGTTACGCCGGTGCGATCGCGCCGACGATCGAGCGGTTCAGCGACCTCGTCGGGAGCGAGACGCTCGCGACGTCCCGGCGCCCCGGCCTCACGGGCCGCGGCCACAAATGGAGTGGCGAGCTGAACGGGATCGCGACCGAGCTGGAGCTCGAGAAGACCTAGCTCGCCCGCAGCCGCTCGACCGCCGCGCACACGCGGCCGAGCATCGCCGCCATCTCGCCGGGCGACTGGGCCAAGACGCCGTCGATCTCGGTCGCGATGCGATACCACGTCAGCACGCCCGGGATCGTGCCGAGCGCCAGCCCGGTGTCCGCGGCGCGTTCGAGCGTCCGGCGCGTGGCGAGCGCCGTCCACGGCTCGAGGTACGCCTCTCGCAAGCGGCGGATCGCGGGCGCGTCGACGGTGAGGCCGGTCGCCGTGGCAGCGAACTCGAGCGTGACGGTGAGGCTCAGGAACGGGTGCGTGACGCCCGCATCGCCCCAATCGAAGATCGCCGGGCGGCCGTCGCGCACGAGCACGTTGTTGTAGTGGAGGTCACTGTGATCGAGCGACGGCCCGATGCCGCACGTGGCGAGCTCGGCGCAGCTTCCGTCGATCGTCGGCAGCAGCACTCGAGCCCGCGCGCGAACGTCCGCAGGTGCGGAGCCGTCGTCGTCGAGGATCGGGCGCAACAGCTGAGCGAGATGCTCGAGTCTCCGGTCCGGCACGCCCAACGCGCGCAGGTCGGCCTCGCGGCCGGCGAGCCGGCGCTGCAGCTCCGCATAGCGCGGCAGCAGGCCGACCCACATGTCCAGCAACGGCTGCCCGGCCAGGGCCTCGCGCAGCTTCACGCCCCCATCGCCCAGGAGCATCCAGGGCTCGGTCGGGTGACGAGCGATGAGCTCTGGGACGAGCGACGGGAACTCGCCTGCCAGCAACTCGGTCAAGGCGGGCTCGTGCGCCTGGACCCGGTGACAGACCTTCAGGTACACCGCCGACGTCGCAGTCGGAGCGCGATAGATGACCGACCAGGGCCGGACGTGGGACCGTTCGATGGCGCCCGTCAGCCCGCGGCCGTGGGCCGATGCTGCCTTCCGCATCCAGGTCTGCGCCTCGGCGGCGACACGTGGGTCGGTCCAGTGCGCGAGGCTCACGAGAGCAGCACGCTCCGGAGCGCGGCGGAGACCAGCCGCGGTGCACGCCGGCCGGCCGGGCCCGTGAGCGCGGTGCGCCAGGTGGGGTAGGCGAGCAGCGCGTGGGCGAGCGCGATGCCCTCGGACGCGCGCGCCCGCAGCACGCGCCGGCGCGCGAGGCCGTCGAGCGTGCGCGTGATCAAGGCGAGGCGGACGTCGTCGAGCTCGCGCAGGATTTCCGCGACCTCGCGCGGGACGCCACCGCTCGTGAGCGTCTCCAGCGTCGCGCTCTCCGCACGGTACGTGCGCTCATGGAGCGCCACCAGCTCGTTCAGGATCCCCTCCGGCGTGTCGCCGCGTGGCTGCCAGCGTTCGACCCGGCGAATGATCGCGTCGGCGCGCCGGCGCAGCGTGTCGCGGACCAAGCGCTCCTTGGACGGCGCGTGCAGGTACACGGTGCGGGGCGCGACCTTCGCGCGGCGCGCGATCTCGGTCATCCGCAGGCCCGCGTACCCGCGTTTGGCGGCCTCGCGCAAGGTCGCGGCTTCGATCGCGGCGCGCGTGCGGGCCCGGTGTCGGGCCCGCAGGCGCTGCTCGTACGGCCGAACATTCACTGCAGGGTGACTGTAGCGAACTGGGCTCGGTGCGGCGCGCTTTGCTAGCCTTGTGACGTGGCATCGCCGCTCGCGTTCGTGTTCCCCGGCCAGGGCTCCCAGACGGTCGGCATGGGCCGCGCCGTCTACGAGGCCTCAGCCCGCGCGCGCGCGGTCTTCGAAGAAGCCGACCGGATCCTCGGCTACAGGCTGAGCGAGATCTGCTTCAACGGGCCGGCCGACAGGCTCGACGACACCCGGGTCGCGCAGCCGGCGATTCTCACGACGAGCGTCGCGCTCCTCGAGGCGCTCGCGGAGGACGCCTCGCCCTCCGGCGGCCGGATCAGCGACGGCCACGAGCCGCGGGGCGTCGCGGCCTTTCCCGAGGACCTCCGACCGTCATTCGTCGCCGGGCACTCGCTCGGCGAGTTCAGCGCGCTCGTCGCGGCGGGTGTGCTGACCTTCTCCGATGCCCTCCGGCTCGTGTCCGAGCGTGGGCGACTGGCCGCGACCAAGGGCGCGCGCGGCGCGATGGCCGCGGTCATCGGCTTGTCAGCCGCCGACGTCGATCGCGTGATCGCAGAGACGGTGCCGCCGGGCAGCGCGGTCGTCGCGAATGACAATGGTCCGGCCCAGGTCACGATCGCCGGCGACAACGAGTCGGTCGCCAAGGTGAGCGAGGCGCTCACGAAGAACGGTGCGCGCAAGGTCGTCGCCCTGCGGATCTCGGGTCCGTTCCACTTCCCGGCCATGGGCGCGATCGGCGGCGACCTCGCGTCGTTCATGCGCACGCTGAAGTTCCGCGATCCGGTCGTGCCGGTCGTCGCCAACACGAGCGGTGCCCCGCATCAAAGCGGTGCGCTCATCCCCGACGCGCTCGTCCGGCATCTCTCGCAGCGCGTCGAGTGGCTCCGCTCGGTACGCTTCATGGCCGAGCGTGGCGCCTCGACCTTCGTCGAGATCGGCGCCGGCCAAGTGGTGAATGGGCTCGTGAAGCGCATCGCCGACGTGAAGCTCATCAACATCTCCGATCCGCCGTCGATACGAGCCGCACTGCGGACCCTTCGTGCGTTCGGGCCCGGCTTGGCCGGCCCCGAACGAGCCCCATTCAAATGATGAAGAGAATCGTCGTCACCGGGATCGGCGCGGTCACGCCGATCGGCGACACCGTGGACGCGACGTGGGACTCGATGATGCATGGCCGCGGCGGCATCGCCCGCATCACGCGGTTCGATCCGACCCCGTACGAGTCCCAGATGGCCGGCGAGGTGAAGGACTTCGATCCGACGAAGTACATGGACCGGAAGGATGCCCGCCGGACCGATCGGTTCGCCCAGTTCGCCGTTGCCGCCGCGTCGCAAGCCATGACCGACGCGAAGCTCGACGTCGCGAAAGAGCCGGAGCGGATCGGCGTGTCGATCGCCACCGGCGTCGGCGGCCTCGAGACACTGATCGAGCAGGTGCTCCTCATGGAGAAGCGCGGCCCGAGTCGGCTCTCGCCGTTCCTCGTGCCCATGCTGATGGCGAACGCGGGCTCTGCGCAGGTCTCGATGCAGTTCGGCCTCAAGGGACCGAACCTGACGCATGTCTCGGCCTGCGCGTCGAGCGCGCACGCCATCGGCGAGTGCGCGTCCATCATCCAGCGCGATCAGGCCGACATCATGGTCGCCGGCGGCGCCGAGGCGGCCGTGCTGCCCCTGGCCATCGGGGCGTTCTCGTCGATGCACGCGATGTCGCGGCGGAATGACGACCCCGAGCATGCGTCGCGACCGTTCGACAAGGACCGCGACGGCTTCACCCTCTCGGAGGGCGGCGCGGCGGTGGTCCTGGAGGAGCGCGAGCACGCGCTGGCCCGCGGCGCACGCATCTACGGCGAGCTCATCGGGTACGGCGCGACGGCCGACGCGTACCACATCACGTCGCCCTCACCAGAGGGCGAGGGGAACGCCCGGTCCATGCGCATGGCCCTCGCGGGCGCGAAGCTCGCGCCGACCGACATCGACTACATCAACGCCCACGGCACCTCGACCCAGCCGAACGACCGTGAGGAGACCGCCGCGATCAAGCAGGTCTTCGGGGCGCACGCCTACAAGCTCCTCGTGTCGTCGACGAAGTCCATGACCGGCCACCTGCTCGGGGCGGCCGGGGCCATCGAGGCGATCGTCTGCCTCCTGGCGATGCGCGACGGCTGCGTCCCACCGACGATCAACTACACGACGCCGGACCCGGCGCTCGACCTCGACTACGTGCCGAACACGGCGCGGCCCAAAGAGATCAAGACGGCGCTCTCGAACTCGATGGGCTTCGGCGGGCACAACGCCACGCTGATCTTCACCAAGGCCTGATGGCCCGGCTCGAGGGCAAGACCGCGCTCATCACCGGCGCGGGACGGGGCATCGGGCGTGCGACCGCGATCCGCCTGGCTGCCGGCGGCGCGCGGATCGCCATCAACTTCAAGGGCAACACCGCCGCGGCCGAGGAGACGAAGCGCGCGGTCGAGGCCGCCGGATCGGAGGGCGCCCTCATCCAGGGCGACGTCTCGGTCGACGCCGACGCCGACCGCGTGGTGCAGGAAGCGCTCGCCTTCGGCGGCGGGAAGCTCGACATCCTCGTGAACAACGCCGGCATCACCCGCGACAACCTGCTCCTCCGGATGTCCGCCGAGGACTGGGACGCCGTCCTCGACCTCAATCTGCGCGGCGCGTTCCTCGTCACGAAGGCCGCGATGCGGCCGATGATGAAGCAGCGCGGTGGCCGGATCGTGAACGTCTCGTCGATCGCGGGGGTCATGGGCAACCCCGGCCAGGCGAACTACAGCGCGGCGAAGGCCGGACTCATCGCCTTCACCAAGACCGTGGCGCGCGAGATGGCGAGCCGGAACATCACCGCGAACGCCGTCGCGCCGGGGTTCGTCCCGACCGACCTCACGAGCATCGTGCCGCAGGACGTGCAGGCCGCGATGCTGAAGCAGATCCCCCTCGGGCGGTTCGGCACCGCCGAGGATGTCGCGAACGCGATAGCCTTCCTTGCGTCCGACGAAGCGTCGTACATCACCGGCCAGGTCCTCGTCGTCGATGGAGGAATGGTCACCGCGTAGTCAGCGCGCGCGTATCAGCGGAGGAGAAACACGTGGATACCGGCCTACTCATCGCGACCCTGCTCCTGATCCACATCGCCGGCGCGATCATCGGCTTCGGTCCGACGTTCACGTTCGCGATCCTCGGTCCAATGTCGGCGAAGGCTGGACCACAAGGCGGGATGGCCCTGATGGAGGCGATGGACGCCATCGAGCACAAGCTCGTCCTCCCGGTCGCGATCGTGGTCCAGCCGCTCAGCGGGCTGGCCCTGATCTTCCTGTCCGGCTACAACGTGAACTTCTTCGGCCACTACTGGCTGTGGATCGGGATCATCCTGTACGCGATCGCGTTCTACCTCGCCGTCTTCGGCCAGCGGACGCGCCTGTCGCGGATGATCGAGATCGCGAAGGCCGGCCCGCCCACGCCCGAGTTCATCGCGGCCGCCAAGAAGGTGGCCCAGACCGGGCCGATCATCACCGTGCTCCTGGTCGTCATCATCATCCTCATGGTCACCAAGCCCGGGGCCTGACCGGCCGATAGCATCAAGCGTGTGACCTCACGTCGCGTCGGGCTGGTCGCGGCCGTCGCCGTTCTTGTGTTCGGGTTCGATCGGATCACCAAGGTCGCCGTGGAATCGAGCCTCGCGGTGGGCGCGTCGGTCGACGTCGTGGGCCAGTGGGTCCGCATCAGGCACGTCACGAACAACGGCGCGGCGTTCGGCCTCCTGCCGGAGCGGACGACGCTGCTGTCGATCCTCTCGGTGCTCGCGGTCGTCGCCATCGTCTTCTATTACCGCCGACTCGCCGCCGATTCGCGGCTCATCGCCGTGACCCTCGGGATGCAGCTCGGCGGAGCGTTCGGCAACCTGGTGGACCGCGTCGGGCAGGGCTACGTCGTCGACTTCGTCGACGTCGGGATCCCCGACGGGCCGCGCTTCTGGTCGTTCAACGTCGCGGACTCGTCGATCGTGGTCGGCATCATCGCGGTCACCGTGCTGCTCTGGTGGCAGGAGCGTCAGCAGACGCGAGCATTGACGTAGTGGCCGAGCGCATCGAGCTGCTGGCGGACGCGCCCGGGCAGCGCGTCGATCGATTCCTCGCGGAGCGCACCCAGCTCAGCCGCAGCGCGATCCAGCGGCTCGCGCGCGACGGCCGCGTCACGGTCAACGGGGCCGCCGTCGAGCCGGCGTACAAGGTCCGTGGGGGCGAAGCCCTCGTTGTGGAGGTGCCCGACGCCGAGCCCGCGCTCTCGCTCCTGGGCGAGGACATCACCGTGGAGGTGCTGTACGAAGACGAGGACGCCCTCGTGGTGAACAAGCCCGCCGGGCTCGTCGTCCATCCCGCGCGCGGTCACGCGAGCGGCACGCTCGTGAATGCCGTGGTCGGGAAGATCAC
>DASYVN010000226.1:0-17030 GCA_035937095.1 Candidatus Limnocylindria bacterium
GTCATGAGCTTCCGGACGGCGAGCAGGCTGGACGGAGCGAAGCTGGGACGGGGGGTCAACGCCCTACTTCCCGAGGACATCGCGATCTCGGCGCTCGAGCCGTGCGGGGAGGGATTCCACGCCCGGTTCTCGGCGACGGGACGCACATATGAATACCGGCTTCGGATCGGATCGGACCGCGATCCGCTCGAGCGCTGGGCGCTTCACCACCCCGCCGCGCTGCGGCTGGACGCGATGCGCGACGCCAGTTCCGCTCTCGTCGGACGGACCGACTTCGCGGCCTTCGCGACGGGCGAGGGCCCAGAGCGACGGCCAGAGCGACGGACGGTGCGGACCGTGCGCAGGGCGGAGTGGACGAAGGACGGCGAGCTGCTCCGCTTCGAGATCGAAGCCGACGCGTTCCTCCGAGGGATGGTCCGCGCGATCGTGGGGACCCTCCTCTGGGTGGGACGCGGCAAGATCGGCGTCGAGGGGTTCGGCGAGATCGTGCGATCCGGTGATCGCGCGCAGGCCGGGCCGAGCGCGCCGGCGCGGGGACTCTGTCTGACGCACGTCGAATATGGCGAACGGAACGAGAGCGAGGGGACCGACCGAGATGGCAGCGATAACGACTAAGACGAAGAGCGCGAAGGCGAGCGACATCGAGCGGCACTGGCGCGTCATCGACGCCGACGGTGCGGTGCTCGGCCGTCTCGCGACGCAGGTCGCCGCCACGCTGCGCGGCAAGCACAAGCCCACGTTCACCCCGAGCCTCGACACCGGCGACCCGGTCGTCATCGTCAACGCCGCGAAGATCAAGGTCACCGGCAAGAAGCTCGCGGACAAGCAGTACGTGCGTCACTCCGGCTACCCGGGCGGCTTGAAGGTCGAGACGCTCGAGCGGCTGCTCGCGAGGCGGCCGGAAGAGGTCGTACGCCGGGCGGTGCGCGGGATGCTCCCGCAGAACCGTCTGGGCGAGAAGATGTCGCGCAAGCTGTTCGTGTACGCCGGACCCGAGCACCCGCACCAGGCGCAACGGCCTGAGACGCTCGCGATGGAGAAGCGCTAGATGAAGACCATGCCGTACTTCCAGGGCACCGGAAGCCGCAAGACCAGCGTCGCCCGCGTGCGCCTGGTCCCGGGCGAGGGCACGGTCGTCGTCAACGGCAAGCCGCTCGAGGAGTACTTCGGACGAGACGGGTATTCCGAGTCCGCGCTCCAGCCGTTCACGGTCACGAACACGGCGCGCCGGTTCAACGCGATGGTGAAGGTGGCCGGCGGCGGTGAGTCGGGACAGCTGGGCGCGATCCGCCACGCGATCTCCCGGGCCCTCCTGCAGGTCGACGCCGAGCATCGCGCGGTCCTGCGCAAGGCGGGGCTGCTCACGCGTGACCCGCGCGCGAAGGAGCGGAAGAAGCCCGGTCTGAAGCGCGCGCGCAAGGCGCCGCAGTTCACGAAGCGCTAGGAATGGGCTCCACGGCGTCACGCCGGGGCGCACACTAGTCGCGGATGGCAGCGGGCCAGGACTTCAACTACAAGGTCGCGCTCGCGTCCGGCCTGCGCGAGCTGCAGGCTGGACGGCTGCGCCAGGCCGAGCAGCAGTTCGCCTATCTCTGCGCGAAATTCTCGGCAGCGCCGGGCGGCTATCGGGGCATCGCGAAGGTCCGGATGGAGCAGGCCGATCGCCCCGGTGCCCTGGCGGCCCTGCGGGATGGCGCCGCGAAGCTGGCGAAGGCCGGCGCGCATGACGGTGTCGTCGCGCTCCTGACCGAGGCCCTGCAGCTCGATCCGCTCGACCTCGGCGCGCATCGCCGGCTCGCGGCCGCGCACGCGCTCGCGGGCGAGATGGACGCCGCGGCGAACGAGTACAAGCGGTACGCCGACATCCTCGCGTACGCCGATCCGAGCGGCGCGAAGCGCGACATCCGCTACGGCCTCGACTCGCTCGGCGCCCTTCCCGGGCTCGTCGCGCTCGCGAAAGAGGTCGGGATCGACATGAGCGCGCTCCCGCCGGCACCCGCACCGCGGGCCGGCGCATCCGCGCGGACCGACGCCGAGTCGTCGTTGCCCTTCGGCGGCATCCCCGGTGTCCCGCGCCGGGGGCGCAAGGAGCCGACGGGGCCCGCGGCGGATCTGCGCCTGGACCTGCTCGCATCGCTCGGGTCGCCCGCGGCCCCGGAGCCGGAGCCCACGGCGTCTGAGCGGGGCCCGCAGGCGTGGGCACCCGCACCGCCCGGGCCGCAGCGCGAGCGCGTCCCCGAGCCTGCGCTCGATGCCGGGGAGGATCCTCTGGACGCCGACATGCGCGCGGCCGACTACATCGCGAAGGGTGACCCGCGCGCGGCGCAGGCCGCGCTCGTCGCGGCGCGGCACTTCATCGCCAACGGCCACAAGGACGCCGCATCCGACCTCCTGCTCCAGCTCATCGCGTCGGGTCTCGCCGACCACCAAGCCCAGCGGCTCCTGGTGGACGTCGTGAGCTCGATCGGGAAGCGCGATGTCGCGCGCGCGAAGTGCGCGCTCCTGGCCGAGGCCCTTCGCCTGGACGGTCAGGCCGAGCTGGCCGTGGAAGTCGAGCGGCTCGCCCAGGCGGTCTGATGGACCAGTTCTTCAGCGCCGTCCGCGCGGTGTTCAACGGCCAGGCCTTCGGCTGGAACACCGTCCTCGACATCGCGATCGTGTTCGTCTTCGTCTACTACCTGCTGCGGCTCATCCGCGGAACGCGCGCGGTACAGCTGCTGCTCGGCGTGCTCGTGCTCGTCGTGATCTACGGGCTCGCCGTCCTGTTCCAGCTCACACTGACGAAGCTGCTGTTCCAGGCGTTCCTCGCGATCGCCGTCTTCGCGATCCTCATCGTGTTCCAGCCCGAGCTGCGGCGCGGCCTCGGCCAGCTCGGCCAGCTCGGTCCGCTGAACCGGCTGCTCGCGCCGAGCGACGCGGTGGAGGTCGATCGCATCGTCGACGAGCTGACCCGCGCGGCGCTCCTGATCAGCGGCGCGCGCCACGGGGCGCTCATCGTCATCGAGCGTGGCACGGGCTTGCAGGACTACACGGAGACCGGCGTTCCGGTGAACGGGAAGCTCTCCGCGGAGCTCCTCGCCTCCATCTTCATGGTGCGATCGCCACTGCACGACGGCGCGGTGATCGTCCGCGGGCCGCAGATCCTCGCGGCGGCCTGTCTGCTGCCGCTCGAGGACACCCAGGACCGCGCGGCGCATCGCTACGGCATGCGTCACCGCGCGGCCCTCTCGATCAGCTCGCAGACCGACGCGATCGTCATCGTCGTGTCGGAGGAGACCCAGGCCATCTCGATCGCGAGCAACGGCCGGATCATCGGCGGCCTCGACGAGGAGCGCCTGCGCCGGGTCCTCAGCTCGCTCCTCCGGAGCCGGCTCCAGCCGCTGCCCTTCCGCAGCAAGGCGTCCTGATCCGTGCGCGGCCCGACGTACGCCTCGACGCGACGAGGCGGCCTCCGGCGCATCGACCTGCGAGGCGTGGTCCTTAACGACCTCCCGACAAAGGCCGCCGCGCTCGCGATCGCTGTGCTCGCGTTCGTCGCGGTCGCGGAGAGCACGCCAGCGGAAGCCACCGCAACGTTTCGCGTGCCGGTCGAGCGCCCGACCGACGTGCCTGCGGGCTACGTGCTTCGCGCGACGCTGGGCGAGGTCTCGGTGAGTCTGCGTGGGCCGCAGTCCCAGATCGCGAAGCTCGGGCCCGCGGAACTCCATCCGGTCCCCGACCTGAAGCAGGCGGACCTGTCCCGGAACGACGTACAGGACGTCGCGGTGCGCGTGCCGCTGAGCGATGGCATCGTTGCGCAGACCGACCCGCTGACCGTACCGGTGCGCCTCGAGAAGGTCGTGTCGCGGTCGCTCACCGCGCAGGTCCGGTTCGCGAACGATCCGCCCAGCGGCTTCCAGGCCGGCGCGCCATCCCTGTCCACGTCGGAGGTCCGTATCACCGGGGCCCAGAGCCTGGTGGCGAGCGTGGCTGCGGTCTTCGCGACGCTGCGGTTCGGCGACACGCCCATCGACATCTCCACGAGCGCCGATGCCGTGGCGGTCGACGCGGCCGGCAATGCGGTCGACGGCGTGCAAGCGGATCCACCCACGGTGACGGTGAACGTGCGGGTTCTGTCGACCACGAGCACCCGGACGGTCCCGGTGCTGTGGTCGCTCAAGGGCGCGGTCGCGTCGGGCTATTGGATCTCTCGCGTGACCACCGACCCGATCGCGGTCCAGCTCCAGGGCACCCCGGACCGGCTTGCGGCGGTGGACCGCGTCGAGACCGCGGCCATCGACGTGGCCGGGCTCAACGCGAACAGATCGTTCCGGGTCCCGCTGCTGCTGCCCGACGGGGTCTCGCTCCTCCTCCCCACCGACGCGACCGTCGGCGTGACCGTGATCCCGCTGTCGGGCACGCGACCGTTCCCAGTCGTGGCGGTGCAGCTGACCGGGCTCGCCGTCGGGCTGATCGGGGAGACTGACGTGACCACCGTCGGCGTCGTCGTCGCCGGGCCCGCCGCGACCCTCGCCGCGCTCGGTCCGACCGACGTCGGGGCCAGCGTGGATGCGAGCGGAAAGGGCGCCGGCAGCTATCAGGCCGACGTCGTGCTGAGACTTCCCCCGGGCGTCACCGTCGTTTCGGTGCAACCGACCCGCGTGACCCTCACGATTAGGAGCAAATGACAACATTGGCTTTCCCCGGAACTCGCGCATGACCCGCTTGTTCGGCACTGACGGCGTGCGCGGGGTCGCGAACCTCGACCTCACGCCGGAGCTCGCGTTGCGCCTCGGGCGCGCGGCCGGTCATGTCCTGGGCGGGCCCGGGCACTCGGTGATCATCGGGCGCGACACCCGTCGCTCCGGCCGGATGCTCGAGAGCGCGCTTGCCGCGGGCCTCTGCTCGGTCGGCATGGACGTGCGCCTCGTCGGCCACATCCCGACGCCCGGTCTCGCGTACCTTGCGCGCACCGAGGATGTCGTGGCCGGCGCGGTCATCAGCGCGTCGCACAACCCGGCGCCGGATAACGGGATCAAGTTCTTCGATCACGCCGGCCTGAAACTGCCCGACGCGACCGAGGATCGCATCGAGGGCGCGATGCAGCAGGACGCGACACTGCCTCGACCGACGGAGGGCGGCATCGGGCTCATCGGTGACGTCCGGGGGCTGGTGAAGAAGTACGAGGACTTCCTCGCCGACCTCGCCCCGAAGCTCGATGGGCTGCGGGTCGTGCTCGACTGCGCGAACGGCGCGACGTACCGCGTCGCGCCCGCGATCTTCGCACGCGCCGGCGCCGACGTCCTCACGCTTTTCGACACGCCCGACGGCGCGAACATCAACCTCGGTTGCGGCGCGACGGCGCCCGCGGCGCTGCAGAAGGCCGTGGTCGAGCACAAGGCGGACGTGGGCTTCGCCTTCGACGGCGACGGCGACCGCGTCATGACCGTTGATGGGACGGGGACCGTCCTGGACGGCGACTTCGTGCTCGCGCTCGCGGCGCGGCATTTCGCGAAGCACGGCAAGCTCGACCCGAAGCTCGTCGTCGGCACCGTGATGACGAACGGTGGACTCGAGGCGACGCTCGCGCGGGACGGTATCGAGCTCATCCGCACGCAGGTCGGCGACCGCTACGTGTGGGAGGAGCTCGACAGGCGGAACGCCCAGTTCGGCGGCGAGCCGTCGGGCCATGTCATCTTCCGCGAGTTCACGACGACCGGCGACGGGATCCTCACCGCGCTCGAGGTGCTGACGCTCATGCGGTTCGAGCGGCGCAGCCTCGCCGAACTCGCGCGCGAGATCGAGCGCTGGCCCCAGATCACGAAGAACGTGAAAGCGCCGCGGCGCCGTGAGTGGAAGGAAATCACGAGGTTCTCATCGGCGGTGCGCGATGCCGAGACCGAGCTCGGCACCGCCGGCCGGCTCGTCGTGCGCGCGTCGGGGACCGAGCCGGTGCTGCGCATCACGGTCGAGGCGCGCGACGACGCGATGGCCAAGCGGATCGCGGAGTCCCTCGCGGCCGAAGCGATGGAGGCACTGGCGTAGATGAAGGACGAGCGAGGAGGGGCGTTGCCCCGACGAGCGAGAACATCCCGCCGGGGCGCGTGTCCGGTCGAGGCGGAGATCATCTAGGCATGTGCGGGATCGTGGGCTACACCGGACCGCGCCAGGCGCTGCCGCTGCTCATGAGCGGGTTGCGCCGGCTCGAGTACCGCGGCTACGACTCGGCGGGCGTCGCCGTCGAGCGCGACCACACCCTGGAGGTGCGGCGGGCCGAGGGCAAGCTCGACAACCTCGCTGCCGTCGTCGCGCTGCGTCCCGCGGCCGGGGATACCGGCATCGGCCACACCCGCTGGGCCACGCATGGGCGCCCGACCGAGCAGAACGCCCATCCGCACGTCGACTGCACCGGCGCCACGGCGGTCATCCACAACGGGATCATCGAGAACTTCCAGACGCTCAAAGCGCCGCTCGTCGCCGCGGGGCATGCGTTCACGTCGGAGACGGACACCGAGGTCGTCGTGCACCTGCTCGAGGACGAGCTCAAGAAGGGCAAGTCGCTCGAGGATGCGGCGCTCGCCGTCCTGCCGCGGCTCGAAGGCGCGGCGGCGCTGGCGTTCATCTCCACATCCGATCCGGGGACCATCGTCGCGGCGCGCATCAGCAACGCCGGCGGGGTGATCATCGGGCACGGCACGGGGGAGAACTTCGTCGCGTCGGACATGACCGCGTTGCTCGAGCACACCCGCCAAATGAGCTTCCTCGAAGGCGGAGATCTCGCCATCGTCACACCGGATACCGTGCGGTTCCGCAACATCGCCGATGGCGCGACCATCGAACGGCCCGCGCGCACGGTCGCGATGGACGCGATCGCCGCGGCGAAGTCGGGCTACAAGCACTTCATGCTGAAGGAGATCTTCGAGCAGCCCCGCGCGATCTCGGACACCCTGCTGGGCCGTGTCGACCGGGCAACGGGCCGGGTCATCTTCGACGAGGACCTCAAGCTGGACGACGCCTACGTGAAGGCGCTGCCGCGCATCACGTTCGTCGCGTGCGGGACCGCGTACCACGCGTCGCTCATCGGCAAGTACCTCATCGAGCGGCTCGCGCGGATCCCCTGCGACGTCGAGATCGCGTCCGAGTACCGGTATCGCGATCCGGTCGTCTCGAAGGGGCAGCTGGTCATTGCCGTGACCCAGTCCGGCGAGACGGCCGACACGCTCGCCGCGATGCAGGAGGCGAAGAAGCGCGGCGCGCGCCTCTTGACGTTCGTGAACGTGCTCGGCAGCGAGGCCAGCCGGGTGTCCGACGATGTCGTCTATCTGCACACGGGCCCGGAGATCAGCGTCGCCTCGACCAAGGCCTACACGGCGATGATCGTCGACCTCTACCTCTTCGCCATCTACCTGGCCCAGCGGCGGGGCACGGTCCCCGACGCTGCATCAGCGAAGCTTCTCGCGGAGGCATTCCATCTGCCGACGCTCATCGACGCGGTGCTGCGGGAGGAGCCGAAGCTCAAGGCGCTCGCGTACCGCTACCACGCGGCGAGCAACTTCCTGCACCTCGGTCGCGGTGTGAACTACCCGACGGCGCTCGAAGGAGCGCTCAAGCTGAAGGAGCTCAGCTACATCCACGCCGAGGGGACGGCCGCCGGGGAGATGAAGCACGGGACGAACGCGCTCATCGACAGCTCGCTCCCGGTCGTCGCCATCGCGCTCCAGGACTCGGTGTACAAAAAGATGCTGTCGAACATCCAGGAGGTCCGGGCTCGCGCCGGCGTGGTCATCGCGCTCGCGACCGACGGCGATGAGGAGATCGTCCAGCACGCGGATGAGATCATCCGCATCCCGGCCACGAACGAGCTGCTGTCCCCGGCGCTTGCGGTCGTCCCGCTGCAGCTGCTCGCGTACCACATCGCCGATCGGCGTGGCAACGACGTCGACCAGCCGCGTAACCTCGCCAAGGCCGTCACCGTTGAGTAGCCCCACCAACGAGGTCGGGATCGACATCATCGAGACCGCGCGGATCAAGGGGGTCCTCGACCGCCACGACGACCGGTTCCTGCGGCGCGTGTACACCGAGTGGGAGCGCGCGTACTGCCGCCGGAACATCCTCCACCTCTCGGGGCGGTGGGCAGCGAAAGAAGCTGTGTCGAAGGTGCTCGGGCTCGGGATCCGCGGCGTCGGCTGGCGGGAGATCGAGATCAGGCGGACCCCGCTCGGCCAGCCGATCGTTGCCCTCCACGGTCGTGCGGAGGAGCGGCGGCGCGCGCTCGAACTCACGTCGCCGCTCGCGGTGAGCATCTCCCACATCCGCGAGCTCGCGGTCGCCGTGGCCGTGGGGACGCGCGCGGGGCCGGCCTGAGCACCGCGAAAGAGATCGCGCACGCGGCGCTGACCGCACGCGCCGTTCGCGCCGTCCTGAAGCCGCTCCCCCCGACCGCCGGCAAAGAGCAGCGCGGCCGGGTGCTCGTCATCGGCGGCTCGACGCGTTATCCCGGTGCGATCGTCCTCGCTGCGCGATCGGCCCTGCGCTGCGGGGCCGGCGTGGTGACCGTGGCGAGCGCGCGCTCCGTGATCGAAGGGATCGCCGGCAGCGAGCCGGACCTCACGTTCTTCCCGCTCGCCGAGGCCCAGCCCGGCGTCGTCGCCACGGCGTCGGCGGCCCAGCTGACGCCCGTGCTCGGCGAGAAGGTGAAGGCCATGCTCATCGGCCCGGGCCTGTCCCACGCTGCCGGCACCGACGAGTTCGTCGCCGCGGTGCTCCGGAACGCGCGCGGCACCGCGACCGTCGTCGACGCCGATGGCCTGAACGCGCTCGCGCGGATCGAGGACTGGCGGAAGCTCATCCCGCAAAAGTGCGTCCTCACGCCGCACGACGGCGAGGCCGCCCGCCTCGCCGGGCGGGTGGTGCCGGCGGGAAGCGGCCGGATCGCGTTCGCCGAACGGCACGCCCGGGAGTGGGGCGCCGTCGTCGCGCTCAAGGGGCCGGTCACGGTGATCACGGACGGGAAGAAGACCTTCGTCCATGACCAGCCCAACCCGACCCTCGGCGTCGGTGGCTCCGGCGACGTGCTCGGCGGAGCGGTCGCCGCGTTCCTCGCGCGCGGACTCGCGCCCCTGGCCGCGGCCTGTGCGGCGGTGTGGATCCACGGCCGCGCCGGCGCGCTCCTCGCGAGCGAGATTGGGGAGTCCGGAGTCCTCGCGTCGGAGATCGCCGCCGCGCTGCCGCGCGCGCTGCGGGAGATCCTGAGGGGCTCGTGACGATCTTCCGGACGACGATCGCGGATGTGGATCTGGATGCGGTCGCCGCGAACACGCGCGCGGTGCGCGAGCGCGCACGCCTCGACGTCATCGCGGTGGTGAAGGCCGACGGGTATGGCCACGGCGCGGAGGCCGTCGCCGAAACGGCCCTCGATGCCGGTGCCACGGCGCTGGCCGTCGCGACGGTCGAAGAGGCGGTGGTGCTGCGGCGGACCCGCCCACGCGATCCGCTCCTCGTGCTGTTGGGAGCACAGGAGCAAGCCGAGCGCGACGCCGCAGTGGACCTCGGCCTCGCCGTGACCGTGTGGGACCTCGACGGCGCGCGGGCCATGGCCGAGGCCGCGCGGGCGGCGGGGAAGACCGCCGTCCTGCACTTCAAGGTGGACACCGGCCTCACCCGGCTCGGGGCGCCGCTCGGCGAAGCCGCCGAGCGCTTCGCCGCGATCGGGAAGCTGCCCGGTGTCCGGATCGATGGCGTCTTCACCCATCTGGCCCGCGCCGAGGAGACCGACCTCGCGACGACCCAGCTGCAGCTCGATCGGTTCGATACGTTCCTCGACGCGATCAGCGCACCGCGCTGGGTCCACACGAGCGCGACCGGCGGTGTGGCGAGCCTGGCGCCGCGCTCGCGCGTCACGGCCGTGCGACCGGGGCTCGCCCTCTATGGCCTGGATGCCGCCCCGCATCTCGCGACGACGCTCGTGCTGCGCCCCGCGCTCACGTGGCGCTCGAAGGTACATCGCACCGCGGATGTCCCACGGGGGACCGGCGTGTCGTACGGCCATGAATACCGGCTCGCGCGCGACGGCCGGATCGCGACCGTACCGGTGGGCTATGGCGATGGGCTCTCGCGCCTGGCTCGGCAGGCCTCGCTGCTCGTGCACGGCGTCGCCGTGCCGATCGTGGGACGGGTGGCGATGGATCAGGTCATGCTCGACGTCAGCGAGGTCGGTGACGTGAACGCGGGGGACGAGGTCGTGGTGATCGGCACGCAGCAGGGCGCGACCGTCACGGCGGACGACCTCGCGCGCGCATCGGGCACCATCAACTACGAAGTGGTGACGTCGATCAAGCCGCGCGTGCCCCGCCGCTACCTGCGCGGTGGACGGGTCGTCGCGACGAAGACCCTGGCCGACGGCTACGTCCGGTGCTGAGGCGCGTGGCGCTCGGCCTGGTCATCGCCGTCGTCGCCGCGGCGTGCGTCGCGACGCCCGAACCGACCCGGACCCCGACGCCGGAGCCGAGCCTGGGCGGGCCGGGGGCGGCGGTGCAGGACATGACCGAGCTGCTCGCGAAGAGCCAGCTGCCGGTCGCGGACCTCTTCGGCCTCACCCGCCGGCTGCGCGGCAAGGACGGTCAGCCCGCCACGGCCTTCACGCCGGCCCGGCAGGCCGCGCCCGATGAAGCCGTCGGCACCCAGTCGCAGTTCTGGACCTATGACTTCGACGCGAAGAAGAACATCCAGGTGAGCGCGACCCTGCGGATCCTTACCGATCATTCGAAATGGTGGATCGAGAACGGCGTGACCGTCGATCTGGCCGCGGTCCAGACGACCGCGTCGACGTTCGAGACGAAGATCTATCCGGCCGATCGCGCTGCGTACGGCTCCGAATGGTCGCCGGGCATCGACGCAGATCAGCGCATCCACATCCTCGTGGCGCGGATCCCCGGCCGCGCGGCGGGCTACTTCTCGTCGTCCGACGAGCTTCCGGTGTGGATCAACCAGTTCTCCGCGGAACGCGAGATGATCTACGTGAACGCCGCGGCCCCCCGGTTCGCGACGGACTACTTCTACAGCATCCTGGCCCACGAGTTCTGTCACATGATCCAGTTCAACAAGCGGGTGCGTTCCATCACCTGGTTCACCGAAGGGCACGCCCAGCTGTGCGAGCGGTTCGCCGGATATAGCAGCGGCTTCGATCAGCTCTTCCTGCGCCAGCCGGACACCCAGCTGAATGACTGGAGCGACCTCGATAACAACGCGACGTTGCACTACGGCGCCGCGCTGCTGTTCCTCGAGTTCCTCCGCCAGCACGCCGGCGGCGACGACCTGATGAACGCGCTACTGGCGCACGGGGTCGATACGCCGCTCGACGTCGATACGGTCCTGAAGGCCCGCGGGCAGCCGGGCGTCGAGGAGCAGTTCGCCGACTTCGTGGCGGCGAACGCGATGATCGGGGCCAACCCCGACCCGAAGTACACGTACGCGGCCGCCCGGCTCACGCCGGCCGCGCCCTCGGCGCAGGACCGCGCGGCTGTCGGTGCCGATCTGAAGACCACGGTCCACGAGTACGCAGCGCGGTACGTCGCGTTGCCGCAGACGCCCGTGCATGTGAAGCTCACCGGTCCGACGACCCAGCGGATCATCCCGACGGACGCGCACTCCGGCCACATGATGTGGTGGTCGGATCGCGTTGATGGGCTCGACTCGACGCTCACGCGCACGGTCGACCTCTCGAGCGTCACGAAGGCGACGCTGTCGTTCTGGAGCTGGTTCGACATCGAGCCGGACTTCGACTACGCGTATGCCTCCGTTTCGACCGACGGACAGAAATGGACGACGCTCAAGACCGAGGCCACCACCGCTGACGACCCGAATGGCAGCAACTTGGGCAATGGGATGACCGGCAAGTCGGGAGGCGCTATCAAGTCCGCCTGGGTGAAGCAGACCGCCGATCTGGGCGCGTACGCCGGCACGAAGGTGCAGCTGCGTTTCGAGTACGTGACCGACCCGGCCGTGAACCTCAACGGGTTCGCCGTCGATGACATCGCGATCCCCGAGATCGGCTTCAGCGACGACGCCGAGGCCGACGCAGGCTGGACGGCGAAAGGCTTCATCCGCTCCTCGAACGTCGTGAAGCAGCGATACATCGTGCAGGTGATCCACTTCGGCGCGACGCCCACCGTCGAGCGCCACGTCGTCGAGGACGGCACTCTCGAGCTCGACGTGGACGGCTCGACCGATCGCAAGGCGCCGATCATCGCGGTGACCGGGCTCGCGCCGCGGTCTACGGAGACGGTGGGCTTCACCGTGTCGGTGAGCGCGAAATGACCGCGGTGCGAACGGCGGTCATCCCGGCAGGCGGCCTCGGGACGCGGTTCCTTCCGTTCAGCCGAAGCGTCCCGAAAGAGCTGCTCCCGCTCGTCGACACTCCGGTCCTCGACCTCGTGGTGAGCGAGTGCGCTGCGTCCGGGATCGAGCGCGTCATCCTGGTGACGGCACCCGGGAAGGAGTCGCTCGCCGCGTACTTCCAGCCGAGCCCTCGCGCGGAGGCGCGCCTCCGCGCTGAGGGGCGCGCGTCCGAGCTCGCCGCGCTGAAGCGGCCGGAGGGGCTCGCGACGGTCGAGGTCGTGGTCCAGCAGGAGGCGAAGGGGAACGGGCATGCGGTCCTGGTCGCCCGGGAGGTCATCGGCGACGAGCCGTTCGCGATGCTCTGGGGCGACGACATCGTGCTCGGCCCGACGCCCGCGCTGCGGCAGCTGCTCGACGTCCGCGAGCGCCTGGGGGGCAGCGTCGCCGGGGCCGCGCGGGTCCCGAGGGACCAGGCGTCGCGGTACGGGATGTTCGCTGGGCGGGCCGAGCAGGGCGCCTTCCGGGTGACCGGGATGGTCGAAAAGCCGGCTCCCGCCGACGCTCCGAGCGACCTCGCCGCCGTCCACGGCTACGTCCTGGAGCCGGCGATCTTCGATCTGCTCGAAGGCCTTGCGCCCGGCCGGGGCGGCGAGATCTGGCTGGTCGACGCGGTGAGCCTGCTTGCGGGGCGGGAGCCCGTCTGGGCCGTCGAGCTCGCGGGCGACCGCTACGACGCCGGCGATCGGACGGGCTACGTGACCGCCTTCGTGGACCAGGCACTCGGCCGCGCCGACGTCGGCCCGGCCCTTCGCGAGCATCTCCGGCAGCGCGGCTGGAGACCGCCGGGGTCCTAGGCGGTCCCAGTCGGGCGCGAAACGCTCACCCCGGCCACGGCCGCGACCGCGAACGGGCGCACGGCCGGGTTTGGTACCCTCTCTGCGTCCCCCTTTCGTACACCGTGGTTTCGCCATGGTCGCGTGCGACTGGGGTGGTTGGGTTTGGGAGGCGCGGAGATCGGCAGCTACGTCGTTCGGCGGGTCCTACGCAATGCCGGCTTCGGCCTGCTCGCCTTCGTCGTGATGACCGCGACCTGGTCGATCGCGGCGCCGGCCCGCAGCAGCCAGCCGCTGGTCGCCGTGGCCGGGTACGAGCGGGCATCAGGACTGGCCCGGTTCCGCCCGCTGGCGGCCTTCGACGCCTGGACCTCAATCACGGTGGTCATCGACGGGATCGCCCTAGCGACGGACGCCCAGACCGGCGAGACCGTGGGCGGGCTTCTGCGCTCCGTAGGTATCGACGTCGGGACCGGCGACCGCCTCTCGGTCGCTCTTGACCGACCGCTCGTGGCCGGGCTGCGGATCGAGCTGGACCGCGGCGTCCCGGTGACCGTCGTCGACGGCGGGACGCCGGTCGCCCTCCGCGCCCAGCCAGGCACGGTCTCCGCGTTCCTGGACCGGTCCGGCATCGCGGTCGGGCCGAATGACCGGCTCGAAGTCGCGGCCGATGGGCCGGTCGTCGCGGGGGCGATCATCGGGATCCAGCGGGTGACCGAAGCCAGCGTGGTCGAGACGATCCCGGTCGCTGCGCCGGTCCAGACGATCGCGGAGCCCGACCAGTTCACCGGCTGGCGCTGGGTGTCCGTCGCCGGTGCGAGCGGCGAGTCGAAGGTCACCTTCCTCGTGCAGCGGGTGAACGGCGTCGAGATCGGCCGGACCATCGTCGCGACCGAGGTGCTCACGGCGCCGGTCGCGCAGGTGGTCCACCTCGGGACGAAGATCAGGCCCGCGCCACCCGCACCGGCGGAGATCGAAGCGATCATCCGCGCCGCTGCGGCCAAGTACGGTGCCGACGCGGAGCAGCTCCTGCGCGTGGCGTACTGCGAGAGCCGCTACGACCCGCTTGCGTACAATGGGATCCTCGGCGCGTCGGGTCTGTTCCAGATCATCCCCGGGACGTGGCGCGCGAACAGCGCCGCCGCCGGCTACGGGGGGGCGAGCGTGTTCGATCCGGTCGCGAATGCGAACGTCGCAGCGTTCATGTTCGCAAATCGCCAAGCCGGCCAATGGGCATGCAAGTGAGGTCGGGCCACTCCTAGCAACTAGGCTCGCCCGATGCCCCACGACCTCAGTGACCCCAAGGCATTGCGCGCGGTCCTCGATCGCCACGACCTTCGCGCGGCCACGGGGATCGGCCAGCACTTCCTCGTCGACCGCTCGGCCCTTGCCGCGATCGTGGAGGCGGCCGCGCTCACTGGCGACGACGACGTCCTCGAGATCGGTCCCGGCCCGGGCGTGCTCACCGTCGCCCTCGCCGACCGCGCGCGATCGGTGACCGCCGTCGAGATCGACGAGCGGATGGTGGCCGTGCTGCGCGACACCGTGGGTGCTCGCGAGAACGTTCGCGTGGTCCGGGCCGACGCGCTCGCGGTGGACCTCTACGCGCTCGGCGAGCGGCCGCCGACCCGCATCGTCGCGAACCTCCCATACCAGATCACCTCGCCGTTGCTCGTGCGATTCCTCGAGGATCCGCGCCGGTCGGCGCGCATCGTCGTGCTCGTGCAGGAGGAGGTCGCGCGGCGGATCGTCGCGCAGCCCGGCGACGTCAAGGAGCGCGGATTCCTGTCGGTGTTCGTGCAGTCCTTCGCCGAGCCCGCGATCGTGCGCCGCGTGCCGGCGCGTTCGTTCCGGCCGCCGCCGAAGGTCGACTCCGCCGTCGTCGCGCTACGGAGTCGGCCCACGCCGGCATTCGCGCCGCTTGACCAGCACCGATTCCTGGCTCTCGTGAGCGACGCATTCCGGCACCGTCGCAAGCAGCTGCGGAGCGCGCTCGGCTTCGAGGCCGGTATCGCGAAAGATCGAGCCGACGCGGCCCTGCGCGCGGCGGGCATCGACCCAGCCCGCCGTCCCGAGGAGCTATCGGTGAACGAGTGGGTGGCGCTCGCGACGGCCCTCGGATGAGCCGCGCCCTCCGGCTCCACGCGCCCGCAAAGGTGAACCTGACCCTCGAGGTCGTGGGCCGCCGTGCCGACGGCTTTCACGAGCTACGGAGCGTCTTCGCGACCGTCGATCTCGTGGATCGCGTGCGGGTGGCGGCGGCGAAGCGCCTCGATGTGCAGGTGCGGCCCGACCCGGGCGCGCCGCCCGGCGGAGAGCTGGCCGCGCGCGCGGTCGAAGCCCTCGCCGCGGCGACCGGCCACCCCGCGGAAGCGCACGTGCGCGTCGCGAAACGTATCCCGGTCGCTGCGGGACTCGGCGGCGGTTCGAGCGACGCGGGTGCGACGCTGCGCGGGCTCGCCCGGCTCTGGCGCGTCGACGCGGACCTCGTCTCCCTGGGTGCAGGGCTCGGCTCGGACGTTCCGTTCTTCGCGTCGGGCGCTTCGTTCGCACTCGTCGAGGGCCGCGGCGAGCGGATCCACGAGCTCGCGACGCCGGCGGCGCCGCTCTGGATCGTGCTCGTCCGGATGGCCGCGCGGCTGACGACCGCGGACGTGTTCGGCGCGCTCAGGAAAGAAGAATGGAGCGACGGGGTCGCGACCGCCGAACTGACCCGGGCATTCGACGATGGCAGCGTCAGTCCCACGACGATCCGGACGCATTTTCGTAACGACCTGCTCGACGCCGCGAGCCGGCTGTGCCGGGACATTGGCGAGGCGCGACTGCTGGCTGGAGCGAAGGGCGTGACCCTCGCGCTGTCCGGAAGCGGACCGTCCTTGTTCACGGTCGCCGATTCACGCGCCGATGCCCTCCGCCTCGCGCGCATCCTGCGGGGCCAAGGCCTCGATGCGAGACCGCACCAGCTCGGATCGTCCGGCCAACGCGCCGTGCGACCGAGCGCTGGCCCCCTAACCTCTGAACGTGGACGACAAGGGTGACATGACCGTTCGTCAGGCCGGGCGAAAAGGCGGGAAGCACACCGCCACGAAGCACGGCCCCGAGTTCTACCGCGAGATCGGCCGCCGCGGTGGGCAGGCTCGCAAGAAGCAGCTCGGCGCCGGCGGCTATGCCGACCTCGGGCGCAAGGGTGGCGAGGCCCGGAAGGGTCAGCTCGGGAGCGAGGGCTACGCACAGCTCGGCCGTCGCGGCGGTGAAGCGCGAAAGACCCAGCTCGGCAGCGAGGGCTACGCGCAGCTCGGCCGCAAAGGCGGCCGCCGCGTCGCGGAGCTCATCAAGCGCGGCAAACGCGCCCCCTCAGGGTCGAACGGTCAGTCCGCCGCCTAGCCCCCACCTAGACTTGCGCCATGTCCCGCATCCGAGCGTCCCGTCGATGGGGCGTGGCCAAGTGGTAAGGCAGAGGACTTTGGATCCTCGATCCCAGGTTCGAATCCTGGCGCCCCAGCCCGCCCGCTGATCCCCCGCGCTCCCAGATGAGCAGATCGACCGAATGAGCGCGCCACACCTCGCATTCGTCCTTGCCGCAGGTCAGAGCAAACGCATGCGTTCGAAGACCCCGAAGATCCTCCATCCCTGTGCCGGAAAGCCGCTCCTCCGCTGGGTGCTGGACGCGGCGGTCGCCGCCGGTGCCCGTCCGGTCGTCGTGCTGTCGCCGGAGATCGAGGCCGCGACCCGCGAGATCCTGCCGGCTGGGACGGCGGTCGCCATCCAATCGACGATGCGCGGTACCGGGGACGCCGTCCGCGTCGCCGTCGAGGCGGCCGACGTCCGTGACGGCGAGGTCTTCGTGCTGTACGGCGATACGCCGACCCTCAGCCCGTCCAT
>DASYVN010000227.1:0-21282 GCA_035937095.1 Candidatus Limnocylindria bacterium
CCACGGCGCCCCGTTGCAGGACCCGCTTGACCGCTGCTGGCAGGCTGTCGAGCCGGGCCGCGATGAGGCCCTGCAGCGTGGCCGGGACGACGAGCGTCCCGAGGGATGCCGTGGCCACGAACCGGTCGTCGCGCTTGGCCACGTGTCCACCGTCGATCAGCAGCCGCAGGAACTCCTCGATGTACAGCGGATTTCCTTCGGACCGGGCGATGACCTCCGCGCGTAGGTCATCGGGCAGCGCGTCGATCGCGAGGAGCTCGCGGATGAGGCGCGCGGATTCGTCCGGGGTGAGTGGCTCGAGGCGGATCGCCGATGCGTTCATCAGCCCACCGCCCCATCCGGCGCGCAGCTCGCGCAGATCCGGGCGGGCCATGCAGAGCAGGAAGAGCGGTGCGCGGGTCCACTCGGCGAGGTCTTCGATGAGGTCGAGGAGCGCGGGCTCGGCCCAATGGATGTCGTCGAACACGACGGTGAGGGGCCCTTCGGCCGCGCGGCGCTCGAGATACCGGCGCAGTCCCCAGCGCAGCTCCTGGGGCACGCTCTCGGCCGGTACGTCCGGCAGCGCGTCCTCGCGCGTGGCGGTCCCGGCGAGCACGCTCAGCCGGCGGGCGACAGCCTCCGCGTCCTCGGAGGCTGCGCCGAATGCCATGAGCACCGCCGCGCGGAGCTTCCGAGCGGCGTCCTGCTGCGAGTCGAGCGCCTGGATCCCCGCGTCGGAGCGCAGGACCTCCAGGACCGGCCAGAACGTGATGCCCTCGCCGTAGGGGAGGCAACGGCCGCGCCGCACCCGATCGAGACCGATGGCCTCGACGAATTCGGCCACGAGCCGTGACTTGCCGACCCCGGCATTCCCGAAGAGCGTCACGAGAACGGCGCGCCGCTCGGCCGCGAGCTTGCGATGCGACTCGACGAGCAGCCGGAGCTCATCGTCGCGCCCGATGAGCGGCGCCCGGAGGCCCGCGATCCCGCGATGCTGGGCCGGCAGCGCGGATGCAAGCTCGGCGGCCGGCCAGACCGTGAGCCGGCCGATCCCCTTCGCCTCGATCTCCCGCACCGCGCCATATCGCACAGCGCCTTCGGTGAGCTGGTGGGTGAGCGCGCCGACGAGGATCTCGTTCGGCGCCGCCGCCGCCTGTAACCGGGCGCCGGCGTTCACGGCGTCGCCGGTCACGAGCGTCTCGCCGGCGTCGCCGGTGACGACCTGGCCGCTGTTGACGCCGATGCGCAGCTCGAGCGCGAACCGGCCGTTCGCGTTCAGCGCGGCGATCCGCTCGCGCAACGCGAAAGCCGCGCGGACCGCCCGATCAGCGTCATCGTCGTGGGTGAGGGGGATCCCGAACACCGCCATGACCGCATCGCCGATGAACTTCTCGACGGTCCCGCCGTGCGTCTCGAGGACCTGCCGCACCTCGCTGAAAGCGCGCGACAGCGTGCGGCGGACGACCTCCGGATCGTGGCTCGCGCCGATGGCGGTCGAGCCCACGATGTCAGCGAACAACACCGTGACTAGCTTCCGCTCCTCGGTCATGGCGCGAGTCTACGGTCGCGGGCCTCCCCAACAACGCTCCCGGGACTGATCTGCGTGGTCGATCCGAACGCCCGCGAGGCGCCCATCTGCGCCTACGTCCGCACTCCGTCGGGCGCTACGGTGGCGTGCTCGTCGGGCTCTGACCCGACGCGATGGCGGCCGACGTCCTGCGCGCGATCGTCGATCGCGCCGGCATCAATCCCGCGCAGCTCGACGACCGTGATCCTCGGGACGCCCACCAGCCGGCGAGGACAACCGGAACGTTGAGGGACGCGAAGTCTGCGAGCCGTGATCAGAACCCGATTTGGTCACGCGCTCGCCTGCCGCCATCGCTCGTGCTCGGCGGACGTTGCGGAATCAACCCGGAGACGTGCCGCGCTGACCCGAATCCAGCCGGGTCCACGGAATAAAATTGCCGCACCAAAAGCGGTTCCGATATCAGGTGGCTGAGCCGGGCAAGGTTGACGGAACACCTGGGCGGAAGAGTCGAAGAGCTGCCCCGGCGAAAAAGAGCTCTGTGTCGATCACCGCGGGTGACGCTAGCGCTTCGCGAGTCGGGTCGGTTTCGCTTCGGCGCCGCTGTGTTCCACGAGCGACACGCGATTGGTGAGCTCGCCGAGGCCATCGATCGCGATGCGCACGATGTCGTCGGGCTTCGCCGTGTACGGCTCGGGCGGCACGAGCGCAGTCCCGGTGAGAAGCCACGCGCCCATCGGCAGCGTGTACGCCGAATGCAGCACCGCCGCGAGCTTTGCAGGCTCGCGCGTCATGTCGGCGACCGTCGCTCTACCGTCGAAGACGGACTCTCCACCGCGCTCGATCGTCATGCGCATCCTCGCTCGCGACACGTCGACACCCCAGGCGAGCACGGCGGCCGGACCGATCGCGCAGCTACGGTCGTAGATCTTCGCCTGCGGGAGGAAGAGCGGATTCTCGCCTTCGATGCTCCGCGAGCTCATGTCGTTCCCGCACGCGAAGGCGACGACCTCGGCGCGCGAGTTCGAAAGGACGGCGAGCTCGGGCTCGGGCACGTCCCACGTCGAATCCTCCCGCACGCCGACCTCGCCGCCGTCCGGCACGACGCGCCACCCCGCGGCCTTGAAGAAGAGCTCCGGCCGGTCGCTCTCGTAGACGTGCTCGTAGATCGTCTTCTGCGTCGTTTCCTCGAGGCGCGCCTCGCGGCTCCTCAAATATGTGACCCCGGCGGCCCAGACCTCCTGCGATTCCGCCGGCGCGGCGAGCTCAACCTGGGCGACATCGAGCTCGGGGCCGGTGATTGCGCTCAGACCCGCGCGAATCCCCTCGAGTGGCAGGTGCAGAAGGGCGTCAAGGGTCAGCGGACCCAGATCCCAGAGACGCCCGTCGCGCCACAGCGCCAGAAAGGTCCGGCCTTCACCCCGCGCGCGCACGAGCGCCGGAGTCGCGATGTCGAGCGGTCTCACTTCCCCCCGCGAACGCCGCCGTCGACGAAGAGGCCAGTCCCCATCACGAAGCTCGACTCGTCCGACGCGAGGAAGAGCGCGGCCGACGCGACGTCCTCCGGCTTGCCGAGCTCGGACGTCAGCTGGCGCTTGCGGATCGCCTTGAGGCCCTCCTCACGGCTCGGGTACGACTCGCGCAGGTACTTCTCGACGAACGGAGTGTGGATCGTCCCCGGCAGGAGGGCGTTCACGCGAATGCCGAACGGCGCGTAATCCACCT
Organism: Candidatus Limnocylindria bacterium; assembly: GCA_035937095.1. Lineage (GTDB taxonomy): Bacteria > Chloroflexota > Limnocylindria > P2-11E > P2-11E > UBA4735. Next base: position 3,230 of record DASYVN010000227.1, read on the forward strand.
GCATCGCGCGCGTGAGCGCGAGGATCGCGCCCTTCGACGCCGCGTAGCTTGCGCGCTGCGCGAGACCGATCTCGGCGATTGTCGACGACATGTTGATGATCGAACCGCGCTTCTTTTCGATCATGTACGGGACGACGAACTTGCTGACCAGGAACACGCCGCGGACGTTCACGGCCATCACCGTGTCCCAGAGCTCGACCGAGGTCTCGTGCGCCGTGCCCACACCGCTGATGCCGGCGTTGTTGAAAAGCACGTCGATGCGACCCTCGGCCTTCGCGGTGTCGTCGGCGAGGCGCTGCGCGGCCGCGGGATCGGCGACGTCGACGATGATCACGTTCGCCTGGCCGCTGTGCGCGCGAATCTGACGCACCGTCTCGTCGCCGCCCGCGCGGTCGACGTCAGCGACGACCACGCACGCGCCCTCGCGGGCGAACAGGAGCGCGCTCGCGCGACCGATACCCGAGCCGGCGCCAGTGATGACGCAGACCTTGCCCTCGAGACGCCCGCTCATTCGGCGGTGAACCCCCCGTCGACCGGGAGCGCCACTCCGGTGATGAACCCCGCGGCCGGCGACGCGAGGAAGAGCACTGCGGAGGCCACTTCGGCAGGGGTCGCGAGCCGCCCGAGCGGCTGCGCCTGTTCGTGCTCGCGTCTGGAGGCGTCCGGGTCGGGCATTGCGTCGATGAACTCCTTGAGCATCGGCGTGTCGACGATGCCGGGGCAGATCGCGTTCACGCGGATGCCCTCGGGCGCCCAATCGAGCGCGAGCGCGCGCGCGAGCTGCACCGCGGCACCTTTCGTCGCGACGTAAATCGGTGAGTTGCGCTGCGCGACGAGACCGGTCTTCGACGCGATCACGGTGAGGCTGCCCTTGCTCCTCGCGAGCGCTTTGTGTGCGGCCTGCGCGAGGTACATGAGCGCCTTCACGTTGATGGCGAAGAGCCGGTCGAACTCGTCCGGCGTGGTGTCGTCGATGAGCTTCGGCAGCGTCACGCCGGCGTTGCCCACGGCCGCGTCGAGGCCACCGAAACGGTCGACCGCCAGCTTCACGGCAGCGTCGTTCGTCGCGCGGTCGGCGACGTTGCCGATGAGCGGGACGACGTTGCCGCCGATACGTGACGCCGTCTGCTCGAGCGGCCCTTTGTCCCGATCGACGGCCACGACCGACCAGCCCGCGCGGGCGAAGGCCTCGGTGATCCCGGCTCCGATGCCCTTCGCCGCGCCCGTGACGACGACGGTGCTCACGACCGCACCGCACCGGGCAGGTGTTGCGGCCAGTTGAGGTCGAAGACCAGCTGCATCATCGCCCACCACTCGCCGGGCATCGCTTCGTCGACGCGCTCCTGCATCGTCCGCATGAGGTGGTCCCACGCGCGGTACGTCGGGTCGTCGTTCGACCGCGCGAAATCCTTCGCAGGATCGAAGCCGTCCCGGGTCTCGCAGTACATGAACATGCGCCGACCCAGGAGGAAGATCTTCATCTCGGTGACGCCGACCTCGCGCAGGCGCGCGAGGACCTCCGGCCACACCTGCGCGTGCTCCTTCCTGTAGCGCGCGATGAGCTCCGGGTCGTCACGCAGGTCGAGGGCCATCCCATAAGCCGGCACGTCATGCCCTCCGTTCCGCCGTGACCGGGACGGACAGTCCGTAGAGCTCGATCGCGTTGCCGCCGAAGATGCGTTCGCGGTCGACGACCGTCAGATCCCCGATGGCCTGCCCGCACGCATCGATGACGTGCGCGTACGACGCGGCGAGGAGACACACCGGCCAGTCCGACCCGAACACGCAGCGCTCGGGACCGAACCACTCGATGACGCGACTCACGTACGGCATGATGTCCCGAGCGGTCCAGTGCTTCCAGTCGGCCTCGGTCACCATCCCTGAGAGCTTGCAGAACACGTTGGGATACGCGGCGAGGGGCTTGAGGCGTGCTGCCCACTCGTCGATCGCACCGGAGGCGATCGGCGGCTTGGCGATGTGATCAATCACAAATCTCATATCGGGGAAATCGCGTACGGTCGCGAGCGCGGCCGGCAGCTCGCGCGTGCGCACGAGGATGTCGAAGGCGAGGCCGGCCTGGTCGATCGCGGCGAGGCCACGCTGCACGTCCTTTCGCCCGAGCCACTCGGGATCGGCCTCGTCATGCACCTGGTGCCGGATCCCGACGAGCTTTGCGCCGCCCAGCCCTGCGCGGAGCGCCGCCAGCTGCTCAGCAACCTCCGGCGCATTGAGGTCGACCCAGCCGACCACACCCGCGATGAAGTCGTGCTGCGCGGCCGTTGCGAGGAACTCGCGGGATTCGTCGATGCTGGATCGCGTCTGCACGAGGATCGTTCGGTCGACGCCGTTCGCGGCTAGGAGCGGGCGCAGATCCTCGGGCCCGAAGCGCCTGCGTATCGAGGCAAGTGCGTCGGTCATCCATGGATACGCGGCGCGCGCCGGGTCCCAGAAGTGGTGGTGGGCGTCGACGACCGGTGTCACGTCGAGAGCCGCCACGTGGTGCCATCAGGGAACTCGTACTGGAGGAGCGACTCGGGCTTCATCGTCACGCTGTACCCGGGCTTCGTCGGCGGCATGTAGCGACCGCCGCGGATCGTCACCGGGTCGGCGAAGTGCTCGTGCAGGTGATCGACGTACTCGAGGACGCGATCCTCGAGCGATCCCGAGACCGCGATGTAGTCGAAGAGGGAGACGTGCTGCACATACTCGCAGAGGCCGACGCCGCCGGCGTGGGGGCAGACGGGGACGCCAAATTTCGAGGCCATGAGGAGCACCGCGAGCACCTCGTTCACGCCACCGAGCCGGCACGCGTCCACCTGGCAGAAGCCGATCGCCTTCGCCTGCAGAAGCTGCTTGAAGATCACGCGGTTCTGGCAGTGCTCGCCCGTCGCGACGCGGATGGGGGCGATCGCCTTCGCGATCGCGGCGTGACCGAGCACGTCGTCGGGGCTCGTCGGCTCCTCGATCCACCAGGGGTCGAACTTCGCGAGGCGCTTGGTGTTCGCGATGGCTTCGCCGACGTCCCAGACCTGGTTCGCGTCCATCATGAGGCGCCGCTCGCGCCCGAGCTCCTCGCGCGCGATCGCCGCGCGGCGGACGTCGTCCTCGATGTCGCGGCCGACCTTCATCTTGAGGTGCGTCCAGCCCGCGTTCACCGCCTCGCGGCAGAGCGCGCGAAGCTTCTCGTCGGAGTAGCCGAGCCAGCCCGCGGACGTCGTGTACGCCGGGAAGCCGTCGCGCCGCATCTCCTCCTCGCGCTCGCGTTTGGTCGGCTCGAGACGGCGGAGCAGCGCGAGCGCCTCCTCGGGCGTGATGGCGTCGGTGATGTACCGGAAGTCGATGCAGCGGACGACCTCCGCCGGGCTCATGTCGACCAGGAGCTTCCACACGGGCTTGTTCTCGGCCTTCGCCCAAAGGTCCCACACCGCATTCACCACCGCGGCCGTCGCGAGGTGCATCGCGCCCTTGTCCGGGCCGATCCAGCGGAGCTGGCTGTCGCCGGTGATCTCGCGCCAGAAGCCGCCCATGTCCGCGGCGATCGCCTCGAGCCTCTTGCCAACGATGAGCGGCCGCAGGGCCTGCGCGGCCGCGAGCACCACTTCGTTGCCGCGCCCAATCGTGAAGGTGAGCCCGTGGCCAGCAAGCCGGTCGCTCCGGTCGGTGTGTAGGGTCACATATGTCGCGGAGTAGTCGGGCGCGGTGTTCATCGCGTCCGACCCGGCGAGCGTGCGCGAGGTGGGGAACCGCACGTCGAGCGCCTCGAGGGCGGTGATCGTCGATCCGCTCACGGCTGGCGCCGCCGACGGACGATGTCCAGATAGACCGCGAGGATGACGATGCTGCCGGTGACGACGGTCTGCCATTCCTGCGGGACCGACAGGATGCGGAGCCCGTTGGTGAGCGTGCTGATGATGAAGGCCCCGATCACCGTCCCGAGGATCGTGCCTTCGCCACCGCTGAGCGACGTCCCGCCGATCACCGCCGCGGCGATCCCATCGAGCTCGTATCCCTGTCCGAGCGAGGGCTGCGCGGAATTGAGTCGCGCGGCGATCAGGACGCCGGCGAGACCGCTGAAGAGGCCGGCCAGGGTGTAGACGGCCATCTTCCACGCATCGACGTTGACGCCCGAGAGCCGCGCCGCCTCTTCATTGCTGCCGAGCGCGAAGGTGTACCGGCCGAGGATCGTCTTCGAGAGGACGAAACTGGCCAGGATCGCGGCGCCGAAGAGGACGAGCACGAGATTGGGCACGTCGAGGCCCGGGACCGCGGCGCCCACGACGGAGCCCGTCGCCGCCTGGTTGAAAGCGGGCGTGTCGTTGAAATAAATCGGCTTGAGTCCCGAGATGACGAGGGCAAGGCCCTTCGCGATGTTGAGCATTCCGAGCGTCGCGATGAAGGACGGGATCTTCAGCTTTGCGATGAGCGTCCCGTTCACCAGGCCGGCGACACCCCCGGTGGCGAGACCGGCCGCGATCCCGAGCGGGATCGGCAGGTGCCACACCGTGAGGAACATCGCGGTCATCACCGCGGAAAGGGTCATCACCGTGCCGATCGAGAGGTCGATGCCGCCGGTGATGATCACGAACGTGACGCCGAGGGCGAGCACGCCGTTCACCGTCGTCGCGAGGAGGATCCCGACGAAGTTGTCGAATTGCAGGAAGTTCGGCGAGAGCAGCGAGAAGACAACGACGATGACGATCAGGGCGGCGAACGCGAGCAGGCGCTGCACCGCGCCCGACCGACCAAGGTTCGCCCTGCCCAGCGGTGTCAGTGCCCGCGCCCGGAGTCTCATGAAAACGGCGGATCCCTACGCCGCCGGCGCCCGCATGGTGGCGAAGGTCATGATCTTTTCCTGCGTGGCCTCGGCGCCGCTGAGCTCACCGGTGATCCGACCCTCGCACATGACCACGATGCGATGGCTCATGCGGAGAATCTCGGGGAGCTCCGAGGAGATCATGATGATCGCCTTGCCCTGACGCGCCAGCTCGTTCAACAGGTGATAGATCTCGCTCTTGGCCCCGACGTCGATTCCTCGCGTCGGTTCGTCGAAGATGAGGACGTCGGTGTCGGCGGTGAGCCACTTGGCGATGACGACCTTCTGCTGGTTCCCGCCGGAGAGGTTGCGGACCTTCTGCCGGAGGCTCGGCGTCTTGATGCCCAGGCGCTGAACGCGCTGCTCAGCCGTCGACCGCGTCCGCCGGAAGTCGACGCGCCACAGGGCGCGGAGGAACTTGCCGAGTGTCGCGAGCACGATGTTCGCTTCGACGTCCATCCCAAGCGCGAGGCCGTAGCGCTTGCGGTCCTCCGAGAGGTAGCCGATCCCGAGCCGCACCGCGTCCGCAGGGGTCTTGATGTGTGCCGGCCGGCCGTTAACCTCGATCGTTCCCGAGTCGACGTGATCCGCTCCGAACACCGCACGGGCGACCTCGGTGCGGCCGGCGCCCACGAGTCCCGCGATGCCGAGGATCTCGCCGCGCCGCACGCTGAAGCTAACGTCCCTGACGAGGCGCCCGCGGTTCAGGCCACGCACATCAAGCACGACCGCTGGGCTGGCCGTCTCGGGGATCTCGGGCGCGCCCTCGTAGATCGTTCGGCCGACCATCATGCTGATGATCCGCTCGAGCGACGCGTCCTTCGTCTCGACCGTCGCGATGTACTGGCCGTCGCGCATCACGGTCACTCGGTCGGAGATGCGCTTGAGCTCTTCGAGGCGGTGGGAGATATGGACCACGCCGACGCCGTCGTCGCGCAGCTTCCGAATGATCCGGAAGAGCTCGTCGATCTCGGTGTCGGTGAGCGCGGCCGTCGGCTCGTCCATGATCACGACCGCGGCGCGATAGGAAAGCGCCTTCGCGATCTCGACCATCTGTTGCCGCGCGACCGTCAGGTTCGCCACCTTGGTCTGCGGCTCGACTGCCAGATGCAGGCGCTCGAAGAGCGCGCGGGCCTGACGATTCAGTTCGCGCTCATCGAGGGTGAACGGGAGCCGCCCGCGGGGTTCCCGCCCAATGAAGATGTTCTGCGCGACGGTGAGGTTGGGCATCAGACTCAGCTCCTGGTGGATAATGCTGATGCCGAGCTGCTGCGCCGCGCGAGGGTTCGCGATATCGACAGCGGAACCCTTGAGACGAATTTTTCCCGCATCCATCCGATAGACGCCGGCGAGGATCTTCATGAGGGTCGATTTGCCGGCGCCGTTCTCGCCGACGAGGGCGTGGACCTCGCCCGGGCGCAGGTCGAAGCGGCATTCCTTGAGCGCATGGACGCCAGGAAAGTCCTTGCTGACCCCGTCCATCTCGACGAGCAGATCGCCGACCGTCTTCCGCACGACCAGATCCTCCCACGCGGACGGACGGGGCCGTCGCGATCCGCGACAGCCCCGTCCGCTTCCGCTAGACCGTCTCCGCTACTTGTACAGCAGTGCCGCGATGTCCGGGTTGTCGATATTCGTCTTGTCGTAGTACTTGAAGCCGGTGTCGATATTCTTGTCGAGCTTCTCGCCCTTGATCGCCTTCACGGCCGCCTCGACGCACTTGAAGCCGATGCCGATCGGGTCCTGCGTGATCGCGCCGGCCTCGAGGCCACTGCGGATCGCGTCCAGCTGCTGCTGACCCGAGTCATAGCCGATGACCGTGACCTTGCCTGACTTTCCGGATTCCTTCACGCCGTTGAGCACGCCGATCGCCGACCCCTCGTTCGCGCCGAAGACGCCCTTGAGGTTCGGGTTCGCCTGGAGGATCGCCTTCGTGAGGTCTGTCGACTTGAGCTGGTCGCCGCCGCCGTACTGCGTCGCGACGATCTTTATGTTCGGGTACTTGTTCTTGATCTGATCGGTGAATCCCTTCACCCGGTCGATGCCGGTGCGGCTCGTCTGGTCGTGCGCGACGATCGCCACGTCGCCGCTCCCGCCGATGAGGGTCGCCATCTTGTCCGCCGCCGCCCCCGCCGCCGCGATGTTGTCGGTGGCCGCGGTCGCGAGCGGGATGTCGCTGTCGACGCCGGAGTCGAAGCCGATGACCGGTATGTTCGCGTCCTTGAACTTCTGGAGTAGGGGGATGGCTGCCTTGCTATCGAGCGCCGCGAAGCAGAACGCCTGCGGCTTCTGGTTGAGCGCGGTCTGCACCATCTCGAGCTGTTTGTCGACCTGCGACTCGTTCTCAGGTCCTTGGAAATCGATCCTGACGTTGAACTGCGTCGCCGCCTTCTCAGCTCCCTGCTTAACGGCTTGCCAGAACTGGTGCTGGAAGCCTTTCGAGACCATCGGAATAAAGGCCTTGCCCGACGGGCTCGGGCTACCACTGGCCGGCGTCCCGCCGCACGCGGCGGCGACAAGCACGACACCCGCCAACCCGCCGAGCCAGCGCGTTGACTTACGTCTCATGTTCTCCCTCCGCTGATGTTCTCTTCCCTTAAATGCGCGTAAATGCGCGCGCGGTCTCCGACTGGTGCACCTCCCCGATACGATCGACGGGATGCTGTGCCTCTGACGGGATTCCGTCAAGTGGAACGGATATCCGTCGCAGAGCCGCGCTATCACCACGCGCCGCGGGGGAAGGACGCGCGATCGCCCGCACTGCTGGAAGGGCCCTCGATCTCCTCATGTTCCTCGTCGAGCGCGCCAGAACGGCCTGACGACGCGAGAGCTCGCGCAGATGCTCGGCGCCGCGACCAGCGTGGCCGATCTGCTCAAGGTGCTCGCATCTGACACCGGCTTGCGGCCTCCGGTGCCGGCGCACCTTCGTCACGCGGCATGGTCCACCCCTTCGCGGTGTTGCGTTCGGCGGGGCCGAGCGGCGTTCTTTGTTTCTTCGAGATCTTCGACTGGCCGCTTCGGCCATCCGTCACGACCGGATTCAGACGCTCGCTTCGAGCCAGTGCCGATGCTCGGCTGCTGTTAGGGCGTCAACCCGGAGACGTGTCGCGCTGACCCGAATCCAGCCGGGTCCCAGGTCAGGAGTGGCCCGTCACACTGCCCCGACCCGCGCGATCACGGCGTCCTCAGCGGTGCAGTCGGTCGGTCGCTGCAGCAGGGGATGGCGGTCGTCCTGCGCCGGCGGATGCAGGCGCATCCACTCGACCATCCGTCGCAGCCCGTCCATGAGGTCGACGCGCTCGCGGTACCCGAGCTCGGTGCGGATGCGCGTCGTGTCGAGCACGAAGTCCTGATCCAGGCCTCCACCCTCGCGGAGGACCTCGGGGAGCTCATCCGCCGGCAAGGCCAGGATGCGACCGGACCACCCAGCGACCCGAGCGATGCGCTCCAGGACCTCGCGGACGCTCAGCGCCTCCTCGATGCCGACGTTGTACACGCCGCCTGCCGCGCGCTCGTCGGTGGTCGCAAGGACGATCGCGTCGGCCACGTTCTCCGAGTACGCGTGGGTGCCCCGCCAGCGTGCCCAGGCGGCGTCGAGCACGATCGCCGGGCGGCCCTCGAGCATGCGCCGCAGGTACGCATAGTGGCGGTAGGTGCGCGGACCGTGGACGCCGCCGAGGCGGAGGATGGTGCTGGGCATGGTGGCGGAGCGGATGACCCGCTCGACGACGATCTTGTCGTACTCGTCCATCCAGGCGTCCGGGTCACCGGCCAAGCGCAGCGGCTCGCTCCGGGATGGGTACAGCTTCTCCCGGAGCGGCGCGTCCTCGGTGAGGGGAAGCGGATCGGGCGGTCCGGGCTCGGTCAGATTGATGCGGCCATAGGCCCGGTACACGTCGGAGCTGCTGATTGCCACGGTCCGCTCGGCGATGCCGTCAAAGGCGTGGACGAAGGAGCGGGCCTGGCGTTCGGTCTGGGCCGCCATGTGGAGGGCGACCGTGGGCTGCCACTCGCGCACCGCGTCCCGGACCTGCTCGAGCTCATCACGCTGACCGTGAAGATGTCGGACCGCCTCGGGCAGCGCGAGCTCGTGGGCCGCGCTGTGGTAGCTGAGGACCTCGTGGCCGGCGTCGGCGAGCATTCGGACGACGTCGGGACCCATGAAGTTGACCCCACCGACCACGCAGATCCTCAACGCGTTTCCCTCGACATAGCAAGGCGGCGTCGAGTTAGGTCGTTCGCGCGATTCATGATGATCAGCAAGATGCTCCATGGGCTCTGACGCTCACGGTTTGCGGATCTGCGCGCGCGAAAATCGGAAGATGTCCGTGGTCGATGAAGCCGCGTTTCAAGAGGATCGGCATTGACGTGTCCCGCCTGGCGCGGATCGCCGCATAGACCAACAGCGGCAGTCCGAATGCGGGAGCAGCGATGGCCTGCCCACGCTGCCGCCGCGACGGGCGCGTTGGATCCCTCGAGCCCTACTCCTGGCCGTCGAACTCGTGATTGGCATTCGGGTCCGCAGGGTCGTCGGCATGTCCGACGTCGGCGGTCCCAGCTGGCTGCGTTGCCTCGGGTGTCGGGTCGGCGGTCTCCGCCAGCTCGGGTACCGCGGGGTTCGTGGGGTCTGCGGCTTCAGGCGGCTCCGGTGACCCCGTCGGCGCCGGGGTCGGCTCCGTCGCCGTCACCGTCGACGGCGCCGCGGACGACCGCCCGAGCACGGCGATCGAGCCAAATGTCGCTAGGGCGAGGGCCGCCGCGACGAATGCTGGAACCAGACGCTTCATGGCCAGGGCCTCCCAACGCTTCGAGCCCGCCCAGCATCGCCCGCCCATCTGACGGCGAGCTAAACCGCAGCCACCAAAATGGCTTTCATGTTCTGTTTATCTGCCCGTTAGACGATGCGGAGATGAGGGTTCTGCTCGTTGAAGACGACCGCCGCCTCGCCACCAGCGTGCGCCGGGGACTGGAGGAGGCGAGCTTCGCGGTGGATATGGTTCACGACGGCGAGGAGGCGGTCGCGAGCGCGCTCGCCGCGCCGTACGACGTCATCGTGCTCGACGTCATGCTTCCCTCGCTCGACGGCTTCGGCGTCTGCCGCAGGCTCCGCGATCGAAAGGTGCGCGTCCCGGTGCTGATGCTCACAGCCCGCGATGCGGTGGATGATCGCGTCCGCGGTCTCGAGGCCGGAGCGGATGACTACCTCGTGAAACCATTCGCCTTGCGCGAGCTCGTCGCGCGACTGCGCGCGCTCACGCGGCGGCATCTTCCGGATCGCACCGGCATCCTGCGCGCGGGCGCGGTAACGCTCGATACCGGCGCGCACGTCCTGCGCGTCGGAGACCAGCGCGTCGAGCTCACGGCGAAGGAGTTCGCGGTCCTCGAATACTTGCTGGTGAATCGCGGTCGTCTTGTCACACGGACCCAGATCCTGGAAAGCGTGTGGGACTACGACTTCGACGGCGGACGCAACCTCATCGAGGTGTACATCGCACGCCTCCGACGGAAGATCCGTGCGGCGGGTGGCGGCGACCCGATCGTCACGTTGCGCGGAGCCGGCTATCGCTACGACGGTCCGTCGTCGTGAGGCGTGCGCTCGGTGGCACTCGCGCGCGGCTTGCGCTCGTCTCCACCGTCGTCCTTGCGCTCGCGCTGACCCTCGCCGATGTCGCGCTGCTCACGACGCTCGCGTACGCGCAGCGCGCCGACACGGACAGGCTGCTGGCCGCACAGGCCGAGGTCGTCGCGGCGGGGATAGAAGATACGAACGGCGTCATCTCGCTCGGCGCCGACGCGCCGGGTCAGAGTGCCGAGGGGATCGCGGTCGACAGCGCGGTGGTTTCCGGAGGCTTCGTCGTCGCCGAGTCGCCGGGCCAGTCGCTCCCCAAAGCGATGCTGCTCGCAGTCGCGGATGAGGCGCTGCGGACGGGACGCGCACCCGCGGATGGCGCCGATACTCACGGCATTCCGCATCGTGTGTACGCCAAAGCGCTCGACGCCGGGCGCGTCCTGGTCGTGAGTCGGTCCGTCGCGGAACTGAACGCGAACCTGCAGCGGACCGCCGGGCTGCTCACTCTCGCCTCGCTCGGGCTCGTCGCGGTCGCGGGCGCCGTCTCGTACTGGATGGCCGGGCGCGCGCTGCGGGGAGTGCGCGACAACTTCGAAAGCCTTCGCCGCTTCACTGCGGACGCGTCGCACGAGCTGCGGGCGCCGCTCGCCCTACTCGGGAACGAGCTCGACGTGACGTTGCAGCGCGAGCGCTCCGTCGCCGAGTACCAGCAGTCCCTCACGGGTATGCGCACCGAGGTCGATCATCTCGCGCGGCTGACCGACCATCTCCTGCTCCTGGCGCGGGCCGACGCGCGAGCGCTCATCGCAGCGCGCGAACCGATCGACGTTGCCGACGCCCTGCACGAGGCCGCGGCGCGCTGGTCGCGTGCGGCGTCCCAGGCCGGCGTGACCGTCGCCGTGATCGCGCCGGATAGCGGCACACTGCGAGCAGAACCACCGCTGCTCCGCCGGGTGATCGACAACCTCGTCGATAACGCGCTTCGCCACTCCCCGGCGGGTGGGACCGTCACGCTGTCAGGGACCCGCGGCGACGGCGGCTGGTGGATCGCGGTCCGCGACCAGGGGCCGGGCGTCGCCGAGGAACATCGATCGCGCCTGTTCACCCGGTTCGCGCGGCCCGACGCTGCCCGCACGCGCGACGCCGGCGGTGCGGGTCTCGGCTTGGCGCTGTCGGCGGCGATCGTGTCGGCGCACGGTGGCCGCCTCGAGCTCGCCGCCGCCCGCCCCGGCGCGACTTTTCGCTTCTTCTTGCCCGACGCGTAGCGGGCCCGTTCTTTAGCCCAGCTTCAGGGAGCGGCGCGACGCTAGGGGTATGCGGACACTTCTCCTCATCACGTTGCTCGGTCTCGCTGCGGCCTGCACGCCGCCGGGTAGCGGTTCGACGGGCGCGAGCAGCGCGACCGAACCGCCGGGCGGTGCGGCGGAGGCGAACAACGGCGAGGCGCCGGCGGTGCGGTACACCAACGCGCGCGAGGGCTATCGGGTCGATGCGCCAGGCAAGATGACCGCGAACGCTGACGGCAGCGCGTCGGTCACCGGCCCGCTCGAGCGGCTCCAGATCCTCGTGCTGCACGGCAGCGCTGCATCGGATCCGGCGGCCGCCGCGGTGGCGGACGTTGCCGCCCTGACGTCGGGCGCGACGAACTTCCGTCTGCTGAGCGGTCCGGCTGTCGCGACGGTCGGCACACTCCGCGTGCAGAAGGTCGTGTACAGCTGGACCGACGGCACCAGCTCGGTCACCGGAAAGCCGAACAACCTCGTCGGCGTGCGCTACTACATCCCCAAGAACGCGACCACGCTCGCGGTCCTCAGCTACGGCGTGACCGCGAGCCAGTACGACCCGCAGGGCGCGGATGACGTCGCGATGACCTTCACCTGGCAGTGACGACCACCGCGTCCGAGCCGCTCGTTCGGGTCCGCGACGTGTTCAAGATCTATCGCGAAGGCGATGTAGAGACGGTCGCGCTGCGCGGCGCCAACCTCGACATCGAACGCGGGACCGTGACCAGCCTCGTCGGTCGAACCGGGAGCGGCAAGTCGACCCTGCTGACCTTGATCGCCGGGCTGCAAAGACCATCCGCCGGCCAGATCCTGCTCGATGGTCGGGACGTCGGTCGGCTCGACGAGGACGAGCGCAGCCGCATCCGCGCCACACGCATCGGCATCGTGTTCCAGAGCGGCAATCTCATCCCGTTCCTCACCGCCCGGGAGAATGTCGAGGCCGTCAGCCCATACGCCGGGCACCGCGAGCGTGCGCACGCGCAGGAGCTGCTCGAGTCGGTGGGCGTGGCGAATCTGGCGGATCGGCTGCCACGTCAGCTGTCCGGCGGCGAGGCCCAACGTGTCGCGGTCGCAGTCGCGCTCGCGAACGCGCCCGACCTGCTGCTCGCAGATGAGCTGACCGGCGAGCTCGATAGCGCGACGGCGGACCAGATCGTCGGGCTGCTGCTCCGTCTGCAGGCCGAACGCGGGCTCACGATCCTGCTGGTCACGCACAACCCTGACGTCGCCGCGCGAGCGCAGCGGATGCTTGTCGTGAGCGACGGGACGGTACGCGCCGCATGACCACGCTCCGGGCGGAAGGCGTGAGCAAGCGATACCCCACCGCTCGTGGTGGCGTCGACGCGCTCCGCAGCGTGAGCCTCGGGATCGCCTCGGGCGAATCCGTCGCGATCGTCGGTCCGAGCGGCTGCGGCAAGTCGACGCTGCTCGGTCTGATCGCGGCGCTCGAGCCCCCGACGAGGGGATCGATCGTCGTCGATGACCTCGACCTGGCCGGACTCGATGAAGCCGCGCGCGCGCGTTATCGGCGCGAGGCCGTGGGCTTGGTCTTCCAATCCACCAATCTCCTGCCGTTCCTCACCGCCGTCGAGAACGTGGACGTGGCGCTCGCGCTGCGGACGCAGAGCGATCCCGCGGCCGCCCGTGCGCTGCTCGAAACGCTCGAGTTGGCCGAGCACGCCGACAGGCTCCCGGATCAGCTCTCCGGCGGTCAGCGCCAACGGGTCGGGATCGCCCGCGCGGTCGTCCACCGACCCCGACTCATCCTCGCGGATGAGCCGACCGGCGAGCTCGATACAACCTCGTCGGCGCGCACGATGGACCTCCTGCGCAGGGTGCAGCGGGAGCTTGGTGCCACGCTGATCGTCGTGACCCACGACGAGGGCATCGCCCGAAGCCTTGATCGCCTCGTTTACCTGCGGGACGGACGTGTCGTCGGTGACACCGCGTCAACGAGGGCGACCGGTGTATAGCCTCCGGCGCCTGGTGCGCCAACCCGCACGAACCCTCGCCGCGCTCGCGGGCGTGGCGCTCGCCGTCGCGCTGATCGCGAGCATCGCGGCCTTCGTCGACGGGTCTGCCCGCCTGATGACCACCCGCGCGCTCGCGCCCGTGACGATCGGCCTCCAGGCCGTCGTGAATCGGCCGCTCGCGACGGACGCGCCGACGCTCGATTCGCTGCGCACGAGGATCGCCGCCACGCCGGGCGTCGGTGCGGCGGCCGCGTTCGCCTCGGCGGATTTGAATGCCGCTGCGTTGAGCGCCGCGGGCGCCTCGCTCAACGGGGCCGCGAAGCTGTTCGCCTTCGATGCCGGCTATCTGCGGGACTTCCCGCTGGTGCGCGTCACGACCGGCGCGTTCGCTCCGGGGACTGCGCTACTGAGCACCGAGGCAGCGACGGCCCTGAACGCGAAGGTCGGCGACCGCCTGCGCCTCGCGCTCCCCGGTGCGGCACCGCTGAGCGTGACGCTCGGTGGCATTGCGGACTTTCGCAGCGCCGGTCCGCTGTTCGCCAGCCGCAGCGTCGACACACAGGGCGAGTTCACCTACGTACCGAACTCGATCGTCCTCGACCTAGAAACGTTCTCGAGCGCCGTGTTGCCGGCGTTGCGTGCCGATGCCGCGTCGGCGAGCCCGGGCCTGCGCACCCCGCCGGTGCTCGAGGTGCAGGTGCGAACGGATCGCGCGCGCTACGCGAATCTCGACCCGGCCGCCGCGCTCGCCAGCGCCCAGGGTCTTCGGCGCACGATCGAACGCATCGTCCCCGGGGAGGTCCGGGTGATCGACAACATCGCCTCGGCGCTGGCGGGCGCGCAGGGTGATTCGGTGCTCGCGAAGATCATGTTCCTCTTCCTCGGCACCCCTGGAGTCCTGCTCGCCGCGTACATCGCCCGCTACGCGATCGGCCTCGTGGCCGAGGCCGATCGCCGCGAGATCGCCCTGCTTCGTGCGCGTGGTGCCGGACCGGCGCATCTCCGACGGCAGCTCACAGTCGAGACGCTCGTGGTCGGCGCGATCGGCGCGATCGGCGGGCTGCTCGTGGCGGCGGCGGTACTCACGGTGCTGTTCGGCACGCCGTTCCCACCGGGAGCGACCGCGGCGGCGCTCGCGACCTCGGCGGCAATCGCGATCGTGTCGGGCCTCCTCACGACGGGCTTCGCGCTGTACCTGCCGCGCCGCATGGCGCTCGCTCACGACGTCACCGAAGAACGCCGTGACATCGTGTCGTCTGCGCCGGCGATGTGGCTTCGGCTGCGGCTCGACGTCGTGCTCATCGCGTTCGCTGCGGCTATCGAGGGCATCACCCTCCTGGCCGGCGGTTTCCGCCCGACCGCGGCGGAGGGCCAATCGCTGTCGCTTTCGTTCTACACGCTGCTGGCGCCGGTGCTGCTCTGGGTCGGGTTGACCCTGTTGCTCGTGCGAGTGGTGCTGGCGTTCTTGCGCCGGGCGGACCGGGGTCCCCGGTCGCCATTCGGGTCGATCGTCGGCGGTCTGGCCCGACGCGGGCTCGCGCGCCGCAGCGGCCCGTTCGCGGCGGGTCTCACCGCGCTCGCGCTGGCGGTCGCCTTCGGGACGAGTCTGGCGCTGTTCATCGCGACCTATGACGCGCATCAGCGCAGCGACGCCCGGGTGGTGGTCGGCGGCGATTTGCGCGTAACGCCGAGCACCGCCGTCCCGCACGCCGCGACCGACAGCTCGTGGCTCATGGCGCCGGGCGTCTCCGAAGCGACCGCGGTCGTGCAGATCAACGATGCGCTCGTCGGGAACGACAAGCGCGCTCTCGTTGCCGTCGATCCAGCGGCATTCGGACGAGTGGCCGCACCGCCCGATGCGTTCTTCGTCAACCAGACCACGAGCGGGACACTGGCGGCGCTGCAGGCCGATCCGAACGCGGTGCTCGTGTCGGACGAGCTCGCGCGGACCTTCAACATCCTGCCCGGCGACGCCGTGATGCTGCGGCTCCCGCGTATCGATGGAACGCTGGTACCCGCGATGTTCCACGCGGTCGGTGAGTTCAAGAATTTCCCCGGCTTCCCCCAGGGCATCGACCTCGTCGCGACTCGTACGACGGTTGCCTCGCTCACGGGCAGGACTGCAGCCGACTTCTTCGTCCTACGCACGGATGCGAACAGCAACTCCGCGATTGCCAGCGTGGCCGCAACGCTGCGCGCGCGACCCGATGCGAACTCGCTGCAGGTCCAGACCGTCGCTGAGGCGTACAGCCAGGATCAGTCGACGCTCGCTGCGCTGAACCTGTCGGGACTGTCGCAGATCGTGACCGTCTTCACCGTGCTCATGAGCGCGGCAGCCGCGGCCATCTTCATCGCAGCGACGCTCGCGGCGCGAGGAAAGGAGTTCATCATCTTGCGCGCGCTCGGTCTCGATCCGTCGCGCCTGCGCCGACTGATTGCGGTCGAAGGCGCGCTGCTGGTCGCCATCGCGCTGGTCATCGGGGTCGCGGTCGGCGCGGCGGCGGCGACACTGGACATTCAGATACTCGCACCGCTGTTCGTCGTGCCTCCGTTCGTACCTGATCCGGCCATCGGCGGGGTAGCAGCGCTCGCGGTCCTCGTGCTCGCCGCGAGCGCTCTTGCGATCGTGGCGGGCAGCGCACGCGTCGCACGGCTACGGCCGGCGGAGATCTTGCGCGAGGAGTAGCTTGCGACCGGAAGCTGATCTGCCGCGCTAGGTGCCTTTGGCGCCTTACAAGGACGGCGAGACCGCGATTAGCACACGAAGCAGAATCGCCGAGACAACTTAGGGTCATCCGCCTCCGAGAAATTCTGCAATCTGAGAGCCTACAAAGACGGATCGTTCTGCGGTTTGTGCAAGGTGCGCAGGGTATATCTCGTCAGCGGCATTTCGTTTGGTCATTTTCGCGCGGTGCCGAGGGCCGGAGCTGAACCGGCGACACATGGTTCTTCAGAACGCTCCACCCAGTCACGATCACGCCATTTCCTATGACCTCCGTGGAGCTGATGTTCCCGACAGCTCTCGTTAGCTGTGCTCTATCAGCCAAACTGCGTCATGAACTGCGTCATGAAAGAGGTGACCACATGGAATCGCGATGCGCGCGTTGCGGGGGACGGGCGATGAGGTGAAGGTGCGGTGCGACTGCGACCGATACCAGCCGCATCGCGACTGCCATGCCGCCCATCGCATCCTCGCGCACGGCGACCCACTAAATTGAGAGGCGGGGCTCCGCTCCATAACGTCGAAGCCACGCTCAGCGCCGCAGGCGCGCAGGAGGTCAGCGGACACTATGGCTGAGAGGAAACCTGCAATGAAGGGCACGCAGAAGTCCGCCCAGAGCACCACCGCGATCGGCAAGCGTTCAAGGGATTGACGGACGAGGAACGAGGCGCGATGAAGGACCGCGTCCGAGAGCTGAAGGCGGCCGTGCGCCCCGGCCCGCGCGCGGACAAGGCGGACGGGGACAGCGCCGTGCTCGCGAAGATCGCCGAGATGCCGGAACCGGAGCGTGCCATGGGCAAGCGGCTCCATGCGGTCATCAAAGCCAGCGCGCCAGCCCTCTCGCCGAGACTCTGGTACGGGATGCCCGCGTATGCCAAGGACGACAAGGTCGTCTGCTTCTTCCAAAGCGCGCAGAAGTTCAAGACGAGGTACGCGACGTTCGGCTTCAGCGACGCGGCGAACCTCGACGAAGGCGCCCTGTGGCCGGTCGCCTTCGCGCTGAAGGAGTTGACTGCCGCCGAAGAGGCAAGGATCGGCGCGCTCGTGAAGAAAGCGGTGAGCTGAGGACTGAGCTTGCCACCCATAAGACGCACGCGCTGAGAATCCAACTGACTTCGCAAGGCTGATAAGGAACTGCGCCGACGCCGGCGAATCTACGGCTGCCACCATTCCGAATCGAAGCGACGCTGCTACCGACGGCTCCGCCATTTGGACCTCACGGCGTATGCCTCACGAACATTGGTTCACGTCCCTCGCCGGGTCAGCGCGGACGCACGCCTTTCTTCGTATTCGCTAGGAAACTGACTCTGTGTCGGGGGCCGGACTTGAACCGGCGACACATGGTTCTTCAGACCATTGCTTGCTCTACCGACCGAGCTACCTCGGCGGAGCCCTCATTTTACGCGGTTCTCTCGATGGCACGAGCGAACAATGGTGTAGCGAACTATTGCGCGACCAGGCCAATGGTCTCGGCACATTCACGCTCATGCCTGCCGAAACCATTGCTCACAGTAGGCTGTTGGGACGACCGAAACCATTGCTCGTCCCAGACCATGCGTCGGTTCTCGTCGACAGGGTCCAGCTTTTTGATCAGCACCGTCGAAGAATGTTCTCGCCCCCCACATCCCCTTCGATCTCTCCTTGGGAACGAAGGCAGTCGAGAAAAGCGGACACGAAATCAGTTCGAGGGCGG
>DASYVN010000228.1:0-30857 GCA_035937095.1 Candidatus Limnocylindria bacterium
CGGTGGGCTCGGGCTGCACTCCATCGCCGTCGACGCGGTGGATCCGAACTCCGTGACGATCGGGATCAGCGCGGCCGGCGTGTACGAGACGAGCGACGGCGGCCGCTCCTGGTCGAGCGCGAACCAGGGCACCGGCTCGCCGCTCCCGCCGAAGGCGGAGGGCGACTTCGGCTGCGTCCATCACTTGGTCGGGCATCCGATCGTGGCAGGAGCGCGGTTCCAGCAGAACCACACCGGCGCGTACTTCAAGGATGGCCGCGACAAGAAGTGGACCAACGTCACCAAGGGCCTGCCCACGGACTACGGCTTCGCGTCGGCGATCCACCCGCGTGATCCGATGATCGCCTACCTCTTCCCGCTGGAGTTCCCGATGCGCATGTCGCCCGCGGCGACGGGCGCCGCGGTGTGGCGCACGCGCGATCGCGGCAAGTCGTGGACGAGGCTCGCGAACGGGCTACCGCGCGGGGCGAACTACGAAGTGATGCGCGAGGGGATGGCCACCGACCGGCTCGATCCGGCAGGGGTCTATTTCGGGACGACGAGCGGCGAGATCTGGGGAAGTGCCGATGAGGGCCGGACATGGGCCCTTATCGCGCAGCACCTCCCACCGATCTTGTCGGTGGAGACTGCGACGGTTTAGTCAGCGCGGCGCGGGCGGTGCGGCCGCGATCGGCGAAGCAGTGGGCGCAGACGTAGTCCTCGGTGCCGGCAAGGCGGATGTACGCATCGGCGCTGCAGTCGGTGCACTTCTCGGGTCCCTTGTGGTCGATGTCCACGCTGTCGACCCCCTTAGGCACTGAGGCTGTGCAGGACGGTGGCCATGGGCACTGGGTGGCCGTGTTCTGTGGTCGATCTTTGGCGCTTGACGCCCGCCCAGGACGCTCCTAGAGTTAGAACATCCGTTCTATGGAGGCCAGGCCAGAGGGACGGGAAACGGGGAGCGTGGCGGGGTGGGCCAGGAAAAAGTGGCTCTGGCGCAGGCGATCGCGCGTGTCGAAGGCCGCTTCGGGACGCACGTGCTCGCGCACGGCGCCGTTGCCGAGCGTCGCGCCGGCGAACGGCGCATCCAGACCGATAGCTCGCTCGACACGCTCACACCCGGTCTCGCGGCGGGCGCGCCCCTCGCGTTCGTCGGCACGGGGAGCACCGGAAAGATCGCGCTCGCGCATCGCGCCGCGGCCGGCGCGCAGCGCGATGGCGGCACGGTGCTGTGGATCGACCCGAGCGCGACGTTCGATCCGCTCGCCGCCGTGCGTGCGGGTGTGGACCTGGCACGTCTCTTCGTTGTTCGTGCGAAGACGCGTGACGACGTGCTGCTCGCTGCGGGCGCGGCGCTGCGCAGCGATGGCTTCCGGCTCGCGGTCGTGGACACCGGGCCGCAGCTCGCCGGCAGCTCAAATGGCGCGCGTATCGATGACCTCGCGCCGCTGCTGCCGATCGTCCGCTCGTCGCCCGCCGCGCTGCTCGTCATCTCGGACGTGCGCGCCCTGCGCCTCGCGATCCCCACGTTCTCGGTCGCGCGCATCGCGTGGGCTCAGCGCTTCGGCCGCACGACCGGCTGGACCTCGCTCGTCGCCGAGCGCGCGCTCTTCCACTTCGCCGCGCTCGGCAGCGAGTCACGCGACGTCGGCATCCGCGGCGCGCTGCTGGAACAGACAGGATGAAGAACACCAGCCGAACCGCTTCGCGGCAGCGGACGCAGCTTCGCGCGTCCGCTGAGGAGCATGTCTCCGACCGCAGGTCGGAGATTGAGCAGACCGGATGAGCAGAGCCTTTCTCGCGGTCGCCGTCCCGGAGCGCGCGCCGCGCGCGCGGATCCTTGCGGCGCTCTGCGCGATGCTCCCGCGCGTCGGCGTCGCCGACGACGGCGCGTTCGTCTGCGACCTCCGCGGCACCGAACGCCTCTTGGGCACACCGCTGCGCGTCGCGCGCAACGCGATCAGCGCGTGCGCCGCCGCGGGCGGGCAGGGCCTGGCCGCGGGTGTCGGTACGACGCCATTCGTGGCGCGCGTCGCGGCCGCACGCACGCCCGCGGGGAAGGTGAGCGAGATCCCCGCCGGCGGCGAGCGCGCGTTCCTCGATGTCCTGCCGCTCGACGTGCTGCCGCTCGATCCGAAAGTGATCGAGGAGCTGGCGCTGCTTGGCGTGCGGCGCATCGGCGAGTTCCTCGCGCTGACGTCGGGTGCGGTGACCGATCGCTTCGGTCACGCCGCCGCGATCGCGTACGCGCTCGCGACGGGCGAGCTCATCGAGGACGTGCACGGCGTCGCACCGCGCAGGCGCATCCGGGCGAAGCGGATGTGGGACGACCCGGTCGACTCGCGCGAGCGGCTCATCTTCGCGCTGCGCGCCGCGGCCGACGAGCTCGCCGAAGCGTTGCGGCACGACGGCCTCGCAGCGCTGCGCATCCGCCTCGTCCTCGAGCGCGAGGAGCTGTTGCCGCTGGGGCTCGAGCGCTCGCTGTTGCCGCCTTCGGCGGAATCGGCGGTCATCGTCCGCTCGCTGCGCTGGGGGCTCGAGGAGATCCCGATGCTCGGTCTCGTGGCCTCGGCCGCGCTCGAGATCACGGCGGTCGAGCCCGCGCGCGGCCGCCAGATCGGCCTGTTCGCGCCCGATGGAGCGCACGCCGAGGAGGCGATCTCGGTCGCGCAGTTCCTTCGCACCCGGCTCGGTGCGGCGACCGTGCTGCAGCCGCGGGTCATCGATGCCGACGCGCGCCTGCCCGAGCGTGTCGCCGAATGGGAGGAGGTCGTCAGGTGAGTCGTCTCTTCGCCGATCCGCTGCCGGCCCATATGGAATGGCACGAGGGCGAGCCCGGCGCGCTGCGCGTCGGGAACCGGCGGCTCGTCGTCGTGGAGGTCGTGCGGCGCTGGCGCGTGGACGGTGAGTGGTGGGCCGACGGCATCGCACGCGAGTACCTGACCCTGCGGACCGCCGACGGCCTGCTCTGCGACATCTACGGCGACCGAAAGCGCGGCGAGTGGTATCTGCAGCGGGTGATGGATTGATGCCGCGCATCGCTGCGCGCGGGTGGGCGACGTTGCCTCGGGGGTCGGGCCCCTCGCTCACTCGGTCGATCACGTGCGTCCGAGACGGCGGCACAGCCTTTCGGATCGACCCTTCGTTCGCGAGAAACCCGACCCCCTCGACCTCGCCCACCCGCGCATAGCGCGCGATGCCGGGCTTCGCCCATCTCCGCGTTCACTCTCATTACAGCTTCTTGGATGGCGCATCGAGCGTCGACGACCTCGTCGACGCCGCGGCCGAGCACGGCCAGGATGCGCTCGCGCTCACCGACACCAACGGCCTGTACGGCGCGGTGCGGTTCTGGAACGCCGCCCGCGAGCGCGGCATCAAGCCGATCTTCGGCGCGGAGCTGCGGCTCATCGACTCCGATCCGGTGACCCTCCTTGCCATCGACCGAAATGGATGGACCAGCCTCTGCCGGATCGTGTCGGCGGCCCAGCTCGCGGGAGAGAAGACGAAGCCGCGCGCGACCTTCGCCCTCGTCGCCGATCAGCCCGCGGGGCTCATCGCGCTCTCGGAGAGCGACGACGCCGAGACGCTCGCGCGGTTGCGCGAGGTCTTCGGGGATCGCCTGTACGCCGAGCTTGTCGATCGCTGGGGACCGGCGGATATCGATCGCTGCGACATCCGCGCCGAGCTCGCCGCCGAGCTCGGCCTCGCGACCGTCGTGACGAACGACGTGCGCTACGCGCGGCCGGAGGCGCGGCAGCTCCACGACGTCCTGCGCTGCATCGACCTCGGGTGCACGGTCGACGAGGCGGGGAAGCAGCTCGCCGCGAACGGCGAGCGCTGGCTGAAGAGCGAGGCTGCCCTCCGCGAGCGGCTCGGCCACCACCCCGCGGCGTTCGCGAACGCGCGCGCGATCGCCGATCGCTGCGATCTCGATCTCGGCTTCGGTTACCAGCGGCTCCCCGGGTTCCCGGTGCCGGAGGGGTACACGTCGTTCTCGTTCCTCTACGCGCTCTGCCAGGACGGCGCGCGCGCGAAGTACGGCGGGATGACCCCCGCGGTGTCGAAGCAGCTCGCCCACGAGCTCGACGTCATCCACCGGTGCGGGCTCGCGGAGTTCTTCCTCATCAACTGGGACATCGTGCGGTTCTGCAACGAGCGGCGGATCCCGGCGCAGGGCCGCGGCTCGGCCGCGGACTCGATCGTCGCGTACGTCCTCGACATCACGAAGGTCGACCCGATCGCCCACGACCTGCTGTTCGAGCGCTTCCTCACCGAGGACTCCCACACGATGCCCGACATCGACCTCGACATCGCGACGAACGATCGCGAGGAGGTCATCCAGTACGTCTACCGGAAGTACGGTGAGAAGTACGCGGCGATGGTCTGTAACGTCGTCACCTACCGGTCGCGCTCGTCGTCGCGCGAGGTCGCGAAGGCTCTGGGCTTTCGGCCGGAGGTCGTCGACCGGATGGCCAAGTCCATCGACGCGCCGCGCTTCGACTCGCGCATGGTCATCAGGCCGGGGGGCCAGAGCCGCCCGACGGCCCTAGCGGACGACCTGAACGAGCTCGAACGCGCGCGCTGGCCGTCGTTCCGCAAGATCGTTGCGGAGATCGCGGACTTCCCGCGGCACCTCTCGATCCACAACGGTGGGATGCTCATCACCGCCCTTCCGCTCGTGGACACCGTGCCGATCGAGCGCGCGACGATGCCCGACCGCAACGTCGTCCAGTTCGACAAGCGCGATGTCGAGGACCTCGGACTCATCAAGATGGACCTGCTCGGCCTGCGGACGCTCTCGCTCATCAAGGACGCGGTCGCGATGATCGATGAGCTCCATGGGGTGCGGCTCGATCTCGGCACGCTCCCGCTCGATGATCCGGCGGTGTACGACCTCATCTGCGAGGTCGACACGATCGGCCTGTTCCAGGTGGAAAGCCGCGCGCAGGCCCAGGCCCTCCCGCGCGTGCGGCCGCGCAACTTCGCGGACATCGTCGTCGAGGTCGCGATCATCCGACCCGGTCCATTGCAGGGGAACATGGTCAACCCGTACATCCGTCGCCGGCAGGGCCGCGAGCCGGTGTCGTACGCGCACCCGCTCCTCGAGCCGATCCTCAAGGAGACGCTCGGCGTCATCCTGTTCCAGGAGCAGATCCTCCGGGTCTCGATGGCCGTCGCGGGGTTCACGGCGGCCGAGGCCGACAAGCTCCGCCGGGCAATGAGCCGGGCGCGCTCGAGCGCCGACATGGAGACACTGCGCGAGCCGTTCGTGCGCGGCGCGCTCGCCCATGGCGTGGACGACGTGACCGCCAACACGATCTTCGGCCAGATCGCCGCGTTCGCGGAGTTCGGGTTCTGCAAGAGCCACGCGGCGGCGTTCGCGCTCACGGCGTATCACACGGCGCACCTGAAGCTGTATTACCCGTCCGAGTTCTACGTCGCGCTGTTCAACAACCAGCCGATGGGGTTCTACTCGCCGGCCGTCATCGCGGGCGACGCGAAGCGCCACGGCATCGCGATCCTGCCGGTCGATGTCAACCGCTCTCAAGCCAAAGCGATCGTCGAAACGCGTGCGTCGGGGGCCTGGGTGCCTTCTTCACTCGGTCGGTCAGGTGCGTCCGAGCCCACGGCATATCCCTCCGGACCGACCCTTCGCTCAGAAGACACCCCGGCCCCCCATCACCGTTCGCCTGACTCCTCGGATCAGATCGTTGTCGATCGATCGCTCACCATCGCGCGTCATCGCGCGTGCCGCACGCATGACGTCCGGCTCGGTTTCGTTGAGGTCAAGGGGCTCGGCGCGGCCGAGGCCGATGCGATCGTCCGCGAGCGCGAGCGCGGCCCGTTCCGGTCGTTCGACGACTTCGCGACGCGCGTCGGTATGAAGGAGGAGGGCCTGCGGAACCTCGCGCTCGTCGGCGCCTTCGACGCGCTCGGCGAGGCCCGTCGCGCGCTGCTGTGGCGGACGCGCGACGCCCACCGCGCGTCACCGGCGTTCACGCGACCGGTGCTCGCCTTCCCGACCACGACCGCGCCAGCGCTTCCCGAGCTCAGCGAGCAGGAGCGCGCCGCCCTCGATTACCGCATCACCGGGATCCCGACGGGGCCGCAGGTGATGCGCTTCTACCGCGAGCGGCTCAGCGCACGTGGCGTGCGCTCGTCGGCGGACATCCAGCGTGGGACGCATGGCAGCGTCGTCACGGTCGCCGGGGCGATGGTCGTGAAGCAGCACCCCGAGACCGCGAAGGGGCACGTGTTCCTCTCGCTCGAAGATGAGTACGGGCTCGTGAACATCATCATCCGCCCGGCGACGTACGCGAAGTACAAGCCGGTCGTCGATCTGGGTGGCGCGGTGGTCGTCGAGGGGACGCTCCAGCACGTCGACGGAGTGGTCTCGGTGCTGGCGCGCCGCCTCAACGAGCTTGCGCTGTTCGTGAAGCTCGCGTCACGCGATTGGCAGTGACTGCTATTTGACCGTGATCGGCTGCCGCGTGTCACGATGTGCGTGGTGCCGTCCTTGTTGGTCCAGGTGACCTTCGCGCCCTTGGCGACATCCGTATTCGCTGGAACGTGAAGCCCTGGATATCGGTGGACGTCTGCGCCGCGCCTGCGGCGGCCGCCGGGGCTGACGCTGCCGCGGTGGTCGCAGCGGCTGCCGGCGTGCCCGACGATCCGCAGACGCTGACGAGGACGGCGACGGTGACCACAGGATGCTGATGGCTCGGATCGCTCAGGACGGCCGTTCGGCACTCGGGGAGCTGTACGACCGGTACGGCCGGATCGTGTTCGGCATCCTCATACCGCAGCCGCGGGCGGCCGAGCGCGCGGAGGAGGTCGCCAGCACGCGTTCCACGCGGTGTGGCGTCGCGCCAGGACGTATCGACCCGATCGCGGCTCGGTCCGCACGTGGCTCCTTGCGATCGCGCGCAACGCGGCGATCGACTGGCGCCGCACCACGGTCGCCATCAGGCCTGAGGCGCCGGGCTGCGTCGACGCCCCTACCGGCGCGCCGGTGCTTGCGGGCACGATCCGGCCCGAGCCTGACCGGAGCGGCAGAGACGCCGCCCGCTTGGCAGGCGCTGTGCGGCGAGCTCGTGCGCGGCCGGGTCGCCGGGTCAGGCCGGCTGGTCGCCCATCGGGGAACTGACGACAGGCTGGTCGCCTGTGATCCCCGGCTGCTCCTCGGCGCGGTGACGCTTTCGGACGATCCCGACGGGCTCACCGATGGGCGACCCGTCTTCGCGAGCGCCGTTCCGACCGACTGATACCGCGGCCCAACCCTCGCTGAACGGGGATTTCCGCCCGTCATCCGGCAAGGCCCTAGCCTGCGCCGCCGGGCGGGCGAACCGATACCGAACGGTCATGGCCAGGGTGGGGCGGCGAACGGACACTCGGCCGCAGCGCATCGGGGAGGCGACTTGAACGGCGTAGGGCCCGCAAGCCCGGCTGGGCTCGCGGAGGATCTGTTGGACTCCATCTTCAAGGTCGCGACGGAGCTCGTCCGCGGGGAGCGGGCCTCGCTCCTGGTCCGTGACGAGCTGACCACCGACTTCGTGATCGCCCACGCCGTCGGCATCGCCGACGAGGTGAAGAAGCAGGTCCGCGTCCGCCAGGGCGAGGGCGTCGTCGGCTCCGTGGCCGCCTCGAAGCGCTCGCTCCTCGTTCGTACGGGCGACGTTCTTCCCGCGCGGGAGGGAGCTGACCCGGGTCGCTACCGCACCTCTTCGTTCATGTCCGTGCCCATCATCGTCGACGACGAGTCGCGAGGCGTGCTGAACGTGGCCGACCCGCTCGACGGACGCTCGTTCAGCGAGGACGACCTCGTGACGCTCGAGCTGCTCGCGAGCCACATCGGCGCGTGCCTCCTCCAGCGCGAGCAGGGCGAAGCGATGCAGCGCCTGGCCGAGACCGATCCGCTCACCTGGCTGTTCAACCGGCGGCATTTCGATCATCGCCTCGATGCGGAGCTCAATCGGGCCCTTCGCGCGGAGCACCTCCTCGCGCTCCTCATGATCGACGTCGATCGCCTCAAGTCGATCAACGACCGCTTCGGACATCGCACCGGCGACGCCGTCCTCCGAACGGTCGCGACCGGCCTGAAGCAGGCCGTCCGCGTCTACGACGTGCCGACCCGCTACGGCGGCGACGAGTTCGCGATCATCATTCCCGAGGCCGACAGCGAGGTCGCCTCGCGCGTCGCGCGCCGCGTGCTCGAGAAGATCGCGGCGCTGCCACTGCCCCTGGAGCTTGCGGCCGCCGGCGAGACCATCGGACTGTCCATCGGTATCGCGACGTTTCCGCGGCCGTCGGGCGACGCGGCCGCGCTGATCGAGTTCTCCGACACGGCGATGTACCACGCGAAGCAAGCCGGGGGCGGCGTTCGCGTCTGGGAGCACAGCTTCGCCGAGGGGCCGCGCGGATCGCTCCATGCGCGCGTCGCGACCCCGCCGCCCGCGCCGTACCTCGCGGAGCCCGCGCGCCTCGCGTCCTCCGAGCTGCAGGCGTTCCTGCCGCGCGCCCTCGCCGCGGAGTGGAACGCGCTCGTGGTCGGGAAGGAAGGCCAGGTCCTCACGGTCGCGCTCCCGTTGCCGAACAACACCGCGGTGGACGCGATCTCGAAGGCCTCAGGCTTCGCGGTCTACCCCGTGTACAGCAACGCGCTCGACCTCGAGGCGACGCGCCGGAGGCTCAGCGACTCCGGCACCTAGCTAGCGCGGCCTGGCTTCCTCGCGCTGCACGCCGCCTTCGGCGCCCTTGAACAGGTACCCGACGCCCGGCACCGTCTGGATCACGTCGCGGGTGCGCCCATCGCCACCGAGCTTGCGGCGCAGCCGGCTGACGTTCAGCTTCACGAGGTCGCCGCCGACGTCCGCGTCATACCCCCACACGCCTTCGAGGATCTCTTCCTGCGTGAGCACCCGCCCGGGGTTCGCCATGAAGTGGCGGAGCAGCTTGAACTCGGTGGGCGAGAGGTGGACCGGTACTTCGGCCGTACGCACTTCGTGCGTGGCTTCGTCAAGAACGATGTCTCCGGTCTTGTACACCGCGGGCGCGGGCCGTCCGCGGGTGTGCACCGAGCGACGGAGGATCGCCTTCACGCGCGCGACGAGCTCCTTGGGACGGAACGGCTTCGTGATGTAGTCGTCGGCGCCGAGCTGCAGGCCGCGGAGGATGTCGGACTCGTCCTGACGCGCCGACAGCAGCAGCACGGCGACGTGCTCGTCGACGTGCCGGATCCGCTCGAGGACCACGAACCCCGCGAGCTTTGGCAGGTTGATATCGAGCACGACCAGGTCGGGGTGTTCGCGGGTCAGCGTCTCGAGCGCGGCTTCGCCGTCGTAGGCCCGCACGACTTCGTAGCCCTCGCGGCGCAGCGCGTAGTCGAGCAGCTCCACGAGGTCGCGGTCGTCGTCGACGACCAACAATTTCACGCCGATCCAGCCTCCTGCGCGAGCACGCGTGCCTTCGGGAGGGTGAAGTGTACCGACGTGCCGCGCTCCGGCGCGCTGTCGACGCCGATCTCGCCGCCCTGCGCCTGCACGATCGCGCGGCAGATCGTCAGGCCGAGCCCGAGCCCGCCCGATTCTCCCCGGACCGTGCGGCTCCGGAAGAACCGCTCGAACAGCCGCGCGACCTCTCCCGGCGGGATGGTCGGGCCGTCGTTGTGGACGGTGACCCTCACGTAGCCGGCGACCGACTCTGTGCGCAGTGTGATCTCCGAGCCTTCGGTCCCGTACTTGCCGGCATTGCCGAGGAGGTTAGCGAACACCTGGCCGGTCCGGCGGGGATCGCAGACCACCCGATCGGTCGCGCGGCCGAAGTGCGTGACGAGCTGCTGGCCCTTCGAATCGAAGATCGACCGCACGAACACGAGGCTGTCCTCGAGGATCACCTTGATGCTCGTCGGGGCCGCGCGCACCTCGAACGTGCCGGCCTCGATGCTCCCGGCGTCGAGCAGGTTCTCCACGAGGTGCTCGAGGCGGAGCGCGCTCCGGCGCAGCGTGCCGACCATGGTCCGCAGCTCCTCGCGCGGCATCGAGAGCGCGTCCTGGTGCACGAGGTCGAGCGACGCGGTGAGCGCCGCGATCGGCGTGCGGAGCTCGTGGGCGACGTCGAGAAGGAACTCCTCTTTCAGGCGGAGCAGTTCAGCGCTCGCGGTGACGTCGCGCACCGTGTGGATGATCGCGCGGGGGCTCGATCCGGCAAGCGGCGTCGACACGAACTCGAGCACGCCCATCCGGTCCTCGCGCGGGAACCAGGCGCGGCGAAGCGCCTGGCCGTCGGGGTTCTGCACGGTGATCGCGCCGGACACGAGCAGGAGGTCCTCGAACGGCCGGCCGAGGAGCTTGTCCTCGCCGAGGAGCCGGAACGCGGCCGGGTTCGCGGAGAGGACGTTGCCGTGGCCGTCGCTGATGAGGATGCCGTCGGTGAGCGCGACGAACGCGTCCTCGAACGCGACCCCGGTGATCGAGTCGGACGCGCGGCGGCCGGTTTGGCGCCGCTCGGGCTCGGTCACGCCTTCGGCACCCGTAGGGGATCGCTCGTTCCGTTCCCGCGCCGTCATCCGGCGTCAGTATCGGGCTCGGCGATGGACCGCACCGTGTCCAGGGTGTCGATCTCGCTCACCGGCTTGTCCGGCCGCAGCCGGACGATGCGGGGGAAGCGCAGCGCGTAGCCGGACGTGTGGCGGGCGCTCCGCTGGACCTGGTCGAACGCGACCTCGATGACGGTGTCCGGCATGACGAGTCGCGTGCGGCCGTACTCCTTCAGCGTTCGAGCCTTGAAGTACTCGGTCAGCTCAGCGATCTCGTTGTCGGTGAGGCCCGAGTAGGCCTTGCCGACGTTGAGGAATCGGTCGCCGTCGCGAACGGCGAAGGTGTAGTCGGAAAGAACGGCATGGCGTTTCCCGTGGCCCCACTCCACGGCGGTGACGACGACGTCGAGCGTCCGAAGCGCGCGTTTCACCTTCAGCCACTCCATGCCGCGCCGGCCTGGCCGGTACGGCGACCGGGGGTCCTTCACCATCAGGCCTTCGTTGCCCCGTTCGCGCGCCGCGGCGAATTCCGTGTCGAGCGCGACCACGAGCGCCTCGCCGCTTGCGCCGACAGCGGACGACCGCGCGAAGGCGAGGGGCGCGGCGAGCGGCAGTGCGCGCAGCACCGACTGGCGCTCGGCGAGGGGCACGTCGAGCAGCGGCGTCCCATCTCGCTCGAGCACGTCGAACACGACGAGGGTCGCCGGCAGCTCCCGCTTGAGCTCCTCGCTCACGACCTTGCGCCCGAGGCGCCGCTGGAAGCGGGTGAACGGGATGGCCCGGCCCCCCGGATCGAGGGCGAGGACCTCGGCGTCGAGGACATACGTCCCGGGAATGGCGCGCAGCGGAGCGATGAGCTCGGGGAATCGGTCGGTGACCCGGTCGAACGTGCGGGAGTAGAGCTCGACGCGATCGCCCTCCTTGTGGACCTGGGCGCGCACGCCGTCGTACTTATCCTCGACGACGTACGGGGGCGGGAACCGCCTCGGTACCTCCGCGAGGTCGAGCACCGGCGTCGCGAGCATCATCCCGATCGGCGCGAAGTGGACGAAGCGCGCGTCTCCGAGGGTGGCGCTCTTCGCCTGCACCGCGGTGACGCCGATGTCGCCGCCGAGCATGTGCGCGCGGCCGACGGCCTCTCGATCGCGGCCGAACGCGCGGGCGATCGCGTCCTCGAGCAGCCCCTCGCGCAGGCCGATGCGCGGTTCGCCGCCCATGACCTTCACCAGGTAACGGAGCTCGCCGGGGGTCGCGCGCGAAAAGAGCGCGTCGAGCAGCTCGCCCTTCGGGGCCACGCCGCGCGCCGCGGCGATCCGATCGAAGGCTACTGCGACCTCCGCCAGCGTCAGGCGCGGCGGCGCCGGCGAGCGCTCGGTGACCTCGGCCGCGACATCGCCCATATCGGCATGCTTTTGGTACGACGCTTCGATGTCGTCGCCGGTCGCACCGCTCCGCGCGACCACCGCGTCGAGGAGCGCCCTCCCGCCGACCGACAGGACGCGCTCGTCCGTCCGCGGGAACGGGACGCCCGCGAAGAGGCGGGCCGCGATGGCCAGATCGCCGTCGTCGAGCCCCTGGAAGTAGGCCCCCAGGAGGGCCAGCTTCTCCAGCTTCTTCGTTGTCGCCCGCACGGCATCCGCCGTGCTTACCCATTCCGTGAAGCGGGCGCTCACCGGAAGGAGTGCCGCGTGGAGGTATGCATGGGCCTGCTCGAGCTCCTCATCGTCGTGATCCTGCTGCTCTGGCTCTTCGGCTACTTCGGTCGCGGTCGGTTCTACGGCTCGCGCGGTGGGGCCGTCGTCGGCGACGGTGGCTTCCTGGCCGGCGGCAACTGGGTGCACACCCTGCTCGTCATCGTGGTCATTCTCATCGTCCTGCGCCTGCTTGGCGTGCACTTCTAGTTCGATAGTTAGAGTCGGGGGCGGTGCAAAAAGCCCCCGGTAGCCACGAACGCATGCTCCGCGTCCCCTACGGCCACCAGGAGCTGGAGTTCATGGTCCAGCCATGGTTCGACGTGGACGTGATCGAGTCCGCGGCGGCCACTCCCGTCGGCGACCTCTCGGTCGCCGCGCGCGCGAGCCTCGCAGCGCCGCTCGGCTCGCGGCTGTTGCGCGATCTCGCCGCCGACGCGACGCGCGCCGCCGGCTCGCGGCGGCCCCGCGCGGTCATCGCGGTCACCGACCTCACCCGCGCGTGCCCGGACGACGTGCTCGTCCCGCCGCTGCTCGACGAACTGAACGCCGGCGGGATCGCCGACGAGGACATCACGATCATCGTCGCCGTCGGCCTGCATCGGCCGACGACCGACGCGGAGAAGACCGAAAAGCTCGGGGCCGCCGTGGCAGCGCGCGTCCGTGTCACCGATTCGAACGGCCGCGATCCGGCGATGTGGGCGGATCTCGGAACGATCCCGCCGTACGACGTCCCTGGCTTCACCCAAAGGATCGTGAAGGACGCCGATCTCGTGGTCGCCACGGGCATCGTCGAGCCGCATCAGTACGCGGGTTACTCCGGCGGCCGGAAGACCGTCGCGATCGGCTGCTGCGGCGAGCCGGTCATCACCGCGACGCACGGCATGCGGTTCCTCGAGGACCCCGGCGTGCGCCTAGGCCGGATCGACGGCAATCCGTTCCACGAAACGGTCCGCGAGATCGCGCGCCGTGCGGGACTGCGGTTCTGCATCAATGTCGTGACCGACGACCGCGAGCGCGTGGTCGCCGTGGCGTCCGGCGATCCGGACGCGGTCCTCACGGATCTCGTCGCCAAGGCCGCGGCGATCTACACCCGGCCGATCCCCAAGCAGTACGACATCGTGATCGCGGGCGTGGGCGCGCCGAAGGACGTGAACCTGTACCAGGCCTCACGCGCCGCGACGTACCTGCGCTTCGCGCCGACCCCGGTGGTGCGCGAGGGCGGCTCGATCATCCTGCCCGCGAAGCTCGAGGAGGGCGCGGGCGAAGGAGCGGGTGAGCAGCGGTTCCTCCACGCCCTCGAATCCGCTGAATCGCCAGCCGCGGTCGTCGAGGCGGCCCGCCGGCATTTCGAAGGTGGCGAGCAGCGCGCAGTGATGGTCGCGCTCACGTTGCAGCACTGCCAGATCATCGTCGCCGCATCCGAGGCGCCCGAGGTGGTGCGCCTCGCGAAGCTTCGTGCCGCCGTCGACGTGGAGGAAGCCCTCGACATCGCCTACGAGCACATCGGCCGGCCGGAGCGCGCGAGCGTCCTGCTCGTGCCGCGGGCGATCCACACCCTTCCCGTGGTGCAGCCGCCCCCCTCGGTCTAGCGCCTCTCGCCAGGGCGACGGTCAGAGCCTGATCCGCACGTTCTGACCCCGCTGAACTGGGATCTTCGCCTTCAGCTTGATGAGCTTGCGCTTCGGCTTGTCCGGAAGCGCCTGGATCCGCTGCGTCTGCGCGCGGCCGAAGGCGAGCATGTGATCCAAGAGCTCTGCGATCAGCGCGAGCTCCGCATCGCTGTATCGAGCGAGGAACTCGGTGGCCCCGCGGGCCATCGGGCCGTAGAAACGGTCGAACTCCTTCGCGCGCCCGGGCACGAGCTCAACGAGCACCTTCCGACGGTCATCGGGATCGCTGCGGCGCCGCACGTATCGCGCGCGCTCGAGGCGGTCGATCATCCGCGTGACCGCGCCACTCGTCAGTCCGGTGAGCTCGGCGAGGCGCCCAGCGGTCATCGGTCCACCGTCCTCCAGGAACCCCATGCATTCGAGGTCGCTCGGGGACAGCCCGACGTTGTCCGCGATGATCTGGCTCAGCAGCACGGATTGCCCGCTGGTCTGCTGAAAGCCGCTCCTGATCGCCTGCATGAGCTCGCGACGCGATCGCTTCGTCGCCACTTGCCGCTCCGTATCGCCTGATATATACATTATCTGCATCGCGCAGATAATGACCCGAGCACAGAAATAGTCTAGCGCAGGACGAAGGAGACCGATCATGGCGGCGGAGACCCCCCGAAAGAACCCCTGGCTGGTGCTCATGGTCTTCAGCCTTGGGCTGTTCATGACCCTGCTCGATCTGACGATCGTGAACATCGCGATCCCGAGCATCGTCGACGACCTCAAAGCGCCGCTCGACGGCATCCTCTGGATGCTCAACGCCTACAGCCTCGTCTACGCCGTGCTCCTCATCACGTCCGCGCGGCTCGGCGACTTGTTCGGTCCACGCACGCTGTTCATCGCGGGCGTCGGGACGTTCACCGTGGCATCCGCGCTCAGCGGTCTCGCCCAGGATCCGACCCAGCTCATCCTCGCGCGAGCGGCGCAGGGCCTGGGCGCCGCGCTGATCGCGCCGCAGGGCCTGCCGATGATCACGAGCCTGTTCGCGCCGGAGAAGCGCAGCGGCGTGTTCGCGATCTTCGGGATCCTCGCCGGTCTCGCCGTGGTCCTCGGGCCGACGCTCGGCGGATTGATCGTCTCGCATCTCGGCTGGCGTTGGATCTTCTACGTCAACATCCCCATCGGCGTCGCCCTCATCGCTGCCGCGTTCGCCTTCGTTCCCGACCTCCGCCTCGGCCGTAGCCACCGGCTCGACCTCGTCGGCGTCGCCCTCGCGAGCGCCGGCCTGCTGCTCGTCGTGTATGGCCTCATCGAGGGCCAGCGCTTCGACTGGGGCACGGTCACGGGCTTCATCACGATCCCCGAGATCATCGTCGCGGGCATCGTCCTGCTCGTCGCGTTCATGGCGTACGAGCGGCGGGTGCAGGGTCGCGAGCCGCTGCTGCCGTTCGAGGTCTTCCGCGATCGCAACTTCACGCTCATGGTCTTTGTGCTGATGGCGATGGGCTTCGCGTTGCTCGGCGTGTTCCTCCCGCTCACCATCTACTTCCAATCGGTCCTTGGCTATGACGCGTTGACCGCGGGCCTGACGATCGCGCCGATGCCGCTCGCGATGATGGTCGGGTCAGGCGTCGTGGCCAGCCAGGTCCAAAGGATCGGACCGAAGCCGTTCCTGTTCGTCGGCCTCGTCCTCTTCACGGTCGCCCTCGCGTTCATCGCCTGGACCGTAAGCGCCGATGGCGATCGGTGGGCACTCCTGCCTGGCCTCATCCTCATGGGCATCGGCCTGTCGGGCGTGTGGACGCCGGTCTACGACCTCGCGACCCGCGATCTGAAGCCGGAGCTCGCAGGTACCGCATCCGGCGTCCTCAACACGATGCAGGAGATCGGCACCGTCATCGCGAGCGCAGCGATCGGTGCCGTCCTCCAGAACCAGCTCGCGACATCCCTGGCATCCGAGGCGGTGACGTACTCCGGACAGCTACCGGCGCCCTTCCGCCAGCCGTTCGTCGACGGCTTCGCGAGCGCGGCCAAGCAGGGCCTCGAGGTCGGCGCGGGCCAGAACGGCGCCGCGCTGCAGCTGCCCCCAGACATCCCGCAACAAGTGGCGGACCGGCTCGCGCAGCTCGGGCACGCGGTGTTCACGCACGCGTTCGTCGACGCGATGCGTCCGAGCATGGCCCTGCCGATCGCCATCGTTGTCATCGCGGCGATCATCTCGCTCGCCGCCCGCGCTCCGCGTCGCGTGACGCGTCCGGAGGCCACCCAGCAGACCGTCGCGGCCTGATCTTCGCGGCAGCCCGCGCCTGGCACGGCTCTCGCTAGAGTGCCAGGCGTGGGCTGTTGTCTGGGCGGATGCGTGCGTCTCCTGTTCTTCACCTTCTGGCGCCTGGCCCTTGCGGCCATCACCGCGATCGTGCTCGCGCGCGTCGACGATTACGTCGAAGGCTCCCAGCATCGTGACGGCGTGACCGGCCGGGCGTGGCGCGCGTACCGCACCCGCGGCAAGAAGACGGTGAAGCGCGGCACCCCGCCCGACGCCGGCAGCGCCATCGATACGGAGGGGAAGCCCACGCCCTAGTCCAATGAGCCGCGGGCGCTGGCGGCCTGTTGCGGGAAGAGCCGCACGGCGATCGCGGAGAGCGTGATCGAAACGACGGCGGCGGCGAGCACCGCGCTGAAGACGCCGCCGCTGATCGCGCCGGCAGCGACGCCCAGGCCGAGCACGACGAAGCTGAACTCGC
The DNA here is from genome assembly GCA_035937095.1 of Candidatus Limnocylindria bacterium. Taxonomy (GTDB): domain Bacteria; phylum Chloroflexota; class Limnocylindria; order P2-11E; family P2-11E; genus UBA4735. The sequence continues at coordinate 16,550 of DASYVN010000228.1, forward strand.
CGATCTGGCCGAGTCCGACGCCGAGCTGCAGCTTGCGCACCCGCAGCCGGGCGACGGCCGCGAGGGCGGTCGCGACGAGCGATTTCAGTGCGACGAGCGCAAGAGCCGATCCGAACCAGAGCCAGTTGTCGGCGATCGCCGCCGGGTCTACGAGCGTCCCGATCGCGACGAAGAAGAGCACGGCGAACAGATCGCGGAACGGGATCACCTCGCGTCGGGCCTCCTGGGCCTTCGGATCGGCGCTCAACGCGAGGCCCGCGACGAATGCCGCGAGCGCGACCGGCACGCCGAACACGACCGCGCCGACGGCGGCGGTGACGAGGGCGACGGAGACCGACGCAATGAGGAAGGTGTCGCCCTCGCTTCGCACCGCCGCGAGCAGCCGCGGCACGATGAAGACATGCGCGAGGCTCGCGAGCGCGGCGAAGGCCACGAGCCGGAGGAGCGCGACCGCGACGCCACCACCGCCGGGATCGAGCATCGCCGCCAACAACGCGACCGCGACGAGGCTCACCACGTCCTGCAGGACCGCCCACACGACGAGCGTCCGCCCGGTCCGGTCGTCGAGCGTCCGCTTGCGGCTGCGGCTCATGTTCACGACGACGACCGAGCTGGACAGTGCCGTCGCGAGCCCGATCGTCAGCGCCCCCGGCAGTGCCATGCCCGTCGCGAGCGCCAGGGCCGCCCCGAGCGCGATGCCGAGAGCGACCTGGACCGGCGCGGCGATGAGCAGTCCGCGCGGCTCGTCACGGCGCAGCGCGCGGACGTCGAGCTCGATGCCGACCTCGAACAGCAGGAGGATCACGCCGACGTCCGCGAGCGGCTCGAGCTGCTGCCGCTCGATGAAGTAGCCCGGGGTGAACGGTCCGACGGCGAGACCGACCAGGAGGTACGCGACGATGGCCGGAAGCCCGAGCCGCCGCGCGACCGCGCCGAGGAGCGCGGCCACGAGAAGCACGAGGCCGAGCGCGAGCAGCGGCGTGGCGTCGGTCACGCGGCGAGGCTACGCTCCCGCCGTGCCCGGACGCATCGACGTGTTCCGTATCCCCACGCGCATCCAGTTCGGCCGCGGCGTCGCGTTGACCCTCGCGGAGCCACTCCGGCAGGTGGGCGCGAAGAAGGTCCTTCTGGTCACCGATCCCGGCGTGATCAAGGCCGGCCTCGTTGCACCGCTCGAGGAGAAGCTCCGCGAGGCGAAGATCCCGTACGAGATCTACGACCAGGTCGTGCCCGACCCCGGCGTCGCGGAGGTCCAGCGCGCCTACGAGCGCGCGAAAGAGGTCGGCGCCGACAGCTTCGTCGCCGTGGGCGGCGGCTCGTCGATCGATACCGCGAAGATGGCCGCGGTGCTGCTCGCGAACGGCGGCACGGTCCTCGACTACATCGGCATCGACAAGGTGCCGAAGATGGCGGCGCCCGTCGTCGCGATCCCGACGACGGCCGGCACCGGCGCCGAGATCACGATCAACTCCGTCATCGCGGATCCGGACCAGCACAAGAAGCTCGTCATCATCAGCCCGAACGCCACCGCGCTCTTCGCGCTCGAAGACCCCGAACTCACGACGGGCCTGCCGCCGTTCCTCACCGCGATCACCGGCATGGACACGCTCGTCCACGCGATCGAGTCGTTCACCTCCAAGAACGCTTATCGGATGACCGAGGTCCTCGCGCTCGAGGCGATCCGCGACGCCGCGTGGGCCCTTCCCCGCGCGGTGAAAGACGGGACGGATATCGACGCGCGCGAAGCGATGATGCGCGCCGTCGTGACCGCGAGCCTCGCGTTCAGCAACACCCGGCTCGGCAACGTGCACGCGATGGCCCTGCCGCTCGGTGGCTGGTGCCACGTCGCGCACGGCACCGCGGTCGCGGCGCTCCTGCCGCACGTCATGGACTTCAACCGCAGCGCGGCGCCCGACCGCTACGCGACCATCGCAAGCGTGATGGGAGCCAAGCAGGAGGCGAGGGCCGCCGTCGACCACGTCTTCGAGCTGAACGAGACCATCGGCATCCCCGCGCATCTCGGTACGGTCGGCATGGACGAAGGGCTCATCCCGAACATGGCGAAGGACGCGATGCTCTCCGGGAACATCCTCGTGAACCCGCGAACGACCACGCAGCCCGATATCGAGGCCTTGTACAAAGCGGCGCTATAGACCGATGCCCACCGCGATCTTCGACATGGACGGCGTCCTCTATCGCGGCAACGTGGTGATGCCGCACGCCCGCGAGACGCTCGCCCGGCTTCGCGCGGCCGGCTGGCAGGTCTTCTTCGCGACGAACAACTCGACGGCGTCGCGCGCCGAATACGTCGTGCGACTGACGGCGCTCGGACTGGGCGGGGACGAGGAGCACGTCGTCACGAGCGCCTACGCGACCGCCCATTACCTCGAGCGGCTGGACCCGAAACCGAAGGACGTGTTCGTCGTGGGGGCGAACGGCCTGCGCGACGAGATCCGCGCGGTCGGAATCGGCGTGCGGCGCGCGGAGGATCAGCCCGGCGCGCATCCGCCGCCTGAAGCGGCGGCCGACGGGATGAGCCCCGCCGCGATGCGCGAGTACCTGACCCACTTGACGCTGCCGCCTTTGCCCGACACGGTCGTCGTTGGACTCGACCTCCATCTCACGTACGCGCGGCTCGCCGAGGCGCAGCGCGCGCTCCTGGGCGGCGCGCGATTCATCGCTTCGAACAAGGACCGCGCGTATCCGGTCGAGGGCCGGCTCCTGCCGGGGGCTGGGAGCATCGTGAAGGCGCTCGAGGTGGCGAGCGGACGGGAGGCCCTCTGCATCGGGAAGCCCGAGCCATTCCTGTTCGAAGAGGCGCTCCGCCGGGCGGGCAGTGAGGGCCCGGTGGTCGTGGTCGGCGACGCCCCGGAGTACGACATCGTGGCCGCCCACAAGGTCAGCGCGGTGGGGGTGCTCATCACGACGGGGCTCACCGACCGGGCGGCCGCCCTGTCCGCAACCGGGGATGCCGTCCCCGACCACGTCATCGGGTCCCTCGACCAGCTGTTCGCCCTGCCGGAGCTTGCCGGGGTGGCGTGAAAAGGCTCGCGTGGCGAAGGTCGCCGCGCGGCGGGGACGGCCGAGCCGTCCCCGCGAGGAAGCGCTCGACTCGCTAGACGTGCAGCCCGGCCGCGCGCATGACTGTGGCCGCGACCCAGCCGAAGATGAAGCAGCCGGGGATCGTGAGGATCCACGCGGAGACGATGCGGCCGGCGATACCCCACCGGACCGCTGACAGCCGGCGCGTCGCACCGACGCCGAGGATCGCGCCCGAGATCGCGTGCGTCGTCGAGATCGGGATGCCAAGTCGCGTCGCGACCTCGATGACTGCGCCTGCGGTCGTCTCGGCCGCGAAGCCATTCACCGGCTTCAGCAACGTGATGCGCATGCCCATGGTCTTGATGATCCGGTACCCGCCGGTCATGGTGCCGAGCCCGATGGCGATCGCGCAGGCGAACTTGACCCAATCGGGGACGAACCCCGCGGGCTGGCCACCGAGCATGCCGCCGGCGAAGAGCGCAAGAGAGATAATGCCCATGGTCTTCTGCCCGTCGTTGCCGCCGTGGGTGAATGCCATCCAGGCGCTGGAAAGGATCTGGGCCTTGCCGAAGAATCTGTTCACCCAGTGCGCGCTCGCGTTCCGGAGCAGCCAGTAGAGCCCGAGCATGAGGACATAGGCCACGACGAGCGCGGTCGTGGGCGAGACGATGATCGCTGCACTGGTCTTCTGGACGCCGGGCACGATGATCACGTCCCAGCCGTGGACGGAGACTGCGGCGCCGATCATCCCGAAGATGAGCGCGTGGCTCGACGACGTCGGCAGCGCCGCGTAGAACGTGATGAGGTCCCAGACGATCGCGGCAACGAGCGCCGCGAGGACGAGGTCCTGGGTGACCTTGGTGCTATCGACAATGCCCTTTGCGATGGTCGCCGCGACAGCCGTGCCGGCCAGCGCGCCGACGAGATTCAGGACGCCAGCCATGAGCGTCGCCTGGAGTGGCGTCAGCACGCGCGTCGCGACGACCGTCGCGATGGCGTTCGCCGCGTCGTGGAAGCCGTTGACGAACTCGAAGATGAGCCCGAGAACGACGACCGACAGGACGATCCAGGTCCCTGTATCCATTACTTGTGTTTCACGACGATCATCTCGACGATGTTGGCCACATCCTCGCACCGGTCGATCGCGACCTCGATGAGCCCATGGATGTCCTTCCACTTGATGATCTCGACCGGATCGGTCGAGCGGGCGAAGAGGTCGGCCACGGCCTCGCGGAAGATCGCGTCGCCTTCGTTTTCGAGGGTATGGATCTTGATCCAGTGGGGTTCGAGCCCCTCGAGCTTCTCGAGGTTCCGCAGCGACTCGACGACCTCACCCGCGGCCTGCACGAGCGTCCGGGCTTGACGGATCGCGGCCGGGCGGATGCTCGTGACCTTGTAGAGGCTGATCATCTCCGCGACGTCCCAGCAGACGTCGGTCACGTCATCGAGCTTGGAGGCGAGCCCGACGATGTCCTCGCGGTCGAGTGGTGTCACGAACGTTCTGTTGACCTCCTGGATGATCTGATGGGTGAGGTTGTCGCCGTAGTGCTCGATCGCATGAATGTCGCGGACCTTGTCCTCCAGCGACGTAAAGTCGCTGACGAGCTTCTCCAGCGCCTGCGAGGCTTCGAGCGCGTTCTGGGCGTGCTGGCTGAACAGCGTGAAAAAGATGCTCTTCTTGGGCATGAGCGAGAATCGCATGGGCCCCTCCTATATCTTTCCGCCGAGGTCCGAACACGCCGAACGCAACAAAAAAGCCGCGCCAATGGCGCGGCAATGGGTTGCGATCGGGCAAGACCGCCTCGGCGGACTCCAGACCCCGCAGGGTCCATGTTCATTCCTCAAGCTACGACGAGTGTACTGGGGGCGGCGGCGCGGCCCTCCCCCGGCAGGGGGAGACCTACGCCACCTCGCCGCGGATGGACAGCACCGCGGCGAGGGCCATGAGGAGCGCGAACGCCGCCAGGATCCCGATATCCCGAAGGATGAGCGGATCGGTCAGGGCGTACCCCTTCACCATCACCGACCGGAGCGCCTCGTTCGCGTACGTCAGCGGGAGGACGGCCGAGATCGCCCGCAGGGCGTCGTTGAGCTGATCGATCGGCACCAGCAACCCCGAGAGGAAGACCTGCGGGAGCAGGACCAGCGGGACGAACTGGACGGCCTGGAGCTCGTTCCGGGCGAATGCCGAGATCGCGAGGCCGAGCGACACCGCCCCGACCACGAGGACGGCCTCGACCACGAAGATCGTCGCGAGGTTGCCGCGGTACTGCACCTTCAGCACGAACACGGTGAAGGCGAGGATGACGAGCGCCTGGAGCAGGGCGAACAGCGCGAACCCGCTCAGGTAGCCGAGGACCAGCTCGCCGCGCGTGAGCGGCGTCGCAAGGAGCCGCTCGAGCGTGCCGCTCGTGCGCTCGCGGAGGAACGAGACCGTCGAGAGCAGGAAGATGAGAAAGTACGCGAACAACGCGATGAGCACCGGGGCCAGGTAGTCGAGGAGCGAATAGTCCGGCCCGCCGTACAGGTAGCTCACCTTCACGAACGCCGTGAGCGGTACGTCGAGGATGAGGTGGGTGAGCGCGGCCTCGGCCCGGCCGACGATCGCCGCGGTCCGCGTCGGATCCGAGCCCTCGACCGTGACCGTCGCGGCGTTGTCCGCGAACTCGATCATCGCATCCGCGCGCCCGGCCTTGAGCTCCTCGAGCGCCGCGTCGCGATCCAAGGCGGTGAGCTGCATCTCCGTACCGCGCAGCGCCTCGAAGAGCTGCGGGTCGACGTCACCGGCCGCGACGACGCGGACCGTCTTCGGCCCCGCGGATCCCCACAGCGCGCCAACGAGAGTGAGCACCACCATCGGCGCCACGAACAGGAGCGCGAGCGAACGCCGATCCCGGCGGAACTGCAGGACGATGCGCCTCGCGACCGCGCCCGCGCGCCGCAGGCTCACGACGGGGCTGCCGACAGCGCGAGGAAGGCGCCTTCGAGGTCGTGGGTGCCCGCGCGCCTGACGAGCTCCTGGGCGCTCCCTTCGGCGAGGAGCCGTCCGGCCCGGATGAGCCCGAGTCGGTCGCAGCGCGCGGCTTCATCCATCACGTGGCTGGAGACGAGGATCGTCACCCCGGACGCTGCGAGCGACCGGAAGTGCTCCCAGAACTCGCGGCGCAGCGCGGGGTCAATGCCGACCGTGGGCTCGTCCAGGAGGAGCAACCGGGGCTGGTGCAGGAGCGTCGCGGCAAGCGATACGCGGGTCCGCATGCCGCCTGAGAGCGTCCTCACGGCGGACCCGCGGCGATCGAGGAGATCGACGTGACGGAGGGCGTCCTCGAGCTTCGCGTCGACGTCGGCCACGCCCTCGAGCGCGCCGAAGAAGCGCAGATTCTCCTCGACCGAGAGCTCGCCGTAGAGCGCCGCGGCCTGGGTCATGTACCCGACGGTGCCGCCTGACACCGCGGCCCGCGGCAGCGCACCGAAAATACGGAGCTCGCCGGCGTCCGGGCGAAGCACGGCCGCGAGGCTCCGGATGAACGTCGTCTTTCCCGAGCCATTGGGCCCCAAGAGGCCGTAGATCTCGCCCGGAGCGATCCCGAGGGTCAGGCCATCGAGCGCCGTTACAGAACCGAAACGTTTGCGGACCTCGCGAGCCTCGACCGCGAGCTGAACGTCCACCGGTGCGCGCCATGGTGGCACGTCCCGTGCATTTGGGTCATCCGGAATACGGACCGCGCCGGGTGCGCGGAAAGGCAGACGGGAATGCTCATTTTCGCCCTCGGGATGATGATCGGCACCGCGCTCGGGATCGTCGTCGTCGGGTTCCTTGCGGTCCGCAGCTATGACCACGGCTACGACGAGGCCCTCGAGCGCCGCAAGGCGTGGCGCGGCGAGCTCATGGCTCGCCAGACCGCCGCGGTCCGTTCCCACCAGGCGACCCTGAAGCGCGCCAGCTAGCGAGAAGCGTCTTTCGGACATTTCGGCCGCCCTCCGACGGGGGGGGGCGGCCGTCCTGTTATCTCAGGGTCCGCCGAAGAACCGCTTCTTGAGGTCGTCGATCGTCCGCTGGAGCTGATCGAGCAGACCGGGGATCCCGGTCGGCACGACCTCGACGTTCCCGTCGCGGCCGATCCGGAGCTGGTCGCCCGGCTTGACCAGGGCCCGCACGGCGGAACGGGGAGCCGTCACCGTGAACACGACCTCGTCCTGGTCCTCGATGATCGAGCCGACCTGGAGCTTCCCGTCAGGCATCGCCTTGATGAGCACTTTCAGCTGACCGTCGTCGCGGACATCGGGCTGCGGCTGCGGCGCGAGGCGGGCGACGGTCTTGCCGAGCTCGTCGAAGAACGCCGTCGGCCCGCGCACGGCCGCGCCGAGGAGCGCGGCGAAGACGGCGATCGCGATGAGGACGAGGGCCATGCCGACGCCGAACTGAACGGCCCATGACGGGATGTGGCGGCGCATGCGCAGATGATGCTCTGTGTCTCGGCCCTCGTCTTGGTCCCCGCCCGCTCTGCGGGCGGGGTTCGTTCAAATGGGCAATCTCGCGATCAATCGCTGGCCGCGGCCGGCGGCTTCGCGGGACCCGAACAGCGTCCCGCCGTGCGCCGCGACCAGAACGCGAGCGAGCTGGGTGCGCGCCCCGACGGCGGGGTCGTCGCCGCGCACGGGCGTCGCCGCGCTCGATGGCATGGACATGGTCGCGCTGCCGATCGAGATCGCGACCAAGCCCTTCTCGGAGCGGCAGTCGACGCTGACGGAGTCGGCGGTCGCGCTCACTTCGCGGAACATCGCGTCCAGCGCCTGGCGCAGCCGATCCGGATCCGCGTTCACGCGCAGCGGCGCCACGGGCACCGTGAGGACCACATGCTGGCGATCCGACGCGCCGGCGCGAAGCTCGTGGACCATGTCCACGACGTTCGTCGCGCGCTTCTCAAGACGGAGGCCGCTGGCCTCGAGCTCGCCGAGGGAGGCGAGGTCGTCGGACAGGAACACCAGCTGCTCGGCGCGCTTCGTGAGCCGTTCGCGCATCTGCGGCGCCACGCCGCTCAAGCCGCGCAGGTCGTTGGCGAGCTCGCGGAGCGGGCCCGGTACCTCGTGCTCGAGCAAGGTCAGCAGGCTCCGACGCTGGCGGTCGAGCTCGTTGATGCGGTGCTGCTCGCGCTGGAGGATCGAGGCCAGGATCACCGCGAGGACGAACACGACGATCCGGGTCGTGTAGTTCCAGATCTGCGCCACCTCGTCGATCACCGGCCGTTGGACGTAGTCGCAGATGATCCAGGCGAAGCTCGACGCCGCGGCGACGATGAAGCCGACCGCGCGCGAGCGCCAGGCCGCCGGAAAGATCGGGATGAAGTACATCGAGGCGAACGCGTAGCTCGGTGGCGTGAAGTAGTCGACGAGGCCGATGACAGCCGTCAACCCAAGCCACGGGGCGGCGTCGCGGATGGTGGAAGTCAGCTTGCGCACTTGCACGACTGCGGGATCATGAATCCGGCTTCGGCCGATCGCCTCACCCGGCCGGGTGACGCCGCGGATAGGTCGGCCTCAGTTGGATATCTGCCAACATTCTCGATGTGACGCAGCAATTGCGAGCGGTCTGCCTGGCGGCGGGCTCGGCGCGCCGACCGTGATGGCCGGATTGCACGCGCACACCGACGACATCACCGGGATCATCGCGGTGACAGATTCCGGCCGGTCGACCGGCAAGGTGCGCATCGCACTCGACGTGCCGGCTCCCGGAGACATCCGGAACGCGATCGCCATCCTCGCCGAGGGCGACCCCGTCCTTCGCCGGCTGTTCAGCCACCGCTTCGAGACCGACAAGAGCACCGAGCTGAACGGCATGGCCTTCGGCAACCTGTTCCTCGCCGCCCTGGCGCAGCAGGAGGGCTCGTTCCTCCGAGCCGTCGAGGAGGCCGCGCGACTCCTTTCGATCCGCGGCAAGGTGCTCCCGGTGACGCTGTACAAACGGATCTTCCTGCGCGACGCGGATGTGAAAGCGGCCGAGGGGACGTGCGAGGCGATCGACTACCTCGGCGGGAGCGGGCTCGATGTGGCGCTGCTGAACGACGACCCACCGCCCTCGCACCTGCGCGATCACCACGCCGAGCAGGGCATGCGCTACCTCGATCCGACCGCCGCCGAGTTCGCGCGCATCGAGGCCTTGGGCGTGCGGGTCGCCGCGGCGCCGGTGATCGACAAGTGGAGCGGCCCGCGCGAGCTGTGGAAAAAGCAGGACACCATCAGGCATGACGCCACGCGCCTATCGGATGCGCTCATGAAGCTCATGGCCGAGCAGCGGCCGCGGCTCCGGGCCATCCAGTGACGTTGGCCGCGACGCGCGTCCGTCACTTCCTGTCGCTCGCCGACCTGTCCACAGGCGAGTTGATCGCGCTCCTGGACGACGCCGACGCGCTGAAGCGCGATCCGATCCCGCGCGACGCACCGCTGCGCGGCCGCGCGCTCGCGATGATCTTCGAGAAGCCCAGCCTCCGCACGCGCCTCAGCTTCGACGTCGCGATGCGCGACCTCGGCGGGCACAGCTCGTACCTCTCGCCGCAGGAGGTCGGCCTCGGCCGGCGCGAGAGCGTGTCGGACGTCGCGCGCGTGGTGAGCCGATACGTGGATGTGGTCGTCCTGCGCACGTTCTCGCACGAGACGCTCGAGGAGTTCGCGAAGTATTCGGCGGTCCCGGTGATCAACGGGCTTTCCGATCTCTCGCATCCGTGCCAGGGGCTCGCCGACATCTTCACCATCCGCGAGCGCAAGGGCCGGCTCGACCGCGTCGTCGCGGCGTACATCGGCGATGGGAACAACGTCTCCCACTCGCTCATGCTGGCCGCCGCCAAGACCGGGATGACGCTGCGCGTCGCATCGCCCGCCGGATTCGAACCGCTCGTCCGCTACCGCGAGCTCGCCGCAAGCGCGGCGCGATCGACGGGCGCCCGCATCACGTACGGCGCGGATCCGGTCGCCGCCGTGCGCGACGCCGACGTCGTGTACACCGACGTGTGGACGAGCATGGGGCAGGAGCAGGAATACGAGCGGCGGCGGCGCGCGTTCCAGGGCTTCCAGGTGAATCGCGAGCTCCTCGCGAACGCGAAAGCCGATGCGATCGTGCTCCACGACCTGCCGGCGCACCGCGGCGAAGAGATCACCGACGACGTGATCGATGGACCGCAGAGCGCGGTGTTCGATCAGGCCGAGAACCGGCTGCACGCGCAGAAGGCGGTGCTCCGATGGATCGCGTGATCCTCGCGGACTGCTGCGAGGACTGGATCATCGAGTGGGGCGGCTTCTATTCCGATGGCGCGGGCTTCAGCTGTCCCGAGGACGGGACCGCGTGGCAGAAGACCGCGAGGGACACCTATATGCGTGGCGACGGACGCGCGTTCGTACGGCGCGAGCGGACCGGACCCGGGTCCACGTTCCCGTATCTCGCCGCGAAGGACGGTCACGAGCCGAGCGTGGAGCGCTGCTGCGCGAAGATCCTCCTCAAGCACGGCGAGCGCATGCCCGACGGCCCATTCGCGTGTCCGGTCTGCGGCACCAAATGGGAGCGCCGCACCGAGCGGCTGCACGGGCTGCGGGTCCCGGTGTTCGCGAGGCCCGGTCTCGCCGAGCCGCTCACCGTCCAACCAGGACGCACCCGTCCATTTCTGGTGCCGGTCTCCGAGTACTCGCCGCCCCGCGAATAGTCATTCGGGGAGACGCCGGGGTTTCGAACCCCGACAAAGAGGTCCACAACCTCTTGTGCTGCCATTACACCAGCGTCTCCGCGCCGCGCGGCTGATCGCCCTGGGGTACTCATTCTACCGATCTGACGCCGTTTCTGTACGCAAATCGGGCGTTTTCTCCCCCGTGCTTCCCCTTGTTGAGGGATGCCGACCTACATCGGCTGACGGAGCATCTGACGGTCCGCGCGAAGTAATTGGCGCGAAGTAATTGGTTGGAGGCGTCCTTTGGATATCCGGCAGTGGGGGCGGGGAGTTGGGATCCTGATCGCGGCGCTGTTCGTCTTTGGCGCGTGCGCCGGCGGGAGCGTCCTTCCGACGCCCGCGAAGACGAAGGACCCGCTGGCGGGTGACTACATCGCGTCCGGCGCGAACGGCGCCAATCCGCAAATGACCGCGCTCATCGCGCGATTCCAGCAGCTGCACCCTGGCGTCAACTTCAAGCTGAACGACATCGACACCGAGACCAGCGTCGTCAACGTGAGCACCGGCGACGTCGACTTCGGCTACATCGGCCGCGAGCTGCGGGCGACGGAGCCGAAGATCACGCTCAGCCCGATCGGCTTCACCGGAAGCGCGGTCGCGGTGAACGCGGCGAATCCCATGACCAACCTCACGAAGGACCAGGTCGCGAAGATGTACACCGTGCAGATCAAGGACTGGTCCGAGGTCAGCAGCACCGCTGGCCCGGTGAAAGCCTTCGTCCGCGAGGCGGCGAGCTCGACGCGCTCGACGATCGAGGCGTACGTCTTCGGCTCGAGCGTGCCGAAGTATCCGGCCGAGGTGCAGGAGATCTTCGAGTCCGCCGACACGATCAAGGCGATCGGCGCGTTCAAGGGTTCCATCGGCACGGTGACCCTGTCGGCGAAGAACCTCAAGGACACCACGATGAAGCTCATCGGCCTGGACGGGGTCCAGCCGACGCTCGCGAACCTGAACAACGGCACGTGGAAGATCGCCAAGCCGAGCTACATGACGACGAGCCCGGACCCGGCGAAGGTGAGGCCGGCGATCAAGGCGCTCGTGGACTTCGTGAAGAGCCCCGAGGGCCAGCGGATCATCTCGGGCGAGTAAGCGGGAACAGCAAGGACAGATAACACGCTGATGCTGGGTCGGATCGCACCGCCAAGCCTGCTCCGCGTCCTCGTGCTCCGCACGGCGACGGTGAGCGTGCTGGCGGCCGTCGTGATCGCCTTCGTGGCCCAGTTCGTCTCCAACAACCTCGTCCAGGCCCGGTTCCAGGACGAGGCGGGCATCATTGCGAGCGCCGCGGCCTCGGCCATCGAAGGGCGCGTCGTCACGGCGACGCGCGGCGCGCGCTTCGTGGCCGGTCTTCCCACGACGAAGCGCATCGCGACCGATCTCGCGACCGACCGTAGCGTCGCCAAGATCGCCGACGCCCAGAGCTTCCTCATCTTCGCGAAGGCGAGCATCGGCGCGGACATCCTCAGCTACGCCGACGCCAGCGGACTGGTGATCACCGGTGGCCAGGACATCGCACCGGGCGAGAAGCTCGGACCCGACCTGCTCGCCCGGGCCAACGCCAGTCCCGAACAGGCCTACGTGCTGTACGACGAGCCCGCCGGGGTGACGGTCCGGGCGCTGTCCATCGTCCGCGACGACGCCAACACCCAGGTCCTCGGCTACGTCATGGTCGGCACCGTCCTGGACGCAAGCTTCCTCCAGTCCATCCAGGCGAGCTCCGATGCCCAGCTCGCGATCCTCTGGCGCGGCCAGCCCCGGGCGGCGACGATCGGGATCCACAGCGACGAGATCGCGCAGTTCCCCACGAGCGCGGACGTCGACAACACGCCGACCGACCTGCTCGCCAAGACGATCAACGTGAACGGCGCCAACTACTACGGGATCTTCACCCTGGAGCGGACGCACACCGCGAACGCCGACCCGCTCCTGTTGGGCGTGCTGGTGGCCGCGGCTCCGGTGGAGGAGGCCGGGCGCTCGCTGTTCATCATCCTCGGTGTGCTGCTCGTCGGCGTCGTGGCCGCGGTGGTGGTGCTCTCCTATCGATCGGCCCGCACGATCACGGCGCCGCTCGAGCATCTGGCGGACGCGGCCCAGAAGATCGAGGCCGGCGACCTGGGCGTGCGCATCGACGCGCGGTCGCCGTACGAGGTCGGCACGCTCGAGCGCGCGTTCGACACCATGGCCCGCTCGCTCCAGGAACGTGATCGGGCGCAGCAGGAATACCTCGACGAGGTCCGCACCGTGAACGCGGTCTCCGACGCCGTCGTCGGCGTCACCGACCGCGAGCGGATCTTCGCCGAATCGCTGAGCCGGCTCGTGTCGCTCGTGAAAGCCGACGCCGCCGCGATCGTGCTCCGCGAGGGCACGGCCGGGAGCCTCATGTCGGCGAGCACCGCGAACATCGAGCCGGATACGGCCACGTCGATCGCGACGGACGTCCTCAGCGGCAAGACCGGGGACCCGGACGTGGTCCAGCGCTCCGACATGCCGTACGGGGTGCTCCGCAGCGCGGCGCACGTGCCGCTCTCGACCCGTGGGCTCATCACCGGTCTGCTGTCGGTGTACTTCAAGGGCGAAGCCGAGATCACCGAGTCGGAGGCTCGGACGCTGCGCACGGTCGCACGGCTCGTGTCGGTCGCGAAGGAGAACGCCGACCTCGTCGGCGAGCTGCGTGACAACAACTTCGCGCTCGAGCGCGCCAACCGGCTGAAGAGCGAGTTCCTCGCGAACGTGTCGCACGAGCTCCGCACCCCGATGAACGCGATCATCGGTTACTCGAAGCTCATGCTCGATGGTCTTGACGGCGAGCTGAACTCCCAGCAGGAGGCCGACCTCCAGCGGGTGACGACCGCCGCCGACAACCTGCTCGGCCTCATCAACGGCCTGCTCGACCTGTCGAAGATCGAGGCCGGCCGGATGGAGATCAACGTCGAAGAGGTCGACGTCCGGCCGATCGTCGAGGACGTCCTGGCCCTGGTCCGCCCGCAGTCGGACGCGAAGGAGCTCGACGTGCGCGCGAACGTTCCGGCGGAGCTTCCGTCGATCCTGGCGGACCGGGCGCGCTTCCGGCAGGTGCTCGTCAACCTCATGTCGAACGCCGTGAAGTTCACCGACTCGGGTGGAGTGACCGTCTCGGCAACGAGCGGCGACGGCTGGGTCACGCTCTCGGTGGCCGACACCGGCATCGGCATCAGCGCCGAGGCGCAGGCGTACATCTTCGATGAGTTCCGTCAGGCCGATGCGTCCACCACCCGCCGCTACGGCGGCACGGGCCTCGGCCTCGCGATCAGCAAGCGACTCGTCGCGCTGCACGGCGGCCGGATCTGGTGCGAGAGCGGCCCGAACGGCGGGGCCGTCTTCAGCTTCACGATGCCGGTCCACGTGCGTGCGACCGCGGCCGTCGCGGGAGCCGACTGATGGCGAGGATCCTGATCATCGAGGACGAGGCCAACAACCTCGACGTCGCGCGGCGGATCGTGCGCGGCGCCGGGCATGAGGCCCTGACCGCGATCGATGGGCTCGCGGGGCTCGAGCTCGCCCGCCGGGAGCATCCC
>DASYVN010000229.1:0-1972 GCA_035937095.1 Candidatus Limnocylindria bacterium
TGGCGTCCGCTACTCGCCGATGTCGCCGCGTCGTACACGGAGGAGCTCGCGATCGATCTGACGACCCTTGGTCCACTCGTAGCGCTGCCGCACGCGCCCGACCACGTCGTGCCCATCGCCGGCGTCGTCGGCACCCCGATCCAGCAGGTCGCGATCGGCTCGTGCACCAACTCGAGCTACCGGGACCTCCTGATCGCGGCGAAGATCCTCGAGGGTCACACCATCGACCCGAGCGTGTCGCTCGTGGTGAGCCCGGGGTCGCGTCAGGCCTTCCTGATGGCCGAGCGCGAGGGCGTGATCGAGACCTTCGTTCGGGCCGGGGCACGGATCCTCGAGTCAGCGTGCGGGCCCTGCATCGGGATGGGGCAGGCGCCGGCGTCAGGGTCGGCCTCGCTGCGCTCGTTCAACCGCAACTTCCGCGGCCGCTCCGGAACCGCGGATGCCGAGGTGTACCTCGCCAGCCCCGAGGTCTGCGCTGCGAGCGCACTCACCGGCCGGATCAGCGATCCGCGCGACCTTGAGCGCATTCCAGAGGTACGCGCGATCCCCGCGGCCTACCGCATCGACGACTCGCAGATCCTCGCGCCCGCACCGACCGGCGAGGTCACGATCGTCCGCGGCCCGAACATCGCCCCACCGCCCACCTTCGGCCCGCTCCCGGCGACGGTCGCGGGTCCGCTGCTCAAGAAGCTCGGCGACGATGTCTCCACCGACGACATCCTCCCCGCCGGGGCCGAGATCCTGCCGCTCCGCTCGAACATCCCGGTGCTCGCGCGATTCGCGTTCAAGCGCCTGGACCCGAGCTTCGCCGCCCGCGCGGCAGCGCAGTCCGGCTCGTTCATCGTGGCGGGGCGCAACTACGGTCAGGGGAGCTCGCGCGAACACGCAGCCATGGTGCTGCGCTACCTCGGCGTCCAGGTCGTCATCGCCGAGTCCTTCGCCCGGATCCACGCCGCCAATCTCGTGAACTTCGGGATCGTTCCCGTGACCTTCGATGATCCCCGCGATCTCGACCTGCTCCAAGAGGGCGACACCCTCGCGATCGAGGACGTCGCCGGAGCGCTCGCTGCCGGATCGGCGCCGCTGCGGCTCGACGTGTCGCGCCTGGCGCGCCCGGTGCTGCTGCGCCACCAGCTCAGCGCGCGCCAGATCGCGATCCTCCAGGCCGGCGGGCTCCTCAACCGAGCCCGGCGGGCTGGTCTCTCGATGGCGGCGGCGCCGGCATGACCCGACAGCAGCGGGATAACGACGATGGGTGAGATCTGGGTCCGCCACCGCTGTGGCGAGGAGTTCGCGATCGGCGTGCGGGGTCACACCCTGCCCAGTGGTCAGCCGCCGGACGGCGCCGAGGCAGGACAGACTCCGCTCGAACGTGTCGTCACCTTCGACATCAATCAGGGTCCGCCGACCCGCCTGGGTTGGATCCGCTCTGAGCTGCGACTCCCACGCACGCTGCCCGACCGGATCGGAACCGCGGTCGTGCGTGCGATGGACCACTGCACCGTCAGCAACGCCTTGCGGTACCCGCCCCGGGTGGAGCTACTCGTGACTGATACGGGCGCGCTTACGAGCGAGCTCATCGAGCGATAGGGCGTTCGACCCGCGCGTGCGGGCCGTTCGCCTCTAGGAGTGAGCGTCACGGCGACCGATGCTTGGCGGCAGCCCCGCACGTCGCGAGGCAGAAAGATCAGCCGCGCCGCCGGTGCACTACCGGTCCGCTACGACCAGGTCGACCACCACGGCGTGGTCACCCTGCGCTACGACTCGCGGCTGCACCACATCGGCCTGGGCGCGCGGCACCGCGGGACGCCCATCGTGCTCTTGGTCGCCGACCGCGACGTGCGGATCGTCACCGAGGACGGAGCGCTGCTGCGGGAGCTGATCCTCGACCCGTCGCGCGACTACCAGCGGCAGTCGGCATGATGTCTACGATGTCCTGAGACATCGTCTCCGATGTCGCGACACATCACAG
>DASYVN010000230.1:0-2320 GCA_035937095.1 Candidatus Limnocylindria bacterium
AGAAACAGGGGAGGACGAAGTGATCTGGCTGCGACTGGCAACTTTCATATTCTTCGCTTCTGCGGCGCGCTTGTTTGCGGATATATGCCCCGGGGTCGTCGGCTAGGTCGTCTGACGCTCCGTCGCGATCACCACATTCCGTAGCAATAACGCCGCGGTCACCGCGCCGAGCCCACCTGGTACCGGGCTCAGCGAGCCCGCGACGCTGGCGACGCTCTCGAGCTCGACATCGCCGGCAAGCCCGTTCGGGGTCATGTTGATGCCCGCGTCGATGACGGTCGCCCCGGGTTTCACCATGGCGCCCGTCAGGAACGCGGGCTTGCCGACGCCGACCACGATGATGTCGGCCAGTTGCGTCAGCTTCTCGAGCGCCGTCGTACGCCGGTGCGCGATCGACACCGTGGCGTTCTCCGCGAGCAGCAGGTATGCGGCGGGCCGGCCGATCACGGTGCTCCGGCCGACGATCACCGCGTGCGCGCCCTCCAGCGGCACTTCGTAGAACTTCAGGAGCTCGACGACCGCGTCCGCGGTTGACGGGACGAACCGCGGCCGGCCGTCGGCGAGGAAGCCCATGTTGAACGGGTGCATCCCCTCAACGTCCTTCGCGATCGCGATGTGATCGATCACGTCCGCCTCGTCGAGCGCGCCGGGCAGTGGCGTGAGCAGCAAGATGCCGTTCACCGTGCGATCCATCGAGAGCCGCTCGAGGTGCATGATCAGCTGCGGCTCGGTCGTATCGCGCGGAAGGAAGCCGCCGGTCGTCTCGATTCCGCAGTCCGGGGCGCTCCGCTCGAGCCGTTGCACGTACGAGTGCGCGGCCGGGTCACCACCGACGCCGACGATCGCGAGCCGCGGGTGGACATTCCGCGCGCCGAGCCGCTCGACCCGTGTCAGCGTCTCGGTCTTGATCTTCTCCGCGAGTGGCCGCCCGTGGAGCAGCCGAGCCACTAGCGCGCGATCCGCGATTCCACGAAGTCGGTGATCCGCTTCCGCTGTTCTTCGGCGCCGTCGACCGCCCCGTCGAGATCCTCGGAGAGGGACTTCACCTGTGCGGCATCCTTCACCGAGGCCAGGTTGATCATCACGTTCAGCGCCGCGCCGCGCAGGGCCGTCTCGGCGAGGAGCGCGCCGACACCGACGTCACTGACCGTCGCGGACGCCGCGGTCTGGACGGTGCGTTCGCAGAGGTCGAGCAGCCGCCGGCTGGTCCTCGCGATCTCGAGCGGAACGCGCGAGGCCGCGAGCAGCGACGACTGGATCCGCTCGGTCCGCGCATGCTTGTCCTCCTCCGTCGCCTTCGGCATCTTCATCGCCTCGCTGACCCGCGCGAACGCCGCGCTGTCGTCGTCGACGAGTCGGATGAAGTCGGACCGCAGGTTGTCGGCCTCGGAGATGAGCGCAGTCGTCGCCTCGCTCTGCTGTTTGCGCTCGGCGATCCGTCCGACCATCGCGGCGAGCGCGGCGCCCATCGCGCCCGCGTAGGCCGCGGCGCTCCCGCCGCCGGGCACCGCGGCGGACGACGCCAAGTCGTCGCTGAAGGCGCGCAGTGTCCGCTCGACGAGGTGTTCATTCATGGGAATGCGGCCAGTTTACGTGCTACGTGTGGGCGAGCGCGATCGCCTCCGTCGCGCGGACCCGCGTGGGACGCCGCCGCTGGTGAGCGTCTCGAGCGTCGCGCTCTCCGTTCGGTACATGCGCTCGTGGAGCGGACTGCATCATCTTTCGGTACGCCGCGCCCGCGGCACGTCACGCCACGGCCTGCCCTCGACGGTCGCGCGGACCTCAGGCAGCGCGCGGAACGAGTCCGCGAGCCCGACGCTCGCGAGCGAGGCGGCGATCGCGGACGCGTGCGCGCGTGCCTCGTCCCGCTGGCTGCGCGCGAACGCGGTGTCGCCGCGCGCCTCGGCGACGTCCGCCCACACGCGCGCGAGCGGCCACAGGACCCGCCGCGCACCGCGCACCCGCGCCCGCTCGACGCCCCGCGCCAGCGCGACGTTCGCGGCATCGAGGTCGTCACGCAGGAGCTGAGCCTTCCCGACGACGAGGTCCCAGTCGGCGTCGAACATCGGCCACCGTCGGTTGGACCCGTCCGGCTCGGCGGCGTGCGGGGCCGCCCGCGCGATCGCCGCGTCAATCCGACCCTCCGCGAGCTCAACGTCGGCCACGGCCAGGTCCAAGAAGCTGCCGCTGAGCGCGCGCTGCGGCGCGGATCCGGTCAGCGCGTCGTCCGCGAGGCGCCGCGCCTCGCGGACGTCGCCGCGCGCGAGCGCCGCGACGATCTCCGCGGAGATGACCACGCCCAGCTGGTCGGGGAGGGCGC
>DASYVN010000231.1:0-8617 GCA_035937095.1 Candidatus Limnocylindria bacterium
TCTAGTGACCCCGGGGCTCCTGTCCGGCGAGGGCCCAGCCGACGAGCCGTTCGACGAGCTCGGGGAACGAGATGCCCGCGACGCGGGCGGCCTTGGGCACGAGGCTGTTCGCGGTCATGCCGGGCATCGTGTTCAGCTCGAGCGCGACCATCCGATCGCCGTGCTGCGGCGCCCAGATGAGATCGGTGCGGGAGATGGCGCGGCAGCCCAGCGCGCGATGCGCTCGGATGGCGATGTCCTGCGCGCGTGCGGCGACCGCAGCCGGGACACGGGCCGGGCAGATCTCGTCCGACTGGCCGGCGTCGTACTTCGCGCGGTAATCGAAGAACGCCCGCTTCGACACGATCTCGATGACCGGCAGCGCCTGCAGGTCGTCGTCGGGGCCGATGACGCCGACCGTCAGCTCGGTGCCGGTGATCCGCTCCTCGACGAGCGCGCGCCGGTCGTACCGCAGGGCTTCGGCGATGGCCGCCGGGTAGTCCGCGGGGTCGTCGACCATCGTCACGCCGACGCTGGAGCCGTTCTCCACCGGCTTCACGACGCTCGGTGGCTCGATCGACGGACGCTCCGAGGCGCTCGACACGACGACACCGCGCGGGACGTCGATGCCGCTCGAGGCGAGCACCGTCTTCGCCATCGCCTTGTCCATCGCGAGGGCCGATGCGAGGACGCCCGACCCCGTGTACGGGATGCCGAAGGTCTCGAGGACCGCTTGGATCTTGCCGTCCTCGCCCCACGGACCGTGGAGTGCCACGAAGGCGACGTCGATGCCCTCTCCCGTGAGCGCGCTCGACGCCGACGCGAGGGCCGACGAGCCGCGGTGCATCTGCTCCTGCATGTGCGCCGGCAGCTCGCGATCGCGCTGCGGAAGGGCCTCGGCGGCGGTCGCGCCGCTCGCGAGGCGCCGGGCGATCGCCCGCTGTTCGTCGGTGAGGGCAGGGTTGTGGGCCATGAGCGCGAGCGGGTCCAGCATCACGACCTCGTAGCGCTCCTTGGGGAGCTGCTCGGCGATCTGCAGGCCGCTCGCGAGCGAGATCTGCCGCTCCGCGGACGCGCCGCCGGCGAGGACCCCGACGCGGATCTTTTTCAATCTCCGGGCTCCGGCCGGGAGACACGCGCAGGGCTGGTGGTACTCGCTTGTTTCGCCATCACGCGTCCCACTCTCCCACGAGCTCGACCTCGGGGACGAGCTCGACCCCGAATCGCTCGCGCACGTCGGCCTGGCACCGGAGCATGAGCGCCCGGACGTCGGTCGCCGTCGCCACGCCGGCGTTCACGATGAAGTTCGCGTGCTTCTCGCTCACCATCGCGTCGCCGATCCGGGTCCCCTTGAGGCCCGCGGCCTCGATGAGCCGTCCGGCGTGGTCGCCTGGCGGGTTGCGGAAGATCGACCCCGTATTTGGTTGCGCGAGGGGCTGCTTCGCGATGCGCTCGTTCGCCATCTCCTTGATGCGCTTGACCGCCGTCGGCCGGTCGCCGGGCTCACCGTGGAATCGCGCGCGGACGCAGATGACCGGGGTCTTCTGCAGGGCGCTCGTCCGGTAGCGGTAGCCGAGCTCGTCGACCCGCGCGTTCCAGAGATCACCGTTCAGGTCGAGGAGCCGCGCATCGATGAGCGCGCTCGCGGTCTCCGACCCGAATGCGCCGGCGTTGCCATGCACGGCGCCCCCGACGGTGCCGGGTACCGTCGCCATCCACTCGAGCCCGAGGATCCCGTTGCGCGCCGCGACCGCCGCGACGTGCGCGAGGGGCGTCCCTGACGCGGCATCGAGCACCATGCCGTGAACGACGACGTCGCTCCACCCGTTCTCGAGGACGACGCCGCGGATCCCGGCGTCGGCGACGAGCAGGTTCGTCCCGCCACCGAGGATGAACGTGGGAAGCTCGGCCTCGCGGGCGACGCGGACCGCGCCGACGAGGTCGTCCTCGCTGCGCACCCGTACGAAGTAGTCGGCCGGGCCGCCGATGTGCAGCGACGTGTGCGTGCTCATCGGCTCCGCGCGGGCGCCGAGCTCGTTCAGGCGGGGCTCCCAGCCGCGAGGAGCGCGAGCAGCCGCTCTCCGACCGGTCGCACGTCGCCCGCGCCGAGGATGAGCACGACGTCGCCGCGACGCACGCGTCCTGCCAGCTCGCGGGCCGCGGCCTCGACGTCGCTCGCATAGGTGCCGCCGGCGCGCTCGGCGAGGCGCCGGGCCTGGTCGCCGCCACCGTGTTCGCGGGCCGAGGCGAACGTCTCGACGACGATCCGCTCGTCGGCGGTCTCGAGCGCCGATACGAAAGCGTCGAAGAACGCCCCGAGGCGGCTTGGTGTGTGCGGCTGGAAGACGGCGTAGAGGCGCGCGCCCGGACCGAGGCGCGGACGGAGCGCAGCGATCGACGCGCGGAGCTCCGCGGGATGGTGCGCGTAGTCATCGACCACGGCCACGCCCGCGGCGTCGCCGAGCGGCTCGAGCCGGCGGGCGGTCCCGTTGAAGCCATGGAACGCGTCGGCAGCCCGATCGAACGCCACGCCGCACGCGACCGCCGCGACGACGGCAGCCGATGCGTCGAGCGCGTTGTGGGCACCGGGCAGCCGCAGCGTGACGCGGCCCGTGCCCGCGGGTCCGGCGAGCAGAAAGGTCTGCCGGACGCCCGTATCGGTGCGGTCGCTGAGCCGGTAGTCGGCATCGGTCGCGGTGCCGTACCGGACAGCCCGCGCGGCGGGCAGGTCGCGGGCGCCGGCATCGTCCGCGCAGGCGACGAGCGTCCCGGTCACCTGCGCCGCGAACTGCCGGAACGCGGTGTCGTAGTCGGCCTTCGTCGGGAAGATGTCGACGTGGTCGTGGTCCACGTTCGTCACGATCGCGATCTCCGGCGCGAGCGCGAGGAACGTTCGGTCGTACTCGTCGGCCTCGATCACGAGGGTCCGGTCGCGTCCGGCGTACGCGTTCGTGCCAAGGTCGTGGAGGGGTGCGCCGCAGATGAGCGACGCGTCGATGCCGTCGGCCCGCAGCGCGGTCCAGGTGAGCGCCGTGGTGGTCGTCTTGCCGTGGGTGCCCGCGATCGCGACGACGCGCTCGCCGCGCGAGAGCTCGCGCCACGCGTCCTCGCGCTTCCAGACGAGAATGCCTCCGTCATTCGCGGCCTGCACCTCGGGATTGGTGTCGCCGTACGCGCTCGAGCGAAGGACGACGTCTGCGCCCTTCACCTGTGCCGCGTCGAACGACCGGTACACGGTCGCGCCGTCGCGGGCGAGCGCTTCCGCGAGCGGCCAGCTGCCGCTGTCGGATCCGCTCACCACGTGACCGCGCGCGAGCAAGATGCGCGCGACCGCCGACATCCCCATGCCGCCGATGCCGACGACGTGGACGCGCATCAGCCGCAGCCGGCGAGCGCGAGCACCGCGCGCGCGATGGTGCTCGCGGCGTCCGGTCGCCCGGCAGCCTTCGCGTTGGCGGCCATACGGCCGAGGCGGCCTGGATCGTCGAGCAGTCCGGTCACGACCGACACGAGCCGATCGCCATCGAGGTCGCTCTCGGGAAGGATGACCGCCGCGCCGAGCTCGGCGGCGGCACGCGCGTTCGCTGCTTGATGCGCGTTCATCGCTGCCCCGAATGGGACGAGCACGAGCGGCACGCCGAACGCGAGCGGCTCGGCGATCGAGGACGAGCCCGCGCGGCCCACGACGAGGTCCGCGGCCGCGAGCGCCGCGCCCATCTCCTCGTGGAGGTAGCCGTGCGGCTGGTAGCGCGCGCGATCGGCTTCAGGAAGGAGCGCGCGCTGGGCCTGGGCCCGCGGGAGGTGCGCCGGACCGGTGTGGTGCACGACGGCGGCGCGGCGCACGAGCCGCTTCAGTCCGGAGAGGGTCGCACTGTTGATGCGCTCGGAGCCCTGGCTGCCACCGGTGACGAGGATGACCGGCACGTCCGGCGCGAGCCCGAGCGCCTGCCGGCCGTCGGCCCTGGTCCATTTGAGGAGCGAGCCGCGGACCGGATTGCCCGTGACCGTCGCGCGCCCGCGCGGCATCGCGCGCATCGCGGGCTCGAAGGTGAGGCCGATGCCCGACGACCAGCCCGCGACCGCGCGGAGCGCGCGGCCCGGGATCGCGTCGCCCACCCAGAGGTAGATCGGGATCCGCAGCAGTCGCGCCGCGAAGAGCACCGGCAGCGCGCTGAAGCTCCCGCTCGTGAGCGCGACCTTCGGCCGGAAGCCGATCAGCTGGATAAGCGCGTCGAGCGTGGCGATCGGGAGGAGGAGCGCGTGCAGGACGAGCGCGACCTTCGAGTCGGGATCGCGGAGCGATGGGAGCGGCGTCGCGTGGAACCGAATCCCGGCGTTGCGCGCGAGATCACCCTCGAGGCCGCGACGGCCACCGATGAACCGGAGCTCGACGGTCGTCAACGCGACGAGCGCCTCCGCCACCGCGAGGAGCGGGCTGACGTGGCCGGCGGTCCCCCCGCCCACGAGCAGCACCTTGCACGGACGCCCGGTCGTCCGCGCGCGCGACCGCTTGTCGTCCAACGTTCAGCAGGATACCGACGGCCACGAGGCCGACGCAGATCGATGAGCCACCGTAGGAGATGAACGGAAGCGTGATCCCGGTCATCGGCACGAGCGAGGCGACGACGGCCATGTTCACCCACGCCTGGAACACCAGCCAGACGGTCACGCCGGTGGCGAGCAGCGCGCCCGTCGGATCGGGCGCGGCCAGGGCGATGCGGATGCCTTTGAACGCGATGACCAGGAACAGCACGACGACGGCGAGCGTGCCCATGAGCCCGAGCTCGTCGCCGAGCACCGCGAAGATCGAGTCGGTGTACGGCGCCGGCAGGAAGCCGAACTTCTCCTTCCCCGCCCCGAGGCCTTCGCCGAGCGGTCCACCGAGCGCCAGCGCATAGATGGACTGGATGGTCTGGAAGCCCGCGCCCTGTGGATCGCTCCAGGGATCGAGGAACGTGACGAGCCGGGCGAGCCGGTACGGCTGCACGACGGCGACCGCGGCGACGCAGATGGTCGCGAGGCCGCCGAGCGCGGCGAACTCCGCGAGCCGAGCACCGGCGACGAAGTACATCGCCAGACCGATGGCCACGAGGACGATGGCCGTCCCGAGATCCGGTTCGGCGATAACGAGCGCGGCCACGAGCGTGAGCACGGCGACGAACGGCACGGTGACCGACCAGCGGCCCACGAGCTCGCGCTTCGCGGCGAGCCAGAACGCCAGGTAAAGCACGACGGCGAGCTTCGCGACCTCCGCGGGCTGCAGGCCGGCGAACGATGAGATCCGCAGCCAGCGGGACGCGCCGCCGACGCGCGCGCCGATGCCTGGCACGAGCACGGCCCCAAGCAGCAGGATCGCGAGGATCAGCACCGGGACCGCGAGCCGCTTGTAGCGGCGGTAGTCGATCCGCGCCACAACGAACATGGCGACGAGGCCGATCGCGACCCAGGCCGACTGCTGGATGAGGAAGTACCGCGGATCGTCGACGGCGTCGAGGGCCTTGATGCCGCTCGCGCTGTACACCATCGCAAGTCCGATCGCGAGGAGCCCGAGCACGACCGATAGCAGCGTCAGGTCATAGCCGGTGTGCGTCGGCAGGCGCAGCTTCTTCATGCCCGCGCCTGCGCGAGCTCTCGCGCGGCGGCGCGGAAGACCTCGCCGCGCTCCTCGTACGACGAGAACATGTCGAACGACCCGGCGGCCGGCGACAGCAGCACGACGTCGCCCGGCCGCGCCATCGCCCGCGCGGCCCGCACCGCTTCAGGGAGCGTTGCGGCGCGCTGGACTGGCAGCGGTTTCTTCGGCGCGCCCGCGCGGTCGAGGGCGGCGGCGATCTCATCGGCGGCCTGTCCGATGAGCACCGCGCCGCGCGCGTCCTTCACGACGGCGCGCGCGAGCTCGGTCCAGTCGGCGCCTTTGGACACGCCGCCCAGGATCACCACGGCCGGGCGGCCGTAGGCGCTGAGCGCGGGGATCGTCGCGTACGGCGTCGTCCCCTGCGAGTCGTTCACGTAGAGCACGCCGTCGGCCTCGGTCACGACTTCGAGCCGGTGCGGCAGGCCACCGAAGGAGCGGATCGCGTCGGCGATCGCGTCCGGCGCGATGCCGTGGAGGTCCCCGACGATCGCGGCCGCGAGCACGTTCGCCACGTTGTGCCGTCCCGGCACACGCAGCTCGCGCTCATGCAGAAGGGGCGTGCGCGTCGGGCCGTCGACCAGGGCGAGCGTGCCATCTGCGTCGCGGTACGCGCCGTGTTTGGGCCGGAGGGTCACCGAGTAGCCCCGGATCTCCGACGGCACGCCGGTGTGCAGCGCGATCGTCGTCGGATCGTCCACGTTCAGGACCGCAACGTCGCGCGGCCCCTGCCAGGCCAGGATGTTCCGCTTCGCGGCGACGTAGGCGTCGCGCGTCCCGTGGTGATCGAGGTGATCCTCGAACACGTTCGTCACGACCGCGACGTGCGGGCTGCGGCCGAGCGTCTCGAGCTGGAAGCTCGACAGCTCGAGCAGCACGATGTCGTCGGGTGAGATCGTCGGCAGGACGTCGATGATCGACGTCCCGATGTTGCCGCCCGCGACCACGCGCTTCGGTCCTTTTTCGAGGATCCGCGCGCTGAGCGTGAACGTCGTGCTCTTCCCCTTCGTCCCGGTGACGCCGACGATCGGCGCGGGACAGAGGCGGAAGAACAGGCCGATCTCGGTGAGCACGGGGATTCCTCTTGCTACGGCGCGCTGGACCGTCGCCGACCGGGGCCGCTCACCGGGGATCACGAAGACGAAATCGGGATCGGCGAGCGCCGCGTCATCGCTCGACGGGCCCAGGACGAGGTCGACGGGTGTGTCACCGAGCCTCGCAATGCCTTCCGCGAGCTTGTCTCGGGACTTCGCGTCCGTGATCGCGACACGCGCTCCGTTCGCGACGAGAAACTTAGCCACGCCGGCGGTCGTGCGTCCTTTGCCGAGCCCGATGATCGTCACGCGCCGTCCGGCGAAGCTGACAGCCGTGACCTCGGGATCGAAGATGAGGCTCATTTCGGCCGTCCGATGATCCCGAGACCGGTGCCGTTGCGACCAGCCTCGCCGCGGTGGCTCCAGAGGTCCGCGCCGCCGCTCTCGGTGCACACGTCACAGCGCTCGATGGTCGGGACGCCGGCTTGCTCGAGCTGCTGCGCGTTCGCGGACCACAGGTCGAACACGGGGCGGCCGTCGGGGCCGGCGAAGAGCACGGCGCCGCTGTCCGCGCCCAGCCGTTCGCGGATGGTCGCGGCACGCCGCTCGTCGATGACGTAGCAGCACGGCCCGATCGAGGGACCGATGGCCGCAATGAGGCGCGTCCGGTCTGCGCCGTTGCGCACGAGCGCCTCGACGAGCCGTACCGCGATGCGCTTGCTCGTGCCCTGCCAGCCGGCGTGCGCGGCGCCGATCGGGCCGTCCGGATCGGCGATGAGGATCGGGACGCAGTCCGCGGCGGCGACCCCGAGCAGCAGCCCTGGCGTCGCGGTCCACATCGCGTCGGCCTCGGGCCAGGGCATGCCGACGTCGGCGGCGGGTACGACGGTGTCGCCGTGCACCTGCTTCAGGCGGACGACGCGATCGAAGCCGAGGCGCTCGGCGAGCGCGATCCGATTGCGATCCTGTTCGTTGAGCGGGAACACGCCGCCGGCCATGCTGCCGAGCGCGCGCGTCGTGAAGCCGGCGACCAGGCCGAGCCCGCTGAGCGCGGGCGAATGGAGGATGCCGTCGCGCTCCACCCAGGTCGATTCGAGGAGCGTCATGTGACCGGCGTCGCGAACGCGAGGATCGCGGCGACGATCCCAGCGAGCGCTCCGATGAGCCAGAACCGGATCGTGACCTTCTCTTCGGGCCAGCCGATGAGCTCGAAGTGATTGTGGAGCGGGGACATGCGGAACACGCGCTTGCCGCGCAGCTTGAAGCTGCCGACCTGCAGGATGACCGAGAGGGTTTCGGCGACGAAGATCACGCCGAACACCGGCAGGAGCAGCACGAAGCCGGTCGTCAAGGAAACGATCGCGAGCGTCGCTCCGAACGCGAGCGAGCCCGTATCGCCCATGAAGACCTCGGCCGGATGGACGTTGAACCAGAGGAACGCGAGGAGTGCGCCGACAAGCGCGGCGCAGAACACGACGAGCCATGGGTAGCCGCGCGCGGCCGCGATGAATGCGACGGACAGGAAGGCGAACACGCACGTGCCACCGGCGAGGCCGTCCATGCCATCGGTGAGATTGACGCCATTGGACGTGGCCATGATGACGAACACGGCGATGGCGACGAACACGGCCGCGCCAACCTCTACCTCGCCAACGAGCGGCACGAAGACGCCCGTCACCGCGAAGTGCCGTTGGATGTACACGGCGGCGACGACCGCGACGCAGAACTGCCACACGAGCTTGTGACGCCCGCGAATGCCGAACCCGTACCGCACGTTCACGAAGTCGTCGATCATCCCGAGCAGGCCCACCGCGATGAGCGCCCCGAGCGGCACGATCGTCTGCGGCAGGAAATCGCCGCGTAGCGACTCGGGGAGCACGGCCAAGACGACGAACCAGAGCCCCGTGACCACGACGATGACCAGCGCGCCGCCCATGGTCGGTGTTCCCTGCTTCACGTGGTGCGTCGCCGG
>DASYVN010000232.1:0-5311 GCA_035937095.1 Candidatus Limnocylindria bacterium
AACGCGACCCCGACCCGAAGGGTCACCCCGTACCAGTACGGATCGGGATACACCGCCAGCAGGTTCGAGTCCGGGCCGAAGAGGAAGTTCCCCTGCGGGAAGAAGACCTCGTGGAACAGGAGGAACAGTCGATCGAATGCGACCGCCGCTACGACCGCGACGACCGCCGTGCCCGCCCCGGCCGCGATCGCCGCGTCGCGGAGCAGGACGAAGACCGCGCGCCTCCCGCGCCGAGCGACCCGCGCGACGAGCACGATCGCCGCGAGCCCGCTCACCGCCGCGGCGACCTGGGCCGCGACGAACACCCGCCGCACGTCGGCCATGTGGGAATACTCGTCCGACGCGAAGACGACGACCCCCGGTTCGCTCGGCGGGGCGTCGGCGCGGCCGGTCACGTACGCCAGCCATCGCTGGTGGAGGTCCAGCAGCCGCGGCAGATCGACCTGCTCCGTCCGCGTCACGCCGCGGTCATCGGTGATGTGGAATGTCGCCGGCGCGAAGCCCGTATCGCGCGCGATGGCCTCGTACGTCCCCGACCCCGCGAATACCAGGGCGAGCGTCACGAGTCCCGCGACCGCGAACGCGATCGCGAGGACCGCCGTCTCCCAGCGACGTGTCACGTGCGCGGGATCACGCCGAGGCCGGCACGCTCGCTGAACACGAATCGGCCGCGCTCCACGGGCACGGCGATGAACGGATCGTCGACGATGAGCAGGTTGCCATCCAGGTCGGCCCACTCCACCGCGGGCGCGAGGTGCGCGGCGGCGGCGATGGCGACGCTCGTCTCCGCCGCGCGGCAGCCGAGCATCACCTTGAGGCCGAGCTCGTGCGCCCGCTGGATCATCTCGCGGCCCTCGGCGATACCGCCGCACTTTTGGAGCTTCACGTTGATCCCGTCGCAGGCGCCGGCGAGCCGGTCGACGTCAGCGAGACGCACCGCCGCCTCGTCCGCGACGATCGGGAGCACGCTGTGCTCGCGCACGTGACGCAGGCCCTCGATGTCGGCGGGCGCGACCGGCTGCTCGACGAACTCGAGGCCGAACTGCGCGATCCGCTCGATCCGGCCGGGCGCTTCCTCGGCAGTCCACGCGGCATTGGGGTCCACGCGGATCGGACCATCGAAGACCCGGCGGATCCCTTCGAGGATGGCGACATCGTCACCGTGCCCGAGCTTGACCTTCAGCACGCTGAAGCCCCGGTCCTTCGCCGCCGCGGCCCGCTCGGCCATGAGCGCAGGCTCGGCGATGCCGATCGTGAAGGACGTCGGCGGCGCCTCCGCGGGCGCGAGCCCGAGGAATGTGCGGAGGGGCTGGCCGGCCGCCTGCGCCGCGCGGTCGTGCCCGAGCACGTCGAGCGCGCACGCGGCGCCGCCCCCATGCGGGAACCGGGCGTCGAGACGCGCGCGGAGGGCGGCCAGATCGTGCGGATCCTCGGGCACGCACTCCAGCGCGCCACGGACGTCCGCCTCGAGCGACTCGGTCGTCTCGCCGAAGAACGGATCGGCCGACGCTTCGCCATAGGAGACCCGCCCGCCGTCGTCGAGCTCGACGAGCACGACGCGCTTCTCCGTCCGGACGGCGCGTGAGATCGCGAACGGCACGGCGAGATGCACGTCGATCGTGCGAACGGTGAACTTCATCGGACGAGTGCCGCGGCCAGTCGATCGGCCCCCGTGTCGCCGTCGCGGACCGGGTCGGCCGTCGGGAGGCCCGTCGCGGTCGCGGCCGCGTCCACGGCGCGTCTCGCCGCGGCGTCGTCGAGCGTGCTCGTGTTGAGCGCGACCGCCATGACCGCGGCGCGCGCGCCGGCCGGGCGGCTCCAGGTCGCCGCGTCCTCGTAGAGCCGGACGAGCTCGGGCAGCGGCTTCACCGGGAGCCCGGGGAATCCCTTCACCTCCGCACGCGACGAATCGTGGCAGAGGACCAGCGCGTCCGGGGCGCTGCCGTGGAGGAGGCCGAGCGTCACGCCGGAGAAGCCGGGATGCGTGAGCGAGCCCTGGCCCTCGACGACGACCCAGTCCGCGCCCTCGGCCGCGTCACAGACCATCCGCTCCGCGGCACCGGCGATGAAGTCCCCGACGACCGCATCGACGCAGATACCCTGGCCCGCGATCGCGATCCCGGTCTGTCCGGTGGCCACGAACGCGGCGCGCTTCCCCGCGCGCTCCAGCGCGCGCACCAGCTCGAGGGCGACCGTCATCTTCCCCACGGCGGCATCGGAGCCCACCGTCAACACGGCCCGGGTCCCTGCCCTCCGCTGACGGTGGCCGCCGATCGGCAGGTCCGCGGGTGGCTCGCGCAGCTCGCGGACGCGACCGCCGCCACGCTCCGCTGCATCACGCAGGACCGGGTCAGCGAGCACGCGCTCGTGGAGCCCGTTCCAGACCTCGAGGCCCCTGCCGAGCGCCTCCGCGAGCAGCGGCCGGTACGGATCGGCGATACGCCCTCCGGGCGCGGCTGTGCCGATGAGCAGCACCGACGCGCCGCGCGCGATCGCCTCATCGACGGTCGCCACGACCGGAACGCCGCGGCCCGCGCCGATCGCCTCCGCGCAGTCCATCCCGGCCCGCATCGAGTCGACGACCGCGACCACCGGGTATGGCGCGTAGCGCAGGACGCCGATCGCGGTCTTCGCCGTCTGGGGCGTGAACAGGCCCTCGGCAAGGATCGCCACCCGCGGATGGTCAGCCACCGGCGTCGCGGCCGAGCCGGAGGAACCGCCCGGGCCGCTCGGCGAGTGTCTCGTCGCCGTGCGTCACGACCGTACCGTTCACGATGACGTGATCGATGCCGGCGGGGTAGCGATGCGGGTCGTCGTACGTGGCCGTGTCGATGATCCGGTCCGGATCGAACACCACGAGATCGGCCCAGGCGCCTTCGCGCACCACGCCGCGATCGCGCAGCTTCAGCCGCGAGGCGGTCAGCGACGTCATCTTCCGCACGGCGTCCTCGAGCGTGATGACACCCAGGTCGCGCGCGTAGTGACCGAGGATCCGCGGGAACGTGCCGTACGAGCGCGGGTGCGGCTTCCCGAACGACAGCGGTCCGTACGGCGCGTTCGCGCGCGAATCGCTGCCCGCGCACACCCACGGCTTCGCCATCACGTACCGGACGTCGGCCTCGTCCATCGAGTGATGGATGATGTCGATCGCGCCGTCGTGCTCGACGAGCGCATCGCAGGTCCACTCGAGTGGATCCTTCTTCGCCGCCGCCGCGAGGACCGCGACGCTCTTCCCCGACCACTCCGGGTGGTGCTGCGCGCGGGCGATGACGATGTCGGGCCAGTTGCGTTCGGTCTCGGTGTACTCACCGCGGATCCGTTGCCGGACGGCCGGATCCACAAGTCGACCGCACAGGGCCATCGAGCCGCCGGCGTGCGCCCACTTGGGGATCGTCACCGCGAGACCGGTGGACGACGCGGTGTACGGGTACTGGTCGGCGATCACGTCGACGCCGCCGGCTTGGGCCCGCTCGATCATCGCGGTCGATTCCTTCACCTTGCCCCAGTTCCGCTTCTGCGAGGCCTTGTGGTGCGAGAGCTGCACCCGGACGTGACTGCGTCGCCCGATCTCGAGGTTCTCCTCGATCGCGGCGAAGAGCTCGTCGCCCTCGTTACGGATGTGGCTCGCGTAGAGCCCGTCGCGTTCGCGGACGACGGTCGCGAGGGCGCTGATCTCGTCCGTGGTCCCGTACGCGCTGGGCGGATAGATGAGCCCCGTCGAGAGCCCAATCGCCCCATCCTCCAGGGATTTCGCGAGGAGCGCCTTCATCGCCGCGAGCTCGCCGCCTGACGGCGCCCGGTCGTCCGCGCCCATCACGCACATCCGCAGAGTGCCGTGGCCGACGAACGAGCAGAAGTTGATGGCGGTGCCGGAGCGGTCGATCGCGCCCGCGTACTCACCGAACGACGTCCAGGTCCGCTCGAGGTCGTATCGCTTGATGTCGCGATCGAGCTCCTCCGCAGCCAGGCCCATGACCGGCGCGGACGCGCCACCGCAGTTGCCCGCGACGACGCAGGTGACGCCCTGATGCACCGTGCTCTCGAGGGCGGAGTTGATCAGGACGGATTCGTCCGAGTGCGAGTGGATGTCGATGAAGCCGGGGCTGATGGCACGGTCCCGTGCATCGATCGTGCGCGCGCCGGATCCGGTGCCGACCTCGCCGACGGCGACGATGCGGCCATCGCGGACCGCAACGTCCGCGCGGCGCCGCAGCACGCCGGTGCCGTCGATGACGTGCCCGCCCCGGATGACGAGCTCGGTCACTTCGGGCGGGCGGGCGTGAACGCGGCCTTCGCCAGCTTCAGCAGCTCGGGGCGCCCGAGGAGGTCGATCGCGGTGAACGCCAGCGCCTTGGCCGCGACGTGCATCGTCTCGAGCGCGCGCGGGGTGCGAGCGGCGGCCGCGAACTCGCGCGAGTGCCAGGGAACGCGCTCCGGACTGATCGACAAGAACGGATGGATCGACGGGATGAGCGAGCTGATGTTCCCCATGTCGGTCGATCCGGAGGTCTCGCCTGCCCGCCGCGAGCCAAGCTCGCGGCCGAGGCCCTTGGCGTTCTCGAAGAACGCCGTGGCCATCGGCTGGTTCGTCGTGACCATGTCCATCGCTTCGCCCCACTCGTAGCGCAGCTCGCACCCGGTCGCCGTCGCCGCACCCTCGAAGCACGCGAGCACGCGTCTGCGCAGATCGCCGAGGTACGAGGGGTCGGCCGCGCGCACGACGATCTTCGCCGCCGCGCGCTCGGGGATGATGTTCGACGCCTGGCCGCCGTCGGTGATGATCCCGTGGATCCGCGAGTCGCTGCGCACGAGCTGGCGGAGCGCGGACATCGCGCCCCACCCGAGCATGAGCGCGTCGAGCGCGTTCACCCCGGCGTACGGCGACGCCGCGGCGTGCGCGGCCTTGCCCCGGAACTCGATCTGGAGCACCCGCAACGCGACCATCAACGGGTCGAGCACGTCGGCGTCCGCGGGGTGGAACATCATCGCCGCGTCCACGCCGTCGAAGATGCCGGCGGCGTGCAGCTTCACTTTGCCGGCTCCGCCTTCTTCCGCGGGTGTGCCGATGAGGCGGACGGTTCCCTTGAGCTCCGCCGCGACGGCGGCGAGGCCCACATACGCGCCGACGCCGCTCGTCGCGATGAGGTTGTGCCCACAGCCGTGGCCGATCCCCGGCAGGGCGTCGTACTCAGCGCAGATGGCGACCGTCGGACCGCTGCCGTTCTTCGTCTCGGAGACGAACGCGGTCTCGACGCCGCCCGCGCCACGGGTGATCGGAAGACCCTGTGCTGCGATGTAGTCGGCCAGCGCC
>DASYVN010000233.1:0-1806 GCA_035937095.1 Candidatus Limnocylindria bacterium
GACCTCGAACCCGCCGAACATCCAGGGCCACCGCGACGCGAACTACATCGTCGGCCAGACCGGCGGCCAGACCGAGTGCCCGGGTGGCGCGCTCTACGCGCAGCTCCCGAACATCCGCGCGATGGCCCAGAGCGCCGTGCAGAACGGGTACACCAATCTGGTCGCGCTCGAGCCGAACCTCCCGAAGGCCGGACTCCCCGGATCGGTCGTGCAGGTCCAGACGCCCGTGCTCAACCGCGGGGTCACGCCGATCCCCGCGGGCACCCTGGTCTCCTACACGATCCTCCTCAACGGCGCGCCGTACGTGAACCAGGGCGGCCAGGGCGTCATCGCGGCCTCGATCCCGCCGGGCGCGATCGGGACCGCCACCGTGCCATTCACCGTGCCGGTCATCGGCAACTACATGGTCCGCTGGGATCTCCAGTCGGGCGGTGCGTGGTGGAACGCGCTCTACAACAACCCGTACCGCGACATGAGCTTCCGCTCGGCCGACTGGAGCGCGGACTGGATGAGCGACACCGTCCCGAAGACCTGGTTCTCGGGCCAGACGATCCGCGTGAGCGTCACCGTCACGAACGACGGCGGCCGCCCGTGGCCGGCCGCCGGCGTGAACCCGGTCGTCCTTGGCTACCGCTGGATCGATGACGCGAGCGGTGCGGTCACCGTGGGCCCGAACTTCACGACCCTCGCCTCCGACGTGCAGCCTGGGCAGACGGTCACGCTCGGCATCGCCGTGACCGCGCCGATGACCGCGTCCGCGAGCTACACGATGGAGCTCGACCTCTACAAGCAGAACGAATTCTGGTTCAAGGACAAGGGCATTCCGGCGGACCCGACGCCCACCGGCGTCGGCCCCGACTATCGCGCGACGTATCAGGTCGGCGGCATCGCGCAGCTCCAGATCGGCCAGACGATCGCTGTGCCGGTGACCGTCACGAACACCGGGCAGGGCGCGTTCCCCGCGGCGGGGCCGACCCCGGTCGACCTCGGCTATCACTGGTACGACCAGATCGGGAAGCCGGTCCTCTGGGAGGGCCTCCGCACGAAGCTCCCGGCGGATCTGCAGCCTAGCCAAGTGGTCGCGCTCCAGGCGCAGGTCCAGTCCCCGCCGAATGGCGGCAGCTACCAGCTGCGCTTCGACCTCGTGCAGGAGGGCGTCGCCTGGTTCAGCTCCAAGGGCACCGCGACCGGCAACGTCGTGGCGACGGTGTGCTGCGTGAAGACGTTCGGCGCGCAGTACCAGCCCCAGATCGCGACCCTCGGCGTCTCCGGTGCGGGCACCTCCGTGCCGATCTCGCTCACCAACACCGGCAACTTCACCTGGCCCGCGGCCGGCCCGACGCCGGTCCACCTCGGCTACCACTGGACCGATCAGGCGGGCAAGGTGGTCGTGTGGGACGGCACGCGCTCGAACCTCGCGGCCGACGTCGCGCCCGGCGCGACCCAGACCCTTCAGGCCCAGCTCGTCTTCCCGGCCGCACCGGGCATCTACGTCCTCAAGTGGGACCTCGTGCAGGAGGGCGTCGCGTGGTTCTCCGGACAGAACGTGCCGACCTTCGATCAGATCGTCACCGTCAACCCGTCGGCGATCCAGAGCTACGCCGCGTCCGTTGACGCCAGCGGCATCCCGACCGCGATGGCGACGCGCATGACCACCACCGTCGCGCTGCGGGTGACGAACAGCTCGGCCGCGGCGTGGGGTTCGAACGTGAACCTCAGCTACCACTGGCTGGACGGCGCGGGCAGCGTCGTCACCTGGGACGGCCTCCGCACTAGCCTCAATGGGCTCGGGGCGGGGCAGACGAC
>DASYVN010000234.1:0-28237 GCA_035937095.1 Candidatus Limnocylindria bacterium
CCTCGTTCGGGTCGGTGTCGCTCGCGAACGTAATCGGGTCGCCGAACACGACCTCGACGCTGCCGCGGAGGGGCCAGCCCGTCCGGTCGAGCATCGACATGTGCTTGATCTTCAGCTTCATCGGCACGACCGGCGTGCCGCCCTGCACCGCGATGAGCCCGGTGCCCGACTTGAACGGTTGGAGCGGGCCGCCGACGGTGAGCTTGCCCTCCGGGTAGATCAGCACCGAGAAGTTCCGATCGAGTCGGGCGCCGAGGAGCTCGAGGCTGCGCCGGATGGCGCCCTCGCGCGCGAGCGGGAACGCGTCCGCGAGCACCGCGGAGAAGAACCCGTTGAGCTTGTTGCCGAAAACGTCGTCGGCCGCCGCGGCGATCGCGAGTTTCCAGCGCCAGCCGAGCGGGATCGCCGTGAGGATGATGCCATTGTCCCAGTGGAGACAGTGATTCGGCGTGAAGAGTACCGGGCCGCGCAGCTTGTGCAGCTTCTCGCGCCCGGTGATGCGCACGCGGTAGAAGATCGTGACCAACGGCCACACGAACGTCTCCTGCAACAGGATCCCGAACGACCGCACGAGCGGGTTCAGCGGCCAGCCGAAGATGCCGGTCTCGCGCTTCGCGTCCTTTGCGTCGTGGACCATCCGCTCGAGGTCGCCGACCGTCGCGCTCGGCGCGAGGGCGGCGTCGTCGATGTACGCACCGAGCTCCTCCTCGATCACGCCGAGGAGGTCGACCCGGGCGAGCGAGTCCATCCCGAGATCCGCGGAGAGCTGTGCCTCTGGCCGCACGATCGCCGCGGGGACGCTCGCGACTTGCGCCACGAGCGCCTCGACCTCGGTCAGCTGCCGCTCCACGTCACCGGCGGCCACGACCTCCGCGGCCCGGTCCCCGCGCTGTAGCTCAAGGAGCCGTTCGACGACGAAGCGCTTCTTCACCTTCTGCGTCGGCGTCGTCGGGAAGTCCTCGTCCGGCCAGACGGTCCAGCCGCGGATCTGCTGGCTGCCCGACAGCTTCGTGTTCGCGTCGCGCACGATCGCCCCCACCGCGGCCGGATCGTTCAACAGGAAGACCCCGTGCACGTGGACCGCCTCGCCGGGCGGCTGGAGGCCGACGACGGTCGCGATGACCGGGCGCATCGGTGACGACGCGGCCTGGACGCGCGGGTCCGCCGCAAGGACGTCCTCGATGTCCTCTGGGTAGACCTTCAATCCGTCGGCCAGCACGATCATGTCCTTCTTCCTGCCGCGCAGCCACAGAAATCCATCCGCGTCGATCTCGCCGAGGTCGCCGGTGTGGTACCAGCCCTCGGCGTCGAGCACGTTTCGCGTGGCCTCGTCGTTCTCCCAGTACCCCTTGAATACGTTCGGCCCGTGCACCAGCACCTCACCGTCCTCGGCGATCCGCACCTGCACGCCGGGCAGCGGTACGCCGACCGATCCGAGGCGGTTCTGGTCGAGCCGATTGAACGTCACCGCCGGTGCGCACTCCGTCGTCCCGTAGCCCTGGAGCACGTCGACGCCGAGCTCGCGCCACGTTTCGCCGAGCGCGGGATCGAGTGCGGCACCGCCCGAGACGATGTAGCGGAATCGCCCGCCGAACTGGCGGTGCACGCTCGTGAACAGGATGCGACGTAGCCCCATCGGCAGCCGCCTCGCGATCCGTCGCAGCTTCGCGAGCAGCTCGGCCTTGCCCTGGGCCTCGGCCTGCCGCTGGATGCCGAGCAGGATCGACCGCACGGCCGCGGGCGTGATGAGGATCATCGACACGCGACGTTCCTTGAACGTGCGGCGGATCACCGCGGGCTGCCGGCTCGTCGGGTACACCACCGATGCGCCGGTGAGGAGGAGCGTCCAGAACCCTGCGAGCTGCTCGAACATGTGCGAGAGCGGGATGAACGACAGGAGCCGCTGCTTCGGCCCGATCGGGAAGATCTCGCGGGCGGCCTCGGCGTTCGAGAGCACGTTGCGATGGGTGAGCATCGCGCCCTTCGGGTCGCCGGTCGTACCCGAGGTGAACACCACCTCCGCGAGATCGTCGCCGTCGAGATCGGCAGCCGGCAATGGCACCCGCCCCGTCGCGAGGTCGGGCAACCTCTCCATGTCGTGGAGCGGGATCCCGAGCGAGCGCGCGCGCTCCCGGGTCTGTACCGACACGATCGCGGCCGTTGCTCGCGTCCGTTCGACGATCTTCTGCGCGAAGTCGGGGAGCGAGTTGACGTCCAGCGGCACGAGCACCGCGCCGATGCGGAGCGCCGCAAGGAAGCCGACGCCGTATTCCGGTCGGTTCACGCCCCAGATGACGACGCGATCCCCGCGCCTGATCCCTGAGTCGGCTAGGTAGCGGGCCACCCGCGGCACGAGATCGGCGAGGTCGCGGTACGACCAGATCTTCGTCCGGAAGCCGGGCCGGATGATGAGTGCCGGCTTCGAGCCGAAGCGTGCCGCGGACGCGTCAAGGATGTCGTTCAGCGTTTTCACGCCCAGACCTCGGCGAGACCGCGGAGCGCGTCGCGCGCGCCACCCCGTAGTGGCGGGTAGTGGGCGAAACAGATCGTGTCGACGTCCAGCTCGGCGAGCCGCGCGACCGAGCGTCGCGCTTCCGCGAGATCGTCGCTGAACACCTGATGCGGCCGCGCGAGCTGTCCTTGACGGAGCTGGAGCACATCGCCGCTGAACAGGAGCCGGAGCATCGGTGAGTACAGGCATACGCTCCCCGGGGTGTGCCCGGGCGTGTGCACGACGTGCAGGCCGCCGAGCGCGGGCAGGACGTCACCGTGCAACAGCGGGCTCGGATCGCGGAGGGGCCGCGTGAGGAAGGCGAGGACCTGGCCGGGCACCGGGTTGGCGATGACATCGCGCAGCCCGATCCGCAGCCGTGCTGCGTCCGACGGATGGATGCACACCGTAGCGCCGGAGGCCGCGGCGATCTCCGCGACGCCGCCGATGTGATCGGGATGGCCGTGGGTGCAGACGATCCGCGTGATGTCGCGCGGCGATCGGCCGATCCGCTCGAGGTAGCGCTGCACGAGCCGTCCTGAGCCGCGGTGGCCTGCGTCGATGAGCGTGATCTCGTCCTCGACGATGAGGTGCGCCTTCGCGCCGATGACCCGCAGCGCGTGCACGCCGGGAACGATCTCCAACGTCGTCGCCCCTTCCTGGGCTGATGCTATCGGCCGAAGCTCCGCCACAGCAGGTTGGCGACGCTCAGCACGAGCAGCACGATGATGAGCTGGCGGAACCGGGCTTGATCGAGGCGGCTGCGGAAGAAGATCCCGGCCATGAGCGCAAGGAGCGTCGGCACGAGGCCGAGCAGACCGATCGCGAGGATGTCCGCGGTGAACAGGCCGAGAAGGGCGTAGCCGACGAGCTGAATGGCCGCGTTCAGCTCGAAGATCGCCGCGAGGACGATCACGTACTCGTGGCGATCCATCTCCTGGGCGTGGAAGAACGAGCCGATGAGCGGGCTCGCGATTGACGTGGTCCCTTGCAGCACGCCGCCGACGAACCCGACCGCCGGTCCGAGGATCCGGGCCCGGCGTGCGCCGGGGTCATCGCCGATGAGCCGGTCACCGCGCAGGAGAAAGATCAGCACCATCGCCGAGATGAGGATCGCGAACGTCCGCTGATCGAGCAGGGCGAGCAGGTTCACGCCGATCGCCGTGCCGATCGCGCTCGCGATGATGATCGGCGCGATTCCGCGCAGCACGTCGAGGCGCCGCCAGCCCTGGAGCAGGAGCACGGAGTTCGCGGCGAAGATCGGGACGGTGACGATGACGACGGCGGCCTTCGGGCCGAAGACGCCGGCCAGCAATGGCGTCGCGACGAGCGGGAGGCCCATGCCGGTGGTGCCCTTCGCGAAGCCCGCGATGCCGAGGCCGACGATGAGGATCAGGAGATCGCCTGTGCCCATGCGCGCTCGCCGACGAGCGCCCTCCAGTCCACGTCGTGCATCCGGGGGTTGTCCCGATAGCCGCGCCCGACCTTCGCGACCTCCCGGCCGTCGAGCCTGACGATGTCCGCGGTGTGATCGAAGCCACGGCCGTGTACGAGGGCCGAGCCGACGCCGTAGACGTCCACCGATACGCCGAGCCGCTCGAAGCGCGTGATCTTCCCGGCGTCGAAGCCGCCCGATGCGACGATGCGCACGTGGCCGTAGCCCGCCGCATCGAGCGCGCCGCGGAGGATCTCGATGAGCCGCGGCGTCACGCCGCGGATCTCGTCCCCGGCCATGCCGCCGCTCTTCTCGATCTCTTGGACGATCGACTTGTCGATGAGCGACTCGCTCGTGTCGACCCGAACGCCCCAGAGCCGCTGGCCGAGGGCGTGCGCGACGCCAAGCGAGGTGTTGACGACGTCGTTCTGGAAGTCGACGAGGCTCGTGACGTTCACGTGCCCTTCGGATGTCCCCGGCGCGGTGAGGTGCCCGATCGCTTCGGTCGTGCGGTTGATGTACTCGTCGAACTTCAGCGTCGCGACCGTCGTGTCGCCGCCGTAGACCGCGATGAGCGCGTGCGGCACGGTGCCGAGCCCGGTCGAGCCCCACCACTCGCCTTGCTCGTCCGTGGACACGCCGATCGCGCCGCCGACGTAGGCCGCATAGCCGGCGCCGGCCTGGGCCTCGTGCGCCTGATGGCGGGCCCCGAACATGATCACGGGCTTTCCGTTCGCGGCCGCGACGACGTCGCGCGTGTTCGTCGCGACTCGCGAGCCATCGGCAAGCGCGCCGAGGTACAGCGTCTCGAGATGCGCGAACGACGCGTACTCGCCTTCGATGTGCATCACCGATTCGCCGCGCTCGGCGGTCTCGCCGTCGAACAGCGAACGGACCGCGAGGTCGCGCCACCCGGGCTCCCACAGCGTCGCGAGCTCGTGCGACAGCTCAAACACCTCGCGCGCCAGTGGCGCGTACGCGTCCCAGCCGCCGGACCCGGGCAGGGCGGCCCAATGGGCGTACGCGCGGCGCTCGGCCTCGAGGTAGCGCGCGAACAGCGCGTCGCTCCGTTTGCGGTCCCGGTAGCGGCCGGTGCCGGTGTGCAGGATCGCGAGCGTGTGGTCCGTCCCGACGACGACCGCGTTCAGGTGCTTCTGGAAGACCTGCATCGTCACGCGATCGCGGCGGCGGTCCTGCTCGAGGATCAACTTGGTGCGCGCGAAGTAGATGTCGCTCTTGTAGCCCGCGCGGATCTTCTCGACCGGGAGGCGGAAGGTCTCCGGCCGCAGTCGGTCTCTGACGATCACCACATGCTCGTGAGCATGCCGCCGTCGACCTGCAGGCTAACGCCGGTGATGTACGACGCCCGCGGCGATGCGAGGAATACCGCGGCGGCGGCGAACTCCTCGGGCCGGCCATACCGGCCGAGCGGGATGACGCCCTTCTCGAAGCGCGCCTGGATCTGCTCGACGGGCACGCCTTCGCGCTTCGCGGTGTCGGCGTCAAGCTCCGCGATCCGCTCGGTGAAGATGCGCCCGGGCTGGATCGCGTTCACGCGGATCCCGTCGGCCGCGAGCTCCGTCGCGAGCGTCTTCAGAAGCCCGTGCACGGCGGCGCGCAGCCCATTCGACAGCATGAGCGTGCCGTACGCGGGCGAGCCCGGCTGGCGCACGGACGTCGAGGTCGAGAACACGATCGCGCCCTTTGACCTCTTGAGCTCCGGTACGGCGAGGCGGGTGAGCCGGACCGCCGAGAGCAGGGTCAGCTCGAACGCCTCTTGCCAGGCCGCGTCATCGAGGTCAGCGAACTTCCCCGGCTTCGGCCCGCCGGCGTTCACGATGAGGACGTCGATGCCCCCGAGCGCATTCGCGGCCCCTTCGACGAATGTGCGGCAGCCGGCCTCGGTGCTCACGTCCGCGGCGATGCCCGTGGCCGCGCCGATCTCCTTCGCGACCTGCTCGATCCGCTCGCGCTCGCGGGAGCAGATGGCGACGCGCGCGCCTTCCTTCACGAACTCCGCGGCGATCGCGCGCCCGAGCCCCTTGCTCGCAGCCGCGACGAGAACCCGCTTGTCCTGCAGACCGAGGTCCACGCCCAGACGCTACCGCTATTGCCGATACTTCGCGGTGTGTCGGTACGCGCGCTGATCGTGGATCTCGACAACACGCTCGTGCCCGAGATGGCGAACTACGAGCAGGCGTTCGATGACGGCTGCCGGGCGATCGCGGACGAGCTTCGGCTCGACGTCGCGGAGCTTCGCCGATCGGTGTTCACCGCGTCGCACGGGCTGTGGGCCACGTCGCGGTGGTCCGCGTACTGCCTGCGTCTCGGCATCGGATCCCCGACGAGCCTTCTTACGGATCTACCGGGAGGTCCTCCGGACCTCGCCGAGCTTCGAACCTGGATGCCGGAATACCGGCGGCGGAGCTGGGAGCGTGGCCTCGCCGCCCAGGGCGTCGACGTGGCGTTCCGAGAGGAGTTGGGCATGCGGCTCGACGCGGCATTTCGGGCGCGGCAGCGACAGTTCTGCCCGCCCTACTCGGACGCGCTCCCGGCGGTCGAGCTCGCTGGCCGCGACTACCGGCTGGCGCTGACGACGAACGGCCCCAGCGATGTGCAACGCGCGAAGCTCCGCGCATCCGGACTCGATCGGTTCTTCCCCGTCGTTGTCGTGTCAGCCGACATCGGCACGGGCAAACCCGATCCCGAGATCTTCCGCATCGCGCTAGACCAGCTCGGAGTCACGCGCGAAGAAGCCGTTGTTGTCGGGGACAGTCACGAGCGCGACATAGTCGGGGCGTTCAGCGCAGGGATCGCCTCGATCCTCGTCGACCGCTCGCGGACAAATACGGACGGTCCGCCTCGTGCGACCGCGACGATCGCGAGCTTGGCCGATCTTGCCTCCGCAGTGGCGACTCTCAGCCCTGCGTGAGGCACGAGGTCCGGCCGGACATGACTAGCTCAACCCGCCGAGCGCCACGGCGACGAGGATGACGACCGCGAGGGCGACGCGATAGATGACGAACACCTTCAGCGAGTGCGTGCGCAGGTACCGGACCATGAAGGCGACCGACGCAAGGCCGGCGATGAACGACACGGCGAAGCCGATCACGACGATGTCCAGCTGGGCGGTGAGGCCCGAGAGCTTGCGCGCGTCGAGCAGCGTCTTCACGCCGGCGCCCAGGATCACGGGCGTGGCGAGCAGGAATGCGAGGCGCGTCGCGTCGCCTCGCTCGAGGCCGCGGAAGAGGCCGGCCGAGATCGTGATGCCCGAGCGCGAGATGCCGGGGATGAGCGCGATCGCCTGGGCGACGCCGATGATCACGGCATCGACGAGGGTCGCGCGGTCGAGGCGGCGAGTCCGCGAGCCGACCCGCTCGGCCAGGACGAAGATGGCCGATCCGACGAGCAGCCCGATGGCGA
Source organism: Candidatus Limnocylindria bacterium (assembly GCA_035937095.1). GTDB lineage: Bacteria > Chloroflexota > Limnocylindria > P2-11E > P2-11E > UBA4735. The sequence goes on from DASYVN010000234.1 coordinate 7,350, forward strand.
TGTAGACGGCGCCCCGCAGCGTCGTGGACACGGCGGTCTCGAACAGCACGCCCGCGATCGCCGCGGGGATCGTCCCGACGATGATGACGAGCGGGAGCCTCCAGCGGCCGCGCAGCACGTCGAGGAGGAGCCCGATCCACGTGCCGGCGAAATAGAGCAGCACCGCCAGTGCCGTCCCGATGTGGAGTGCGACATCGAAGCTCAGGCCGAACTTCTCCGGATCGAGCTTGAGCGCGTCCGACACGAGGATGAGGTGGGCGGTCGAGCTGACCGGCAGGAATTCGGTCAAGCCCTGTACCAGGCCGAGGATGACGGCCGTGAGCTGGTCGCTCATCCGCTCGATCTCCGCTTCGCGGAGACATACGCAGGGCTGGCGGTCTCACTCGTCGCGGCGAAGCCGCTCCTCGTTCGTTCCATCTACCGGATGGTCGCACGCGCGGCCCGGAGCGCGTCATGCGCCTCCTGTTCGTGGCCGAGTGCGGTCTCGAGGGCCTTGGCGATCCCGCGCCGGTGTCCGGCGTCCAGGAAGCGCATCGCGACCGATGCGTCGAATGCCTTGGTGCCGACCTTCTCGAGCGTGTCCACCACGTAGCCGTACGACTCGGCCGCGCGCAGCAGGTCGCCTCCGGGCGTCGTGAAGAGCGACCGCAGGCCGCGGAGGAATCGCGCGGCCGCGCGACGCTTGTCGGCGAAAACGACGCGCATCGCGTGGTCGGCGAAGGCCGCGGTGCCGGCGTGCTTCGTGTCCGCCCATCGCGTGTCGTCGCGCAGCGCGCCCGCCCATCCGGCGAGGGCCTCCTCGGACCGGGTCGCGCGCGCGAGCCCGGCGTCGAGCCCGCCCGTGGCCTGAACGGCCCGCCCCGGCGCCACGACTCGGTCGAGGAAGACCGGGCCGCCGTGGTCGGAGTCAATGAAATCCGGCCAGCCGATCTGGCTCGGATTGTCGTCCTTGTCGAAGAAGGTACGTACGAGGAACCGATCGTCGTCGGTGTATCCGACGATGAGGCCGTACTCCGGCGGTCCGACGGCGCCGCGGATGAGTGGGGGGAGCTTGTCGTCGATGGCCTCGCGGATCCGTGAGCCGACGAGCTCGCGAAGGTCCTCGTCGTACGGCGGCGGAACGTCGTCCAGTTTCACACCCGCGGCGCGGGCCGCGAGGGAGAGGGTCTCCGGATCGCGCGGCGTCGCGGCGAGCGGATCGAAGCCCTCGAGGTCGATGGACACGTCGAACGCGGCGCCCGAGGCGCCCATCAGCCAGTCGTACTCGGCCTTCGTTGCCGTCGCGAGCGCTGCCGGGAAGCTGCATTCGCGACCCGCGCCGAACTGCAGCGGCGCGATGTCGCGCAGCAGCTTGGTCAGTTCAACGCCTCGCCACGGTCAGGCGCCTCCGATGGACAGCTCGGAGATCACGAATGTCGGGCTGCCGAGGCCCGAGGCGCCGAACACCAGGTCGTTCGCGACGCCGGTGATCGACGACAGCAGCGTCGTGAGGTTGCCGGCGATGGTGATGCCCTGGACCGGGTACTTGCGCTCACCCTTCTCGAGGTAGTCGCCGGTCGCACCGAGCGAGAACTCCCCGGAGATCGGATCGATCGTGTGCAGGTTGAGGAGCGACGTGATCCGCAGCGATCGGTCGAGGCCCTCGACCAGGACGTCCGGGGTGGTCGGGCCGGGCGCGAGGTGGAAGTTCGCCGCGCCGATGCGGCTTGGCGTCGCGTACGAGCCGCGCCGTGCGTTGCCGGTCGGGGCCTGCTCCATCTTCTTGGACGTCTTGAGCGATGAGAGGTAGCCGCGGAGCACGCCCTTGTCGACGAGGGTGCGGGTGGTCGTGGCGACGCCTTCGCCGTCGAACGGTGCGGTCCGCAGCGCGCCCGGCGTGCGGGCGTCGTCGACGATCGTGACCCGTTCGCTCGCGACCGACCCGCCGACCTTCCCGGCGAAGAGGCTCTTCCCCTTGATCACCGAGTCGGCCGAGAAGAGCGGCACGAGCGCGCCGAGGAGAGCCATCCCCATATACGGGTCAAGCACGATCGGCAGGGTCTGCGTCTTGAACGGCTGCGCCCCGAGCTTGCCGACGGCGAGCGCCGCCGAGCGCCGCCCGACGGCGTCGGGATCGATGGCCGCGAATTGGCGCTTGGCCTCGCCGTGGTAGCCGATCTGCCGTTCCTCGCCCGCGGTCGCGACGGCGGACGTGCCGACGCTGAAGTAGGTCTCGCGATAGGTCCCGCGGACGTCCGCGGTCGTCGCGACGATGGTGGTCATCGTGCCGTCGCTGTACGTCGTCTTGCGGAAGCCGCTGATGCGCGGATCGACGTTCCTCGCCGCGCGCTCCACCGCGAGCGCGACGTTCGTCCGTTCGATGACCGAGCGGCCGTCGATGCCCTGCTCGTACAGCTTGAGATCGGGACTCTCGATCCTGCGGGTCGCGATCGAGACGTCCGGGTCCGGCTCCGTTACGGCGGCGATGTCGCGCGCCGACGTGACGCAGTCCTCGATGCCATCGGGCGAGAGGTCGCTCGAGTAGGCGAACCCGACGTGGCCACCGCGCAGGACGCGGACGCCGATCCCGCGCTCGCCGCGGGTGATGGCGTTCTCGATCTCGCCGTCACGCACTTCGACCGACGTGGACTGCCCGTCCCGCAGGAAGACCTCGCCGCCGTCCCCGTGGAGGGCCTTGATCGACGCGATCGCGCGATCGACGACGGCCTCGTTCGCGAGCTTCTCGCTCATGCTTTGACTCTCCCGCCGACGACGACGCTCGGGATGCGGAGGGTGGGCTGCGCGTCGGCGACCGGCGCGCCCTGGCCGTCCTTGCCGCACGTGCCGACCGAGTACCCGAGGTCCGAGCCGACCATGTCGATCTCGCTCATCAGCTTCGGTCCCTGTCCGACCAGGGTCGCTCCGCGGAGCGGCTCGGCCTGCTTCCCGTCGCGGATGCGATAGCACTCCGTGATCTCGAACGCGAAGTTGCCGCTCACGACGTCGACCTGGCCGCCGCCCATCCCCTTCACGAAGATGCCGTCCTCCACCGAGGCGAGGATGGCGGCAGGATCGGACGTGCCCCGGGCGATCATGGTGGTCGTCATCCGGCAGATCGGCAGGTGCCGGAACGATTCGCGCCGGCCGTTGCCGCTCTCCGCGATGCCGAGCTTGCGGGCGTGCTTCTTGTCGCTGAGATAGGTCTTCAGGATCCCGTTCTCGATGAGCACGGTGCGGTGGGTCTGGCTGCCCTCGTCGTCCATCGCCTGCGTCCCGCGCTTCCCCGGGTCGGTGCCGTCGTCGAGGACCGTGATGAGCTCGCTCGCGACCTTCTGGCCGAGGCGGCCGGAGTACACCGACATTCCCTTCAGGTTGAGGTCCGCTTCGAGGCCGTGCCCGACCGACTCGTGGATCAGGGTGCCCCCGGCCTCGCTCGACAGCACCACCGTGTACGTGCCCGCGGGCGCGGGCTCGGCCGCGACGTTCTGGACCGCGAGGCGGGCCGCCGTCGCGGTGGTCTCGAGGACGGCCGCTTCGGTCAGCATCTCGAAGCCCTCGGTGCCGGCCTTCGCCTTGTAGCCGGACTCGAGCACGTCGCCCTGCTTCGCCGTGACCTGGACACCGAACACCAGGCGCGTGCGGCTGTCCTTCCGGAACCGCCCCTCGCTGTTCGCGACGACGACGTCCTGCACGCTCTCGCGGTAGAGCACGGTCACCTGGTGGACCCGCGGGTCGTAGGCCCGGGCCCGCTCGTTCGCGAGCTTCATGAGCTCGACCTTGCGCTCGATCGGCACGGTCCGCGGGTCGATGCGCACGACCGACGGGCTGGGGAGCTCATCGGCGGAGATCGCGGTGACCTCGCGCACGCCGCCGTCGTCCCCGATGGCCGCCGCGGCGCGTCCCGCGATCGCGAGCAGGTCATCGCCGTCGTTCACGTTGCCGTTCGCGTAGACGCCGCGATCGCCCGCGGTGACGCGGATACCCGCACCCTGATCGATCCCGGTGATCGCGTCCTCGAGCTTGTTGTCGTCGAGCGTCAGCGTCACGACGTTGTGACGCTCCCAGAACAGCTCGGCCCACTCGCCGCCGCGCGACAGCGCGGTGCGCAGCGCGCGAGCTGCGTCCTGTTCGGTGACCGCCATGGTGCGAGGCAACGTGACGGTAGAGATGGGTCGCTCCTCCCCTTTAAGACGGCGAGTTTAGCCCGGGCGGTCCCCGATGACGGTGACGGCCGCGCTCCGCGTGCGCGGCCCGTCGAACTCCGCGAGGTAGATGCCCTGCCACCGGCCGAGAGCCAGCCCGCCGTTCTCTATCGCGACCGTGATGTCGCTCCCGACGAGCACGGACTTGATGTGCGCGGGGCCATTTCCTTCGGCGTGGCGATAGTCGCCCTGGTCGGGGACCAGTCGCGCGAGCGTGACGAGGAGATCACGCTGCACGTCCGGGTCGGCGTTCTCGTTCACGAACACGCCGGCGGTCGTGTGCGCGACGGTCACGACGCAGATCCCCTCGGCGATCTTCGCGTCCTTCACCTTCTCGGCGACGCGATCGGTGATATCGATGGTCTCGGTCTTTTTCGTGGTCTCGATCCGCAGCTCGAGGTGGGTCGTGCTCACGCGAGTGCGGCCTTCGTACCGTGCTCGGCGAGGATCCGCGCGAGGACAGGGGCCGCGGCGTTGCCGCCGCTCACGACGAGGACCATCTTGCCGCGCGGCCGGATCGCTCCCGATCGAACAGCCGCGAGCGTGGCCGCGCCGGACGGCTCCACGAGCAGCGAGAGCCGCTCGAGGTAGTCGTACGTCGCGGCTTCGATCGCGGCGTCGGTGACCGTGACGATGTCGTCCACGTACTTCCGGACCAGATCGACATTCAGCTGCTCGGTTCCCTTCGCGACGAGCTTGTCCGCGACGCTGTGCGGGTGCTCGATGGTCACCGGATGGCCGGCCAGGCGCGAGCGGCGGACCGCGTCGGCCCCTTCCGGCTCCACACCGATGACCTGCACAGCGGGCCGCTTCTCCTTCAATGCCAGCGCCACGCCGCCGATCAGCCCGCCGCCGCCGACCGGGACGACGACCGTGTCCACGTCCGGGACATCGCTCAGGATCTCGAGCCCGATCGTTCCCTGGCCCGCGACGATGAGCGGATCCGCGTACGGGTGGACGAACGTCTTGCCCTGCTCGCGCTCGATCCGGTGCGCGAGCGCGAGGGTGTCGTCGTACATCTCGCCCTCGAGCAGCACCTCCGCGCCATACGCGCGGCACACGCCGACGATCGTGTCGGACACACCGCGCGGCATGACGACGGTGGCCGGCGCGCCAAGGCGGTACGCCGCGTACGAGACGCCCTGGGCGTGGCTGCCCGCCGACGCCGCGACGACGCCGCGTGCGCGTGCTGCGTCGTCGAGCGATGCGATCTTGGTGAGCGCGCCACGGACCTTGAACGTCCGCGTGGGCTTGAAGGTCTCGATCTTGAGGAGGATCTCCGCGCCCAGGAGCTGCGAGAGGTAGGGCGACCGCTCGATCGGGGCCGGCGGGAGATACCGATCCACGACGAGTCGCGCGGCCTCGACGTCGCGGATACCGAGCACCGCGCGACGATACTTCCAACGTGCCCACCCGCGGCGCGGCCCGCACCCAAGCCACCGACGCGTTGCGTCGCGCGGGTGCGCCCGTCCCCGCGCTCGACGCCGACGTGCTCCTTGCCCACGCGCTCGGCGTTCCGAAGGAGGCGTTGGTCGCGCATCCGGAGATCGAGCTCAACGCGGACGAGGCCGCGCGATTCGAGGCGCTCGTCGCGAAGCGCGCGGACGGCGTGCCGGTCGCTTACCTCCGCGGGGTCAAGGAGTTCTACGGCCTGCGCTTCAGCGTGGATCCGCGCGTCCTCGTGCCACGGCCCGAGACCGAAGTGCTCGTTGACGCGGTGCGCGCGTGGGTGGCGGGCAGGCCGCTGACAGTGGTCGATGTCGGGACCGGCTCCGGCGCAATCGCGGTCGCGTTGGCGGTCAGCGAGCCGAAGCTCCGGGTGATCGCGACGGATGTGTCGGCGGACGCGCTCGCGGTCGCGCGGGCGAATGCCGACGCGCACGGAGCGCGCGTGGACTTCCGCGAGGGTGACCTGCTCGCGCCGGTCCTCGAGCCTGTCGACGCCGTCGCCGCCAATCTGCCGTACCTGCGCGACCTGGACCTCGAACGGCTCGCGGGCGATCGCACGTCGCTCGCGTTCGAGCCCCGGCTCGCGACGGTCGCGGGCCCCGATGGCCTCGGGCTGGTGCGCCGGGCGATCGCCGATCTGCCGCGCGTCCTCGCGCCGGACGGCGCGGCGTTCTTCGAATGCGATCCGCCCCAGGTCGAGCGGGTCGCCGCGTTGCTCGCGCCGCTCGGCCGGGTCGACGTCCTTCGAGATCTGGCCGGGCTCGACCGCGTCGTGCGGGTCGTTCGAAGACGCTCGTGAACGCCTCGGATGCGAGGCCCGCTCGCCAGGCCGCCCGTCGCTAAACTCGCCGGAGTGAAGACCCGCCTCCTTCCGGCCGACGCGCCCGGGGCGGTGGAAGAGGCCGCGACCGCGCTCGCGAACGGGGAGCTAGTCGCATTTCCCACCGACACCGTCTATGGCCTCGCCGCCGGTCATGACCATCTCCGCAAGCTGTACGTCGCGAAGGATCGCCCGAAGGACAAGCGCATCCCGATCCTCCTGTCCGAGGCCGGGAACCTCGAAGCGAGCGCGATGGTCACGCCCGCCGCACGTGCGCTCGCCGCGCGGTTCTGGCCGGGTCCGTTGACGATCGTCCTGGTCGCGCCGCGTCGCGGCACGATCGCGTTCCGCGTTCCCGCGAACGACGTGGCGCGACGCATCATCGCGGCGAGCGGCGGAGGGCTGCCGGTGACGAGTGCGAACCGATCGGGCCGGCCCGATCCGACCACGGCGCAGCAGGTGCTCGAGCAGCTCGATGGCCGCGTCGCGATCATCCTCGACGGCGGCCCGACGACGGTCGGCGAGCGCTCCACGATCGTCGACTGCACGAGCGAGCCGATCACGGTCCTGCGGGAGGGTGCCATCAGCAAGGCCGAGCTCGAAGAGGCGCTCATCGGCGTCGAGAGCGTGTCGTGAGGATCGCGATCGCCGCCGATCATGCCGGCGTGGATCTGCGCGATCAGCTGGCCCACCACCTTCGCCTCAAGGGGCACCAGGTGGACGACCTGTCGCCGGAGAACGACCCCGAGGACGACTACCCGCTCATCGTCGAGCCGATCGCGCGGGCGATCGCGGCCGGCCGCTACGAGCGGGGTATCTTCTGCTGCGGCTCCGGTATCGGACCGGCGGTCGCGGCCAACAAGATCCCCAGCGTGCGGGCAGCCGTCGTCGAGAACGAGTGGTCGGCGCGCGACGGTGTCGAGCACGTGAACCTGAACCTGCTCACGCTCGGGGAGCGCGTCACTGGCGTCGAGATCGCGAAGGCCATCGTCGACGCATACCTGGGCGCGCAGGTCCAGGGCGGCAGGCACGAGCGCAGACGGAAGCAGATCGAAGATCTGGAAAAGGTGAGAACGTGAGCGAGATCGAGCGCGTCGACCCCGAGATCTTCCAGGCGATCGAGAACGAGCGCCGCCGGCAGGTCGAGAAGATCGAGCTCATCGCGTCGGAGAACTACACCAGCCAGGCCGTGCTGGACGCGGTCGGGAGCGTGCTCACGAACAAGTACGCCGAGGGATACCCAGGGCACCGCTACTACGGCGGCTGCGAGTGGGTGGACGTGGCCGAATCGCTCGCGATTGAACGGGCGAAGGCCCTGTTCGGCGCGCAGCACGCGAACGTGCAGCCGCACGCCGGTGCGCAGGCGAACATGGCCGCGTACGCCGCGATCATCAAGCCGGGCGACGCCGTGCTCGGCATGGCCCTCGACCAGGGTGGCCATCTCACCCACGGCTCGCCGGTGAACTTCTCGGCTCAGCTTTACAAGTTCGTGCCGTACGGCGTGAAACGCGACGACGAGACCATCGACTACGAGGCCCTCGAGGCGCTCGCGCAGGAGCACCACCCCAAGCTCATCGTCGCCGGCGCGACGGCGTACCCGCGGTTCTTCGACTTCCCCCGCATGCGCAAGATCGCCGACAGCGTCGGTGCGCTCCTCATGGTCGACATGGCCCACTTCGCCGGGCTCGTCGCGGCGGGGGAGCACCCGAACCCGGTCCCGCACGCGCAGATCGTCACGACCACGACGCACAAGACGCTCCGTGGCCCACGCGGCGGGATGATCTTGTGCACCGAGGAGTTCGCGAAGGCCGTGGACAAGGCCGTGTTCCCGTACTCGCAGGGCGGCCCGCTGATGCACGTCATCGCCGGGAAGGCGATCGCGCTGAAGGAAGCCGCGACGCCCGAGTTCAAGACCTACGCGAAGCAGATCGTGTCGAACGCCAAGACGCTCGCCGCCGCGCTCACGAAGGCAGGGCTGCGCGTCGTGTCTGGCGGCACCGACAACCACCTCATGCTCGTGGACGTGCGTCCGGTCAGCCTCACCGGCAAACAGGCCGAGAAGCTCCTCGATGCCGTCGGGATCACCGTGAACAAGAACACCATCCCGTACGACCCTCAGAAGCCGGGTACCGCGTCCGGGATCCGCATCGGCACGCCGGCCATCACCACGCGCGGGATGCGCGAGGCGGAGATGGAACGGATCGGCGCGCTCATCGCCCGCGCGTTGCGCGAGGCGAAAGACGAGACGATCGCGAAGCAGATCGCCGACGAGGTGCTCGACCTGACGCGGCGATTCCCGGTGCCGGGTATCACCCCGATCACCCGGGAGACGGCCCGAGCCTGACCGACCAGCTCCACGTCTCGACCCACCCGCTCGTCCGGGAAAAGGTGACGCGCCTCCGCGACGAGCGGACGCCGCCGCCCGAGTTCCGGCGGCTCGTCCACGAGATCGCCATGCTCGTGCTGTACGAGGCGACGGCCGACCTTGGGACCGCCCCGACGGACGTCCGGACGCCCCTCGCCCCCTACAAAGGAGTGCGATTGGCCCAGACCGTCGGGTTGGTGCCGGTCTTGCGAGCAGGCATCGGGATGGTCGAGGCGGCGCTCCAGCTCATCCCCGAAGCGCAGGTGTGGCACATCGGGCTGTTCCGCGACGAGCACACCCTGCGACCGATCGAGTACTACAACAAGCTCCCGTCCTCGGCGACGGCGCAGGTGTGCCTGGTGCTCGACCCGATGCTCGCGACCGGCGGCTCGTCCGTCGCGACCATTGAGATCCTCAAGCGCTGGGGCGCGCGCCGCGTGAAGTACGTTGGCCTCATCGCGGCTCCCGAGGGCGTGAAGGCGCTGAGCGACGCGCACCCTGACGTCCCGATCCACGTGGCCTCGCTCGACGAGAAGCTGAACGAGAAGGGCTACATCATTCCGGGGCTCGGCGACGCGGGCGACCGCCAGTTCGGCACGAGCTGATGGCGACGATCCTCACCGCGGTCGGCTCATCCACGCTGCTGCTGTTCGTCGGCTCGACCGTGCTCGCCTTCGTCCTCGCGCTGTTGCTCACGCCGCTCGTGGGCGGCCTCGCGCGGCGGCTCGGGTTCATGGACCTGCCGGGCGGGCGGCGCCAGCACCCCGAGCCGATCCCGCGCATCGGCGGTCTCGGGATCGCGGTCGCGTTCGGCCTCGCGATCTTCGCGTTCTGGCTGGTCGACCGGTTGAACGGGCATCCGTTCCTCATCCCCGAGGAGGTCCGCACGCCGCGCTTCGCGCTCACCGCGATGGCCGCGTTCCTCGGGCTTGCCGTCGGCCTGCTCGACGACGCGCTCGATCTCCGTGCGCGCTGGCAGCTGCTCGGCTACTTCGCGATCGCGGCGATCATCGTGGCCGCCGGCATCCGCATCGGCTTCATCAACGACCCGCGCGGCGACGGCCTCATCCAGCTCGCTCCGCCCATCGCGATCGGGTTCACGGTCTTCTGGATCGTCGGCATGAACAACGCGCTCAACTTCATCGACGGCCTCGACGGCCTGGCCGCGGGCGTCGCGGGCATCGCCGCCGTCGCGCTCGGCGCGACCGCGCTCCTTCCCGCGGTGAACGAGCCGTTCGTCGCGTGGATGAACTTCACGCTCGCCGGCGCCATCGCCGGCTTTCTCGTCTTCAACTTCCACCCGGCGAAGGTCTTCCTCGGTACGACCGGTGTCGCGTTCCTCGGCACGATGCTCGCCGTGCTCTCGATCTTTGGCACGGCGAAGGTCGCGGCTGCCCTGCTCGTCCTGGGCGTGCCGATCATCGACACCTTCTACGTGATCCTCCGCCGGCTCGCGAGCGGGCAGGCCCCGTTCGCGCCCGACCGCGGCCACTTCCACCACAAGCTGCTCGACGTCGGCTTGTCCCACCGCCAAGCGGTGCTCCTGATCTACGCGATCACCCTCGGCCTCGGCGCGCTCGCGTTCATCTCCACCGGCCGGGCACAGATCTACTCGTTCGTCGGCTTGATCGTGCTGTTCGGTGTCGCGGTGCTCGCGCTCTCGCAGCGCAGCGCGAAGGCCGAGGAGCTCGACCCCAATCTGTACCCGGAGAAGGCGGAATAGCCAAGGCGAAGATCAAGGTCGGCACCTGCTCGTGGACCGATCCGACGCTCATCGCATCCGGCTGGTACCCCGACAAGATCGCGAAGAAGGCCGACGCGCGCCTGCGCTTCTACGCCGAGCGGTTCCCGGTCGTGGAGAACGATTCGGCCTATTACGCGCTCCCCGATCCGAAGCAGGCGCAGCTGTGGGCCGACCGGACGCCCGACGGATTCACCATGGACTTCAAGGCCTTTGGCTCGATCACCACGCACCCGATCGATCCGAAGCGCCTGCCGAAAGCGATCCGCGAGACCCTGCCCGCCGCGGCGCAGGAGAAGCGCCGGCTCTATCCGAAGGACCTTCCTCCGGACGTCCGCGACGAGATCCATGCCCGGTTCTGGATCTCGCTCGAGCCGATGCGGACGGCGGGAAAGCTCGGGGCGATCCTCCTGCAGTACCCCGACTGGTTCGTCATTTCGCACCAGAACAAGGACGAGATCCTCCGCGCGCGCGAACGGCTCCCCGATGACCGGCTCGCGGTCGAGTTCCGCAACGAGACCTGGATGAGCGAGCGCAATCGGGCCGAGACGCTGAAGTTCCTCGCCGACCACGACCTGACGTACGTCGCGGTGGACGAGCCGCAGGGCTTTCCGTCGAGCGTGCCGCCCGTGGCCGCGGCCACCTCGGCGCGCCTCGCGATCGTCCGGTTCCACGGCCGCAATGCCGAGAACTGGAAGAAGAAGGGCCTCACCGCGGCCGAGCGCTTCGACTACTCGTACTCGAAGGAGGAGCTCGCGGAGTGGCTCGGCAAGATCGAGCACCTGGCGGACGAGACCGAAGAAGTCCACGTCCTCATGAACAACTGCTACGGCGACAAGGCCGTGACCAACGCCTCCGACATGGCCAAGCTGCTAGACAAGGACGCTTGACATTTAGTCAAGCACGCCGTACGCTCCGGAACAGCCAGTTTCGGAGGTCTGAAATGTCGCCGGCCACCGCAAGCCGCGCCTATACCCGCGAGCTGCTGATCGCCATGGCCGCGTACGTCCTGGCCGTTCTCGTCACGGTGACGCTGACGCCGGACATCGATCCGGTGCTCCGCGTGCCATTCGTGCTGATCCCGCTGATCCCCGCGGCGTTCGCGCTGCGCGCATACCTGCGGTTCCTCGGTCGGATGGACGAGCTTGGCCGGCGGATCCAGCTCGAGGCCCTTGCCATCGCCTTCGGTGCGGCGGGCATGCTCACCTTCGCCTACGGATTCCTCGAGAACGCCGGCTTCCCGCAGCTCAGCTACGTGTTCGTCTTCCCCCTGATGATCTTCATGTGGGGCATCGGCGGGGCGATCGCGTCGCGGCGCTATCAGTGAAGAACACGCTCAAGGTCCTGCGGGCCGAGCGCGATTGGTCGCAGGCGGAGCTCGCGGATCGCCTCGCGGTGTCGCGGCAGACCGTGAACGCGCTCGAGACCGGGAAATACGACCCGAGCCTGCCGCTCGCGTTCAAGATCGCGCAGCTCTTCGGCACGCGGATCGAGGAGGTGTTCGACCCGCGGCAGGGCTAGCGCATACCGGGCTAGGATGCCGCTCGGTGATGCGACCGATCTCCGATTTCGAGCCGCGCGAGCGCATCGCGTCGATCCCACACACGACCCGGCGGTTCTCGTGCCGCTCCGCGCTCGCCATCTCTCCGAACAACGCCACGCTCGCGTTCATCGCCGACCTCGGGGCGGGCACGTACTCCGCGTGGACCCTTCCGCTCACCAAGCCCGGAAAGCCCTCACCGGCGCTCGGCGTCGACGGGGCCGCGCTCCGCTCGCTCAGCTGGTCCAAGCGCGGCGACCTCATCGGCGCGGCCGACCGGGGTGGCACCGAGCTGCACCAGCTGTACGTCGCGCGGAGTGACGAGCGGGTCGAGAAGCTCTCGTGGAGCGAAGGCGAGCGCGTGCAGCGGCTGCTCTCGTGGAACGCGGTGGCACCCGATGGGAAGCGCGTCGCGTTCTCCTCGAACGCGCGCCAGCCCACCGACATGGACGTCGTCGTCGAGGACATCGAGACCGCGACCGAGCGCGTCCTCGTCGCAGGACCGGCGTGGCACGTCGCCGGCGGATGGTCTCCCGATGGTCGCGCGCTCCTCGTGATGCGCGTGCAGGCGAATACCGACCAAGATCTGTTCGTCGTCGACGCGGGCACCGGCGCGATGCGCCAGCTCACCGCGCACGACGGCGACGTCTCGAACGTTCCGGCTGGATGGCTCGCCGATGGCCGGCCGCTCGGGATCACCGATCACGAGCGCGAGCACCTCTACCTCGCCGCATACGACGCGACGACCGGCGCGCGCGAGGTCATCGACGCGCCGGAGTGGGACGTCGAGCTCGCCGCGTCGTCAGCCGATGGCCGGGCGCAGATCTGGTCGGTGAACGCCGACGGCTACTCGTCCCTTCGGTGGCAGCGCGACCGCAAGCGCGGCGGCACGCACGAGCTCGCGGGCGTGTGTGAGGACCTCATCATCTCGGCCGACGGAGCGCTCGCTGCGTTCGTCCGCACGTCCGCGACCGAGACACCGCAGCTCTGGGTCCTCGAGCTCGCGACGGGACGGGCGCGCACGGTCTTCGAGACGATGCGGGCGATGCCGTCGAGCGAGCTCGTTGCGCCGGAGCTCGTCCGGATCAAGGCCGCCGACGGCGACATCCCCTGCTTCGTGTACCGGCCGAAGGGCGCGACTGGCCGCACGCCCGCGGTCCTCTACCCGCATGGTGGACCGGAGGGCCAGTCACGGCCGAGCTTCACCAGCGCGCACGCGTATCTCTTGGCGCTCGTCGACCGCGGCTTCACGCTGGTCGTGCCGAACATCCATGGCTCGACCGGCTATGGATTGACGTGGCAGAAGGCCATTCACCGCGACTGGGGCGGCATCGACGCGCGCGACTTCCGCGCGGTCGCCGACTGGATGGCCGCCGATCCGGGGATCGATCCGACGCGGCTCGCGGTGTACGGCGGCTCGTACGGCGGATTCGCGACGCTGCTCTGCGTGACGACGATGCCGGATCGGTGGAAGTGCGCGGTCGATGTCTTCGGCGTCGCGGACCTCGTGACGATGATCGAGCACGCCCAGCCGAACTGGCGGCGCTTCCTCAAGCTGTGGATCGGTGACCTCGAGACCGACCGGGCGAAGCTCGTCGAGCGCTCGCCGATCACGCACATGGACAAGGTGCGCTGCCCGATGCTCGTCATGCAGGGCTCGAACGACCCGCGCGTGCCGAAAGAGGAGTCCGATCAGGTCGTCGAGCGGCTACGCGCCCGGGGCGTCCCGGTCGAGTACATGGTCTTCGAGGACGAGGGTCACGGCTTCACGAAGCGCGCGAACTCAGACCAGGCGCACACTCGGATCGTCGACTTCCTGACGGAGCAGCTCGCGATCTAGTACTGCCCGCTGTACGCGCGATAGGCATATGGCGCCAAATACCAGATCGCCACGACGATCAGCAGCACGACCACCCAGCTCCAGTAGCCCATCTTCATCTCAGCTACGGATGGCGGGAACGATCCCGACTCGCGCGCACTGACCGAGCCTAGTCCCGGCCTAGTTCCGCAGCGCGAGTCGCATGACGTACCGCGTGCCATAGATCTCGTCGCCGAAGCTGAGGATCTTGTTGTCGACCCAGCCCGTCGACAACATCGCGGCCTGGACGTCGTTCCACGACAGGTGGCCCGCTCGCAGGAACGGCTTCTTCCACACCACCACCCAGATCGCGCCCTCGGAGTTGCTGATGCGAGTGAGCTCGGCCGCGAGCGCGTTCGCGCCGATCGGCTCCAGCGTGAAGCACAGGCAGAAGCCGAACCGCGCCGCCCGATAGCGCAGCGGGAGCTCGAGCTCGGCGCGATCGAGCTGCCCCGCGAGGTGCTCGATCGGCCGGTCGTACGTTGCGACGTCGCCGATCCGGACCGCGGGCAGGCCGGCGGGGATCCCGAGCTTGGGGATGACCTCGTCGGCGGCGCGAAGTCCTTTGGGCCGTGGCACGTTGCCAGTATCGGCGCGGAACGCCGCTTGCATGACTGGTCGCATGGTCGTCATCGAACGCCGCGCCCGCCCGATCCTCATCGTCGACGACGACAACGACACCCTCGCCGTCGAGCGCGCCGTGCTCGCCGAGGGTGGCTTCGCGGTCCGTGAGGCCCACAACGGGGCCGAGGCGCTGATCGCGCTCGACGCGGATCCGCCGGCGATGATCGTTCTCGATGTGCAGATGCCCGGGATCGACGGACCGACGTTCGCGCGCGAGCTGCGCACCCGGCTGCGGCACGTGCCGCTCATCATCCTCACCGCGGCGCCCAACCCGAAGCGCGAGGCGGATCGATGCAACGCCGAGGCGTACCTCGCCAAGCCGTTCCGCGCCGAGGACCTCCTCGAGCTCGTGCGGCGGTTCTCCACGTAACTACGATCCCCGCGTGGACGATGTCGCGAAGTACAACCAGGGCCGCTGGCGGCGGCTCGTCGAAGCGAACGCCGTTTTCACCCGTCCGGCGCTCGATCTCGACGCGGAGACCGCCCGGCGGAGGCTCGATCCTGAGGGGCGGCTTGGCCCCGTCGACCGGAAGGACGTTTTGCTGCTCGCGGGTGGTGGCGGTCAGCAATCGATCGCGTTCGCGCTCCTTGGCGCGCGCGTGACCGTCCTCGACCTGTCCGACGCCCAGCTCGGGCAGGACCGCGAGGCGGCGGCGCGCCACGGGGTCGAGATGCGGACCATCGAGGGCGATATGCGCGACCTCTCCCAGTTCGACGCGGCGGCGTTCGACGTGGTCTGGCAACCGTATTCGCTGAATTTCGTTCCAGACAGCCGCGCCGTGTTCGGCCAGGTCGCGCGGGTCATCCGACCTGGCGGCACGTATTGCGTCGACGTCGCGAATCCGTATTTCGTGGGGATCGGGGAACGGGACTTCGACGGCACGGGGTACGTCGTGAAGCTGCCGTACGTGCAAGGCGCGCGGCTCGAGACCGCGGATCCGGCTTGGGTCGCCGGCGGACGCGCGATCGAGCCGCCGCGTGAGTACCGCCAGACCCTCGAGACGGTGATCAACGGTCTCGTGGAGCACGGATTCCGGATCACGCATCTCGACGAGGGCCTTCACACGGATCCCGATCCGCAGGCGACGCCCGGTAGCTGGGATCACTTCAACGCGATCGTGCCGCCGTGGCTGTCGTTCTGGACGGTGCGCGAAAGGTGACCGCGCGGCTCCTCGTCAAGCAGGCCGACGGCGTGCGCGAGCGACCGCCGGCGGAGCTCTCCGAGCTGCGCGGCACACCGGCGTGGCTGGACGTCGTGCACCCCGACGACGCAGAGATGGCCCTCATCGCCGAGGAGCTCGGCCTCCACCCGCTCGCCGTCGAGGACGCCCGCGACCGGCACGAGCGCCCGAAGGCCGACACGTATGACGGCTACTACTTCATCACGTTCAGCGCGCTCGAGTCACGGAGCCCCGGCGCCCTGCGCACCGAGGTCTTCTCGATCTTCGCGTTCCAGGACGTGATCGTCACCGTACGCGCCGGGGACTGGCCCGCCCGCGACGACGTCGAGAAGCGCTGGCGTGAGGGCCGGCTCGCGACGGCAGGCATGCTCCTGCATGCGCTCCTCGACACGACCGTCGATGGCTATTTCCCGATCGTCGACGACTACGGCGAGCGCGCGGACGTGCTCGAGGGGCTGATCCTCCAGGACACCGACGGCAGGGCGCTGCGCACCTCCCTCGCCGAGCTCTTCCTCTTGAAGCGCGACCTGCTCCGCGTGCGCAAGCTCATCGCGCCCGAGCGGGAGGTGCTCCAGGTGCTCAGCCGTGGTGACGTCGAGTGCTATGGACCCGAGGAGCGGCGCTACTTCCAGGACGTGTACGACCACGTCGTACGCGTGACTGACGAGATCGACACGCTCCGCGATCTGGTGAGCAACGTCGTGGACGCGAACCTCGCCGCTGTGTCGAACCGGCTGAACGAGGTGATGAAGGTCCTCACCGCGATCGCGACGATCCTCTTCGTCTTGACGGTCGTGACGGGTTTCTTCGGCCAGAACTTCGTCACGATCATCCCCTATGAGTCCGTGGCGCTCTTCTGGGGGTCGATCGCCTTCATGGTCGTCAGCGCACTGGGGTTGGTCATGTACTTCCGGAGGAAGGGCTGGCTGTAGCTGCTCTGGGGCCCGCTTGGCGACTCGCGCGGGGCGGCTTTTCCCCATAGACTGACCTCGCCTTGGCCGCACTCCGCACCCCGGGTGGAGCGCGTTGAACGCGGCGATCCTGGGCCAGGTCGGACTGACAATCGCGGTCCCCATCGCGTTAGGTGCCTGGCTCGGTCTGAAGCTCGATGCCGCGCTGGGTACCTCTCCGTGGGGCCTGCTGGCGCTGATCTTCGTGGGGATGGCGGCTGCGGGGGGAGGCGTGGCACTGCTGATCAAGCGATACGCGGAGGAGAATCCGGTGACGCCGTCGAGCGATCGCGCGCGTGAGGCCGGCCGCAAGTGGCAGGCTGAACAGGACGAGGAAGAGCGCCGCCGCGAGGAAGAGCAGGGGCACTAGTGGGCTTCCTGTTCCCGAACGGCTTCAAGTTCCCGGACATCCCGAGCACCTTCGCGCTCACCGGCGAGCCGATCTTCACGATCGGCCCGATCTCGTACACGAACGCGCATTTCACGATGCTCCTCGTGATGATCCTGCTGTCGACGTTCGCGGTCCTCGCCACGCGCAACCTGCGCGAGCAGCCGTCCGGCCTGCAGAACGTCGCGGAGATGCTCGTGCAGGGGCTTGGGGACTTCGTCATGAGCATCGGGGGACCGCAGGCGATCAAGTACCTCCCGCTCTTCGGCACGCTGTTCCTGTTCATCGTCACGTCGAACTGGCTGTCGGTCGTTCCGCTCGTCGGTCAGGTCACGTGGCTGCACTCGCCGACCGCTGACTACCACATCACCTTCGCGATGGCCTTGGTCTCGTGGCTCGCCTATCAGACCGAGGGGTTCCGCCATCTCGGCTTCGCGTACGTGAAGCGATGGTTCAACTTCAGCGGCTTCAGGGACGGACCGTTCATCGGCGCGATCTTCGTGATGGTCGGGCTCATCGAGCTGTTCAGTGAGCTCTTCCGCATGCTCACGCTGACCCTTCGTCTGTGGGGCAACGTGTTCGGCGGCGAGATCATGCTGCTCGTGATGAGCGCGCTCCTGATCGTGCCGGGACTCGCGCTTCCGTTCGTCGGCCTCGAAGTGTTCATCGGGCTCGTCCAGGGGCTCGTGTTCGCGCTGCTCGTCCTCATGTACTTCGTGCTCGCGATCGAGTCGCACGACGAATCGCACGAGGAGGGGAGTCACAGCGACACCGATCGTGTCGCCAACGAAGAACAGCACCCAGAACCCGTCGCCGCCTAAATAGCCAAAGGAGATACACGTGGACTTTCAAGGTCTCGCCGCCGGCCTCGCCGTCGGTCTCGGCGTCATCGGTCCCGGTCTCGGCATCGGCATCCTCACCGCGAAGTCGTCCGAGGCGATCGGGCGTAACCCCGACGCGGCGGGCGCGATCCGGACGAACATGATTCTTGGCGCGGCGCTCGCCGAAGGCCTCGGGATTCTGTCGTTCGTGCTTGGCATCCTGCTCTGGACGAAGATCGGGACCCCGTAGATGCAGCTCGGCTTCCTCGCGGCGGAGACCACCGGGCTGACCGTCCAGCCCTACTGGGTGCTGGTCGCGATCGTCCAGTTCCTCATCCTCTTCTTTTTGCTCCAGCGCTTCCTGTGGGGCCCGATCCAGAAGACCCTGCAGGCGCGCGCCGATCGGATCCGCGAGGGCCTCGCGGCCGCCGACGCGGCGAAGGAAGAGCGCGCCCAGCTGCAGGTCGAGGTCGAGCGGCTCCTGAGCGAGGCGCGCCGCGAGGCTGCCGCGATCGCAGAGCGCACGACGAAAGCAGCGGAAGCCGCGGCCGCGGAGATCCGCGCCGAGGCGAAGGCCGAGGGCGACCGGCTCCGCGAGCGCGCGAAAGCGGACGCGGAGCAGTTGCACCAGCAGGCGCTCTCCAAGCTGCGCGGCGAGGTGGCGTCAATGGCGGTCCTCGCGGCCAGCCGGATCCTCGGCAAAGAGGTCGACGCGAGCACGCACAAGGTGCTCATCGAGCGATCGCTCGATGAGGCCGGCCGCGAGCTCGGGAAGCAGAACTGATGGCCCTGTCCGGTTCCGCCGCACGGCGCTACGCCGAGGCGCTCCTCGACCTTGCGAATGCGGAGAACGCCGTCGCCGCATTTCGGGCGTCCCTCGACAGTCTCGCCGCGGGCATCTCGCCGCAGGCCATCCGCGCGCTGCGGGATCCGAGTGTGCCGGTGAAGCAGCGCCTCGCCGCGATCGAAGCCGTCACGACGGGCCAGCCGAAGGCGATCCGCTCCCTTCTGCTGCTGCTCGAGCAGCGTGACCGCATCGGGCTGCTCCCCGACATCGCGCGGGCCTATGCCGATCTGGTCGACCTGCGCGCGGGCATCGTGAAGGCGAAGATCACGACCGCGGTCGCGCTCGACGCGACCCAGCAGCGCGCGTTCGTTGAGCGGCTCGAGAAGAGCTCCGGCCACAAGCTCAAGGCGACCTTCGCCGTGGACCAGTCACTCATCGGCGGCGCGCAGATCCAGCTCGGTGATCACTTGGTGGACACCTCCGTCCGAGCGCAGCTCAACGCGCTCCGGACCCAGCTCGCGGGCAACTAGGGAGAGAGAACCATGGCAACGACCGCTTCGGAGATCACCGACATCATCAAGGCCCAGATCAAGGAGTTCGAGGGGCAAGCCGAGTCCGCTGACGTCGGCACCGTCGTCGAGATCGGTGACGGCATCGCGCGGATCCACGGGCTCGCCGGTTGCATGGCCGCCGAGCTCCTCGACTTCGGCAAGGACGTCTTCGGGCTCGCCTTCAACCTCGAAGAGGACACCGTGAGCGCGATCATCCTCGGCGACTACACCGGGATCGAGGAAGGCGGCGTCGTGCGCACCACCGGCCGGATCGTGCAGACCGGCGTCGGCCTGCAGCTCGTCGGCCGCGTCGTCGATCCGCTCGGTCGCGCGCTTGATGGCAAGGGCGAGATCGTCTCGAAGGAGTTCCGGGCGGTCGACGTCGTGGCGCCAGGGGTCATCACGCGGCAGAACGTCGACACCCCCGTGCAGACCGGCATCAAGGTCATTGACTCGATCACGCCGATCGGCCGCGGCCAGCGCGAGCTGATCATCGGCGACCGCCAGACCGGCAAGACCGCGGTCGCGATCGACACGATCATCAATCAGAAGGGCCAGGACCTCATCTGCATCTACGTCGCGATTGGGCAGAAGGAATCCTCGGTGGCGAAGATCGTCGCGACGCTCGAGGAGCACGGCGCGATGGAGCACACCATCGTCGTGATCGCCGGCGCGTCCGACCCCGCGACGCTGCAGTACCTGGCGCCGTTCGCCGGCTGCGCGATGGGCGAGTTCTTCCGCGACGCCGGCAAGGACGCGCTCGTCGTCTACGACGACCTCTCGAAGCACGCCTGGGCGTACCGCCAGGTGTCGCTCCTCACCCGGCGCCCGCCGGGCCGTGAGGCGTACCCGGGTGACGTCTTCTACCTGCACTCCCGCCTGCTCGAGCGCGCGGCGCGTCTGAACAAGGAGAACGGCGGCGGGTCGCTCACGGCGCTCCCGATCATCGAGACGCAGGCGAACGACATCGCCGCGTACATCCCGACGAACGTCATCTCGATCACCGACGGCCAGATCTACCTCGAGACCGACCTGTTCAACCAGGGCATCCGCCCACCGATGAACACCGGTCTGTCGGTCTCGCGGGTCGGCGGCGATGCCCAGACGAAGGCGATGAAGGCCGTCGTGCGCGGTCTCCGGGCGGACATCGCGCAGTACCGAGAGCTCGCGGCGTTCGCGCAGTTCGGCTCCGACCTCGACAAGGCGACGCAACAGCAGCTCCGTCGCGGCGAGAAGACGATCGAGGTCATGAAACAGCCGCAGTACCAGCCGCTCTCGCTGGTGAGAGAGGTCGTGATCATCTACGCGGTCACGAACGGCTACCTCGACGACATCCCGACCCCGAAGGTGAAGGATTTCGAGCGCGACCTCTTCCGCTTCATGGAAACTCAATACCGCGAGCTCGCGGACACGATCTCCAAGGACAAGACGTTCGACAAGGAGATCGAGGCCAAGGCGCGGACGATGATCGAGGAGTTCAAGAAGACCAACAGCTATCAGGAGAAGCCCGCCGACAAGAGTGCCGACAAGAGTGCCGACAAGCCCGCCGAGAAGCCGGCCGAGAAGCCGGCCGAGAAGCCGGCCGAGAAGCCGGCCGACAAGCCCGCCGACAAGCCCGCCGACAAGCCCGCC
>DASYVN010000235.1:0-3270 GCA_035937095.1 Candidatus Limnocylindria bacterium
TCCTCATCAACCGGACGCTGGTGTACGGCGCGCTGTCGGCGGTGCTCGCGGCGACGTACGTCGTGGCCATCATCAGCTTCCAGGCGGTGTTGCGCCCGGTCACAGCCGGGTCGGAGCTCGCGGTCGCGCTTTCCACGCTCGC
This sequence comes from Candidatus Limnocylindria bacterium, assembly GCA_035937095.1. GTDB lineage: Bacteria > Chloroflexota > Limnocylindria > P2-11E > P2-11E > UBA4735. Next base: position 143 of record DASYVN010000235.1, read on the forward strand.
CGTCGTCGGGGCGTTCTCGCCGGTGCGGTCCCGGATCCAACACTTCGTCGACCGCCGCTTCTACCGCTCGCGCTACGACGCGGCGCGGACGCTCGATGCGTTCAGCGTCCGGCTGCGCGACGAGGTCGACCTCGACGCGGTGCGGGCCGACCTCGTCGACGCGGTGCGCGACACCGTGCAGCCGGCACACGTGAGCGTCTGGCTGCGCTCAGAGTGACCATGGACCGCGCCCGCGCCACTGCCATCGGTCTCGCGATCGCGACGCTCGCGCTGGCCGTCGCCGGGGTCGCGTTGGGTGGCGGGACGCTCGGCGGCGTGAACGGGACCGACCGCTCCGCGGCGCCGGGCGACGTCTTCGAGCTCGTATCGCTGCTCGCCACGGCCGTTGTCGGCCTCGTCGTCGCGCTCCGCCGACCCGGCAATCCGATCGGCTGGATCTTCAGCTGGCTGGCACTCATCACCGCGATCTACCTCGCCGCTGGTGGCTACGCCATTCACGATGCGGTCGTCTCGCCGGGCTCGCTCCCCGGCGGTGAGTGGGCCGCATGGTTCCGCAACTGGGCCGACCGCTCCACGGCGGCGCTGGTCCTGCTCGCGTTCCTGCTGTTCCCGACCGGACGGCTTGCGTCCCCGCGCTGGCGGTTCGGGCTCGCCTTGCCGCCGCTCGTAGCGGTGGGCTTCGCGGCGCGGGCGTTCGTTCCGGGCCTCATGGATTTCCTCGGCCTGCCGAACCCGCTCGGGCTCGCGTGGGTGCCGCAGAGCATCGATGACGGCGGAACCGGCGGCATGCCGCTCGTCGTCGGCACCTTCGTCGCGTTCGCGCAGCTCGCGACGCGCTTCCGCGCGGCCGGCGGAGCCGAGCGAGAGCAGATCAAGTGGCTGGCCCTGCCCGTCGTCGCGCTCATCGTCGCGCTCATCACGACGATCGCCACCTTGGCGTCCGGCGTGTCGCAGCGCGATGAAGTAAACGGAACGGTGATCTCGGCGCTCTACGCGCTGGTCGGGTTGCTGCTGCCGATCTGCATGGGCATCGCCGTCCTGCGTCACCGCCTGTTCGACATCGACATCCTCATCAATCGCGCCCTCGTGTACGGCGCAACGACCGCGGCGATCGCGGTCGCGTTCTTCGCCGGGATCGTCATCCTGCAGGCAATCCTCCGGCCGCTCACCAGCGGGTCGGAGCTCGCCGTCGCCGCCTCGACGCTGGCCTGCTTCGCGCTGTTCCAGCCTCTGCGGGCGCGCGTGCAGAACGCCGTCGACCGCCGCTTCTACCGCTCGCGGTACGACGCCGCGCGCACGCTCGATGCCTTCAGCGTCCGGCTGCGTGACGAAGTGGACCTTGACGCGGTCCGGGCCGACCTGGTCGACGCGGTCCGCGACACCGTGCAGCCGGCGCACGCGAGCGTGTGGCTCCGCCGATGACGTTCGCCGGCATCGCGGCCTCCGCGCTGTACGCGATGACGCTCGCGCTCGACGCGATCATCCTGCTTCTCGCGCTCCGCACGGCCGGGATCCCGCTCGCCGAGGGCCAGCCGCCGTTGCTCGAACAGCTGCCGTTCTATGTGCCGATCATGTTCGCGTACAGCACCGTCGGAGCGTTGGTCGCCGCGAAGCGCCCGCGCAACCCGATCGGCTGGCTGTTCGCAGCCGTCGCGCTTGGGTTCGCCGCATCGCTCGCCCTCGGCGGCTACGCGCTCGACGTGCAGGTCCACGGCTCGGCCACTGAGCGCGCCGTCGTGCAGAGCACCCATATCGAGGACCCCCTCGATCTCGTCGTGACCGTCCTCGGGTTCATTTTCCTGCTCTACCCGACCGGCCGGCTCCCGTCGCCCCGGTGGCGGCCGCTCGCCGCGTTCATGGTCATCGCGGCGACCGTCGGCCGCGTGTATGCGGGTCCCGGGCACGAGCTGTTCGGCTTCGCGACGCCGCTCGCGCTCACCGCGCCGTTCATCCGGCTCCGTTACGCCTCGCCGATCGAGCGCCGCCAGATCGAGTGGTTCGTGTACTTCGTTGCCCTCACCGTGCTCGCGTTCGTGGCGTCGCTCATCGTCGGGGCCGTCGACCCCAACAGTGGCGGGTTCTTCTGGGGCCTCGGGGCGTTTTTCGCGGGGATGACCGCCGTCGCGGCGGGCGTCGCGATCCTTCGCTACCGGCTGTACGACATCGACGTCCTCATCCGGCGCACGGTCATCTACGGCGCGACGACCGTCGGGCTCGCGGTCACGTTCTTCGCCGTCATTCTCCTGGTCGAGGCGATCCTCAGCCCGTTCACCCGTGGCAACGAGCTCGCGGTTGCCGCGTCCACGCTCGTGAGCCTCGCGCTCTTCCAGCCGCTGCGGCGCCGCGTGCAAGGCGCGGTCGACCGGCGCTTCTATCGCTCGCGGTACGACGCCGTGCGGATTCTCGATGCGTTCACCTCGCGCCTCGCGAGCGAGGTCGACCTGGACGCCGTCGGTGCGGAGCTCGCCGACGCGGTCGCAGCGACGGTCCGCCCAGCGCACGTCAGCCTGTGGCTGCGGAAGCCGGCGCCATGAAAGCGCTGCGGGTCGCCATCGTCGCGCTGACCGTCGTCCTCGCGCTCGTCGCGACGGCGCTCAGCTGGCTCAACCGCGATACGCCGACCCCCGTCGGCCAAAGCTTCGGCACGAAGGCCCTCGACATCGGGCTCCCGATCGCGGCGCTCACGTTCGTCGCCGTGGCCGAGCTCATCGGCCGCCGGCACCCGCGCCACCTCGTCGGGTGGATGTTCCTGCTGCTCGGGCTTTCCGCCGAGATCCTGTTCGCGAGCCAGAACTACGGCCTGTTCGGAACCGTCACGGTGCCCGGCGCCCTGCCGGCGGCCGGCTGGGTCCTGTGGCTCTCCACGTGGACCTGGGCACTCCCGGTGAGCGCGCTCGCCATCGCGCTGCTCGTGTTCCCGGACGGCCGGCCGATCAGCCCGCGGTGGTGGATCGTCGCCTGGATCTCCATCGTGTCCAGCGTCCTGCAGGGCGTCGCCGATGCGTACCGCACGCCGCTCGTCATGACCGAGCTCCGGATGGACACCCCACTCGGCACGCCGTTCCCGCTCGAGCCGCTCAACGTGGTCTCCGCGATCGGCACGCTCGGATTTCTCGCGGCCACGCTCG
>DASYVN010000236.1:0-2240 GCA_035937095.1 Candidatus Limnocylindria bacterium
ATTTGAGTCCCACGATCGGGCGACCGCTGGCCACAGCGAGCGTGTGGCGGTCCGGGCGGTCGCCGTCGCCAAGGCCCTTGGGCTGGACGCGGCCCACAGTCAGACGATCCGGGTCGGCGCGCTGCTTCGGGACATCGGCAACACGAAGCTGCCGCTTGGTCTGCTGCAGAGCGCAACCGAGCTGACCGCCGAGCAGCGCGCCCAGATCGAGCGGCACCCGGTGCTCGGGGAGGAACTGCTCCGGCCGTTCCGTCCGCTCGCCCGGCTGCTGCCGATGGTGCGCTCGCATCACGAGCACCTGGACGGCAGCGGCTACCCCGACGGCCTCAAGGCGCCGCAGATCCCGCTTGACGTCCGCATCGTCGCGGTCGCCGACCACTACGAGGGGCTTTGCGTCGCGCGCCCGGACCGGGCCGCGTTGTCGGCCGAGGCGGCGGTCCAGGTGCTTCAGCAGTCCGTCCAGCGCGGCGAACTGGACGCGGCGGTCGTCGCCGCGCTCACCAACGGCGTTCGGGCAAGTGATCGAGGGGAGGCAACAGCATCATGACCACTGAGACCGCAGTGCCCACGACCGGGCCGATCATCAGGGTGCTCATCGCCGACGATGAGCGGCTCTTTGCCGAGCTCTTGCGGGTCGCGCTTCGCAACGCGAATGGGATCGAGGTGATCGACGTGGTGCACGACGTCCAGACGGCGGTCCGGCGGATGACCGAGCTACGTCCTGACGTCGTGTTGGCGGATTACCACCTGCCCGACGGCACCGGCGCGGACATCGCGCGGACCGTGCGCGCGACGCTGCCCGAGACATCGGTGCTCATCCTCACCGGCGACCCCTCGGCCGCGACCCTCTCGGACGTCGCGCGCTCCGGCGCGGTCGGGCACCTCACGAAGGACCGGCCGTTCGATCAGGTCGTCGCCGGCGTGCGGGCCGCGGCCCTCGGCGAGATCCTGTTCGCCCCGAGCGAGCTCCAGCGGCTGCTCCTGGAACGCGAGTCCCGGCCGCGGCCACTCGAGCCGCTCACCGCCCGCGAGCTCGAGGTGCTCCAGCTCCTCGCGGAGGGCGCCTCCACCAACCAGGCGTCGGAGCAGCTTGGGATCTCGAGCGCCACTCTTCGGGCGCACGTCCAGGCCATCCTCCGCAAGCTCGGCGCCCACTCCCGCCTGGAGGCCGTGGCCGAGGCCGCCCGGCTGGGTGTCATCACCCTGGACGCCTGGACCCGCGAAAAGCCCACCCGTCCGAAGGAAGTCGTGTGAACGTCCCCCGCCGGGGGGTGGGGAGCCCTCTAGAGTTCGGTCATCGTTCCCGGCATGGCCGTATTGCCCGGGTCCCCGCCAGCACAGCCGCTGGGACATCGAACGAAAGGTGCGTATGACATGGCGAAGCTGCTCATCGCTGACGACCTCGTGCCGATCCGCCAGATGGTCCGGATCACCCTGTCGACGCAAGGCTGGACGATCCTCGAGGCCGAGAACGGCGCGAAGGCGCTCGAGCTGGCCCGCTCCGAGCATCCCGACCTCGTGCTCCTCGATGTCGATATGGGCGCCGGTCCGAACGGATTCGACGTCTGCCGCGAGCTCAAGAGCGCAGAGGACACGAAGAGCATCCCGATCGTCATGCTGACAGCGCACGACAGCGAGAGCGACCGCGCGGTCGGGTTCGCCGCCGGCGCGGCGCAGTACCTGACGAAGCCGTTCGGTCCGCTCGAGCTCATCGACACCATCCGCACGATCCTCGCCCCGGCCTCGTAAGCAACACCGTGGAGGCCGAACGGCCGACCGCGCTGCACACCGGGCTCGGACGGAACGTCGAGCTCGTCGAGCTCAGCGCGACCCTGTCGGGTGAGACCGAGTCGAAGGCCCCGGAGATCTTCCGCCGGCTCCTCCAGCAGGCGATCCGCGTCTCCGAGCAGGCCAACTCGCAGGCCCTTCGGATGGCCCAGGACTTCGCCGCGGTGTACGCGCGCGAGCAGCGCTTCGCGAAGGACTTCGACGCGAAGCTCGGCGAGCTCGCGCTCCTCGAGCGCCAGGCGACGCGCTACGCCGAGGACCTCGCGACGCTCCTGCGTCTCGAGCGCGAGCGCCGCCGCGAGCTCGAGCGTGCGCTCGTCGCGGAGCAGAACGCCAACGTCGAGATGCGCCGCACCGGCCTCCAGGGCGTGAGCCACATCCTCATGGCCGTGACGCTCAAGGACATGACGACCGGGCAGCACCTGCTTCGCGTCCGCAAGTACGTCGAATCG
>DASYVN010000237.1:0-35374 GCA_035937095.1 Candidatus Limnocylindria bacterium
CGCGAAGAACGAGCGGGGCATCGAGCTCGGTCTTCGCATCGGCGTCCACACCGGCATGGTCGTGGCCGGCAACGTCCGCTCGGTGGCTGAATACGGGGTCATGGGCGACACCGTGAACACCGCGGCGCGGCTGCAGGAGGCGGCGCCACCTGGCGAGACCTATGTCACCCAGGCCACCTTCCGGCTCACGAACCGCGAGTTCACCTTCCGCGAGGTCGGTCCGATCGAGCTGAAGGGCAAGGAGAAGCCGGTCCTGGCATACGCCCTCACCGGCGAGCGGTCCGACATCCGCGTCGCGATCGAGCTGAACGCGCCGCTCGTCGGCCGGTGGATGGAGCTCTCCCGCCTCGACCTCGCGTACCAGTCGGCGCGCATCGGACGCACCGAGGTCGTCCTCATCGCGGGCGAGCCCGGGATCGGCAAGAGCCGGCTCGTCTCGGAGTTCATCGGCCTCGTGACCGCGGACGACGGCGCCGCGGGCAATGACGCGCCGCGCGTCCTGCGATGGACGTTCTCCCGGGTGAACCAGCGCAGCTACGCCGGGTTCATCGAGCCGCTCCTGGTCGAGCTCAGGATCGATCCGACCGCGGCCGACGCGCGCGACCGGCTGACCGCGCAGCTCTCGGAGCTTGGCTTCGCGAACCCCACGGTGACCAGCCCGGTCCTCGCGCAGTTCCTGCACCTGCCGGGCGTGGACGAGGCGACGAGCGAGTCCGACGAGTGGAAGCGCGGGATGTACCTCATCATCTTCGACCTGCTCGGAGCGCTCGCCCGCACCCGGCCCCTGTTGTACGTGCTCGAGGACGTTCACTACGCGGACTCGGCCTCGCTGGATCTCCTGTGGTTCCTCGCCTCACGCGGAGCGCACGTCCCCCTCCTCATCCTGCTCGCACAGCGCATCGGCGCGGGCGGCCAGCCGAGGCCGTCGCGAACGAACTTCACGCAGATGGTCCTGGAGCCCCTCACCGATGAAGAGGCGGCGCGCATCGTCGAATCGACGCTCGAATGGGCGCCCGCGGAGCTGCGCGATCGCATCGTCGCCCGGGCCGGCGGCAACCCGTTCTTCATCGAAGAATCGATCCGGGCGCTGGTCGATTCCGGGGCGATCGCGCGCGACGACAAGGGCGATTGGGTGCTCCGCGAGCGCGCCGCCGCGCTGGACGTGCCTGCGACGCTCCACGCCGTCGTCGCCGCACGCATCGACCGGCTCCCGCCGCTCGCCAAGGAGTGCATCCAGCTCGCGTCGGTCATCGGCCAGCGCTTCGGCGACCGCGTCCTCCGCGCGGCCGGCGGCGAACGCCTCGCCAGCGCCGTCGACATCCTCATCGCAGCAGACCTCGTGGTCGAGGGCGCGCCGGGCGAGCGCCGGGAGGGCCGCTTCCGGTTCAAGCACGCGGTCACGCAGGAGGTCGCGTACAACACGCTGCTCGTGCGCCGGCGCACGGAGCTGCATCGCCGCGTCGCGCTGTCGATCGAGAACGTCCTGGCGAACGAGATCCGTGACTTCTATCCCGCGCTCGCGCACCACTACCTGCTCGGCGAAGTGCCGGACAAGGCGGCCGCGTATTCGTGGAAGGCCGCGCAGCGGGCCATGAACATCCACGCCCACGTCGAGGCGCTCCGCTTCGCGGAGCAGGCGGTCGAGCTGTACGAGAAGCTGGGCGAGATCGACCACGCAGTCGACGCGCTCTATCTCATCGGCCGCGTCCGCCGCTATCACGGCGAAGGCGACGCGGCCCTCGCGGCCTACGAACGGGCGCGGATCCTCCTCGAGTCGAAGCCCGAGCGCGATCAATCCCAGATCGCGACGGTGTACGCGCACATGGCCGAGCTCGCGACCCGCTGGGATGCGAAGCATCCGGACCTTGACGGCCTCATCGCTCGCGGGCTCGCGCTCATCGGCGACGAGCCGTCCCCCGAGCGCGTCCGGCTGCTCGCGGCACGCGCGTTCGCGCCGCGGAAACTCGCGCGCGCGACCGATGGCGATTGGCAGGTGGCCCTGCGGACCGCCGAGGACGCGCTCGAGATCGCGGAGGAGCTCGGGCTGCTGCGTGAGGTCTCGCTCTGCCTCGACGCCATCGGCTACGCCTATCGCGCGCTCGGACGGTTCCGCGAGGCCTACGCGGCGAACCAGCGGCGGATCCCGATCGCGCAATCGCTCCAGGACAGCGACGAGCTCATCGACGCGCACAACATGGTCAGCGCGAGCGCGGTGGTCCTCGGTAACCTCGACGAAGCCATCGAGCACGCCCGCCTGGCGAGCGAGATCGCGCAGTCGACGGAGAAGCCGCGCTTGGGCGGTTACTCGCTCGTCCTCGCGTCGGGCGCGCGGCTGCTCGCGGGGGACTTCGAGGGCGCGGTCGCGACGGTCAACGGGTCGCCGGCGTTCGACCTCACCCACGTCGACCCCAACTGGAAGGCCCTCCTTGGGTTCGGCATGGCCGCCGCCGCGGCGATCGAGAGCACGACGGATGAGCAGCGGTTCCGCGATCGGCTCGCCGAGAGCGAGCCGAGCCCAGCGGACGTCGCCACAGCCGAGCTCTTGGCCGCGATCTACGGCTGGCGCGAGAGCGAGAGCGCGTACCAGGCCGCTCGGAGCGCCGGCGCCCCGAGCGCGATCGTCGACCGGACGATCTGGGGCCCGGTGATGGCCCTCGCGGCCGCTCGTTGGGGCATCGACGACGACGCGAACGAGGAGCGGATCGGGTCCCTCGTGGAGCGCACCAAGTACGCCCGCGGCCGGGCGCTGCTGACGCAGGCCCAGGGGCTGCGCGCGCTCCACCGCGGCGAGCACGTGAAGGCGGAGAAGCTGCTCTTCGACGCGATGCAGGCGTTCGCCACACTGAACCTCGAGTACGAGCGCATGGTCGCGATGGCCGATCACGCGCAGGCCCTGGCCGCGCACCGCCGGCTCGACGAGGCCGCGGCCGAGCACGCCGAGGTGCGCGCGTACGCGGAACGGGTCAACGCGAAGGCCCTCCTCGGTACCTTGGAGCCGATGACCGCCGCAGTCTGACGACCTAGTCGGTCAGGTACCGATCCATGAGGGGCGTCAAGTACTTCGTCAGCCAGTCCACGGTCCGCCGCAGCGCGTCGACGCGGTTCTCGACGCGGGAGAAACCGTGGCCCTCGTTCGCGTACTCGTGGTACTGGTGCGGCGCGCCGTTCGCCTTGAGCGCCTCGACGATCTGCAGCGCCTCGCTCTTCGGCACGCGCGGGTCGTTGGCGCCCTGCAGGACCAGCAGCGCCGCACGGATGTGCTGCGCGTGCGTGATCGGCGAGCGGTCGAGGTACAGCTGGGGATCCTTCGTCGCGTCGCCGAGCTCGCGGAGCAGGTACTCGCGCAGGTCGGGGCGCGTCGTGTCGAACAGCGTCTTCCACGACACGACACCGACGCTCGACACGCCCGCGGCGAACCGGTCGGGATGGCGCGCGAGCGCGTACAGCGTCATGTAGCCGCCGTAGCTGCCGCCGGTGATGCCGATGCGCTTCGGATCGGCGATCCCTTCCGTCACGAGCCAATCGAGGCCGGCCATGACGTCCGCAAGGTCGCCGCCGCCCCAGTCGCGACGGTTCAGCTCCTGCCACTCGCGGCCGTAGCCCGTCGAACCGCGCACGTTCGGCGCGAGGACGACGAGACCGCGGTTCGCGAGGAGCTGCGGCGTCGGATCCCACCAGCGGAAGTGCTGGCCGGTCGGGCCGCCGTGGACGTATATCACCGCGCCTGGCGTGCCGCCGCGCATCGCCTCGGTATGTGGGACGTAGAGCAGCGCCGGGACCTCGCGGCCATCGGCGCTCGGGTACCGCACGTGCGCCGGCTCGACGAGCACCTTCGGGTCGATCGTGCCCCCGAGCGAATCGGTGAGCTGACGGAGCGTGACCTGATCGCCTTCGCGCACCCACACGTCGCTCGGCCGACGCGCCGACGTGAAGGTCATCGCGATCGTCTCGCTATCCGGTCCGACGCAGGGCCACTCGTACATCCCCGGGAGATCGGCCACGGGAGTTGCCGCCCGCGACGCGGAGAAGACCCGGTGGACCGCGCGGCTCGCGTCCTTGTCCTGCAGGTAGACGACGCCGCGCGCGTCCGGACGCCACACCGGGTTCTGCTCGTCGAACGGGTTCTCGGTGAGGTACCGGAGGCGCGTGGCCGTCGTCCCCTCGAGATCCACGAGGGCGATCTCGCGGCGGCCGCGCGCACTGGACGTGAACGCGACGGTCCGGCCATCGGGCGACCACCGGGCGAACTGCGAGTCGCCGCTCATGCCGTCGCGGGTGTCGAGCCGCGCGGCATCTCCGCCGCGTGACGGCATGACGAAGAGATCGGCCTCGATCCGCGCGCCGGTGCGGAAGGACTCGAACAGGATCCAGGTGCCGTCTGGCGAGAAGCGTGGCCGCGCGTCCTCGTACGTGCCGTCGGTGATCTCGGTGCGTGCGCCGGTGGCGCTGTCGATCAGCTGGATGCTGAAGCGCTTGCCGCCGATGTTCGCGACGCACGCGATCGACCGGCCGTCGGGCGACCACGCGATGTCGCGATGCATCGCGGCGTCGTCGGAGGTGAGCTTCCGCTCGTGCTCTCCGTCGCGGTCGACGAGCCAGATGGACATGCGCTCGGTGCCCGCATCGTCGCGGGTGAACGCGATCTGCGATCCGTCGGGTGACCAGCGTGGCGACACGCTGCGGGTGTCCGACCCGGTGAGCTGGATGATCTTGTCGCCCACGATCGGCGCGGAGTACAGCTCGTACGCGCCGGTGCGGTTCCAGGAGAACGCGACCTCGGATCCGTCGGGTGAAAGGTCGATACCGCCCCAGAAGAAGTCGACGCTCGGCATCCCGCCGACGAGCTCCGGGTCGAGCCGCTTGAAACCCTCGCCGAGCGGCACCGGCCGGAAGCGCACCGGAGCCGCGACCAGGTCGGCCGGCGGATTCGCGACGGTGGTGGCCGGCGAGACCGTACCCTCGGCCGCCCAGTCCTCCGCGAAGCTGCGCGGCCGCGCGGTCGTCCGTTTCTCACCGCGGCCTCCGGCGACGTCCGCCGATGGCTCGGCGGCTGGCGCGCCGCCGCGAACGGGACGCGGCGCCGCCTCCGTGCGCGCGCGCACCTGCTGCGCGACGACCAGCGTCTCGATGCCCATCGCGGCCTCACGCGCGGCGGTCTCGTTCGGCGGGACGATGAGCGGGTTCGGCTTCATCTGGTCCTCGAGCCGGCCCTTGTATGCGCGATCCCATGGCGCCTGCAGGAGGATGCCGAAGCGCTTCGTCGGCTGCGGGAGCTCGCGCTGCAGGAGGAGGAGCGTGTCCCGACCGGCGTTCCAGATCGGCGGCCGCCGGGCCGACAGGACCGCGGAGAACTGCAGCGTCGTGAGCCCGCGCGCCGCGTCGCTGCCGAGGTCGAGGTCGCCGCAGAACAGCACGCCGCCCGCCTTGCGTCCGAGCATGACCGTCGCGCCGTCACCGTCGTCGCCGACCCGGATGACGCGGGCATCGGGGCGCACGAGCTCCTCGGTCGCCAGAACGAGGTCCGCGCCGCCGGGAATGGAGCTCGCGTCGTGTTCGTGCGCCGCGATCTGCACGCCCAGCGCATCGCGGTATCGCGCCGCGTCGCCCCCGCGCGCGGCGTTCGTAATGAGCAGCACCGAGGCCGGACCCGCGCCGCGGATCAACCGGAGCGCGCGCTCGCTGAACGGCGGCGCGTCGACGAGCAGGTTGCCCCGCGCGCTGTCGAAGACGATGTACTGGCGCTCGTCCTCGAGGGGCTCGTACAACTCGAAGATCCACGAGCGAAGCTGGTGAATGTCCATTAGGGACGGCCATCGTAAAGCGCCGGCAGGACGAGCGACCCGTTCACGCGGACGAGCTTCTTGGTGGCCTCGGCCCGCGCGACCGCGCGCTGCGCGACGGTCTCATCCCAATCGAACAGCCGCAGCAGCTGCTTCTCCGTCAACGCTCCGGCGAGCTCGAGCGTGCGCACGAGGAGCGATGCGGTCGCGTCCGCGGACGACAGCCGCTCGGCCGCCTTCACGGTCTCGGGATAGCGGCGAACGAACAGGTCGTACGTGTAGTTGTAGTCCTCGCGTCCCTCTCCGACGGCACGCACCCGAGCCACGTACATGAGCCGCTGGACCTCATCGATGGCCTTGCCGTACGTCGCGCGCCCCTCCTTCGACGTGATGCCGAGCTCGGCGCGCATCCGCTTGGTCTGGGTCTCGCCGTTCTGCGACAGGAAGTCGATGATCCGGCGCGCCACATCCGAGAGACGGCCGGCGCGCACGTCGTCCAGGTGATCGTCGGACTCGCCGGCGCGGCCGAACGTCGCGTAGAACGTCGGCAGCAGCTTCATCGAGACGAACGTGGGCTTCCGAGCGAGCAGCGTCCCGTAGTAGACCTTCTTCTCCTCGGCCAGCTCGTCCTTCCAACCCCACATCCAACCCCATTTGCGGCCCTCGTCGTTGGTCGAGAGGTGATCGAAGCACGCCGGGATCGGCGCGTCGCCGGTGCGCAGGGTGAACGCGAACGCGAAGCCGAGCGCGTCAACGAGCTCGACGAGCTGGCCCGCGTTCCGCACGCGATGCGCTCTCAGGACCTTCTCCTGATGCGCCGCGATGGCCTTCTCGATGGCGATCATCAGGAGAGAAACAGGGCGACGAGACCGCTGAGGACGACGACGCGCATCGCGCGCGTCGCGGACCGCGCGAGCTTCGCGTACTCCAGGCGTGCGGGGCTGTGCTGCGGAAGATCGTCGAAGTCGGGCGTCTGCGTCCGGAACGCGCGGGCCACCGACGAGGCCCACGCGCTCGCGTACAGCGTGGCGACCGCGACGACACCGAGCGCGACCCAGCGCGCGACGAGCCGCGGCCCGATGTCGGCGTCCTCGAACGCGATGAGCTTGAGCACGCTCGTGAGCACCACGACGACAAGGGCCACGCCGGCGAGCTGGTCGTAGCGCCGCGACGGTGCGCCCAGCACGATCGCTCCGCCCAGGAGGACGGCGAGGGCGAGGTGATAGAGGAACTGCAGGACGTCGAAATAGAGCGTTTCCACGGGAATTCCAGCCTAGATGAGGAATTTCCGACTCGCATCGTCGGTTATCCTGATGACAAATGCCCAATTCGTATCGCGACTACTTCTCCGAGCTGAAGAAGCACGTCAAGGAAGCCACGCCGCAGGAGGTCCAACGGCTCCTGAAGGCGGGAGACGTCCAGCTCGGCGACGTGCGCGAGAAGAACGAGTGGGATGAGGGCCATCTCCCTGGCGCGGCCTTCGTGCCGAAGAGCTACCTCGAGCAGTGGGCCGAGGACCGGCTTCCGAGCAAGGACAAGCCAACGGTCCTGTACTGCGCAGGCGGTGTCCGCTCGGTCATGGCCGCCGACGCGCTGCAGAAACTCGGGTATACGAACGTCATCTCGATGTCTGGCGGCTTCAACCGCTGGAAGGACTCGGGGCTCCCATGGACGAAGCCCGAGACCCTCGCGCCCGAACAGGCGCAGCGGTACTCACGGCACCTGCTCATCCCCGAGATCGGTGAGCGCGGCCAGCTGAAGCTGCTGCGGAGCAAGGTGCTCCTCATCGGCGCCGGCGGGCTCGGATCACCGGCGGCGCTCTACCTCGCGGCCGCGGGTGTCGGGACGATCGGCATCGTCGACTCCGACGTCGTTGACGCGACGAACCTGCAGCGCCAGATCATCCACAACACCGGGCGCATCGGGCGCTCGAAGGTCGAGTCGGCGCGGGAGACGATTAACGCGCTCAACCCCGATGTGGCGGTGGTCGGCTACGAGGAACGTCTCACCGCCGCCAACATCGACCGGATCATCGCCGGCTATGACGTCATCGTCGATGGCGCGGACAACTTCCCCACCCGCTACCTCGTGAACGACGCGTCGGTCAAGCACCGGATCCCCGTGGTCCACGGGAGCATCTACCGCTTCGAAGGACAGGTCACGGTGTTCAAGCCATTCCCGCCGGTCGGCGCAGCCGACCGGTTCGAGCGAGGGCCCTGCTACCGCTGCCTGTTCCACGAGCCGCCGCCCCCTGAGCTCGCGCCGTCGTGCGCCGAGGCCGGCGTGCTCGGCGTATTGCCGGGGATCGTCGGCTCGATCCAGGCGAACGAAGCGATCAAGCTGCTGCTCGGGATCGGCGAGCCGCTCATCGGGCGGTACCTGTTGTTCGACGCCCTCGACGAGACCTTCCGCGAGGTCAAGCTGCGCCGCGATCCAGCGTGCCCGGTCTGTGGCGAGCATCCGACGATCACCGAGTACATCGACTACGAGGGCTTCTGCGCCTCGCCGTCCGAATGGCAGGCTGAGCACACGTCGTCGCTCACGGGAGTCGAACCAGCGCCCCGCTGAGTCGGTATCCTCGAGGTGATGCGCCGTACGTTCGCCATCCTCGCGGTCCTCGTCATCGGCCTCATCAGCTGCACCCCCGCTGCCACTAGTGGCCCGTCCGCGGCTCCGCAAAAGACCGGTGACTTCAAGCAGGCCAAGCTCGACATCGCGTACTCGTTCATGTCCGACGCCTCGGTGCACAACCCCACCTCGAAGCAGCTCCTGACCGGCGCCCTCGACGCGATGAAGAAAGAGGCGAAGGGCAGCGGCGGGTCCGACGACGTGGCGACGCCGGACTTCTCCAGCGACACGGAGACGAACCTCGGCGACTTCAAGAAGTTCGCGGCCGCGGCCGGCGCGCTCGCGGCCAAGAACCCGCAGCTCTCGGCCGATCGCCTGGCCGAGGCCGGGGTCGTCGGCATGATGCAGACTGACCCGGACTGCCACACCTACTACCTCGACGGCCGGGGCGGCGTGAGACAGTCTCGGCCGGAGCAGGTCAAGGGTTCGGCGCCGCAGATCCCGAGCGCCGGCACGTTCCTGCAGCAGCAGCCCGACCAGGCCGGCCTCCAGGCGAAGATGCTCGACGGCGGGATCGCCTACGTCACCTGGCACGCCTTCGAGATCGACGGCACATACCGCATCACCGACACGGTCAAAGCGGTGCTCGACAAGGCGGTGGCCGCGGGCGCGAAGGCCTGGCTATTCGACCTGCGCGCGAACGTCGGCGGCAGCGGGGCCGACACGATATGGAGCTGGTTCCTCAACGGCGAGAACACGCTGAAGGTGCAGGTGAAGAACGGGTTCGCCGGGACCCAGAGCGCGAACAAGGATCTCCGCCTCGTGCCCGCCTACCAGCTGCCGATCGCGGTGATCCTGAACGACCGCGGCGGCTCCTCGCCCGAGGTCCTTGCGGCCGGGCTCAAGGAGAACAAGCGCGCCACAATCGTCGGCGCGCGATCCGCCGGCTGCCTCGGCGGGACGACCAGCACGCCGCTTGGCAGCGACGGGTCGCAGCTGTGGGTCGTGCAGGAGGAGTTCGTCGGCGCGGTGACCGGCACGAAGTACAACAACGTCGGGATCCAGCCGGACGTGGCCGCGGACGATGCATCGGCGGTCGCCGCGGCGTCGAAGGTCCTCCTCGATAGGATGGCGGGTAAGTGACAACCGGCCTCCGCCGAGCCGCCATCGCGCTGTCCCTCGCACTCGCCTCGTGCAGCTCCTCGACCACGCCAACGCCGTCGGGTCCCGAGAACGTCACGATCACCGACAAGACCGCTTCCGAGCTCGTCGCCGTGATGAACGCCTGGGAGACGGCGATCGGCAAGAAGGACCTCACGGGGTTCCAGGCGACGATCGACCTCACCCGGGCGGCGTTCCGCCGGTGCCAGTCCGAGACGTTCGACATCGCGTCCCGTCAAGGGTTCACCCCGTTCGAGGTGAAGGTCGCGAAGGTCGAGCCCTACCTCGACACCTACGCGCGCGCGTACGTGGGTGACGACACCAACGGCTACTCGCGGATGTACTTCCGTCGCGAGGCGGGCAAGTGGATCCGCAGCGAGCCGCTCGCCACCGAGCTCGGCGGAGATCAGACGAAGACGATCGACGGCCTGCAGCTCAGCTACTACGGCATCGACAACGACGTGATCGACAAGTACGCGGCCGCCGGGAACGACGCGCGTGTGTTCCTGCTGAAGCAGGCCGAAGGGCACACCTCGACGGGTCAGGCGTTCGGCCTGCGGCTCTTCCCCACGCGCGGCGCGGCGGGACCGAACGTCGGATGCAGCGTCGCGGGCTTCCACCTGGAGAACGTCCCGACTGATCCGTTCATCCGCCTCTTCAGTAACGCGCTCTCGTTCAAGGCGGGTCTAGCGACGGTCACCGAGTCGACCGCGAGCATCGTCCGCCACGAAGGGCTGCACTGGCTGCAGGACCAGTTCATCCCCGGCATCTCCGCGCGCCTGCCGTTCTGGCTGGTCGAGGGGTGGCCCGACTTCGTCGGTCAGTCGCGGAGCCTCGGGGCGAAGAAGAACGTCCTCTGCAACACGCCGACGCCGACATACAAGCAGCTTGAGGACGGCGTGCTGCAGACGCCGGAGACGCCGCCCGAGCTGGTGGGCCAGTACTACTCGTTCGCGAACACGATGGTCGAGTACGTGTACAAGATCGGCGGCGGTGCGAACGCATATTGGGATCTCATGACCGTGTACAGGTCCGGCGTGGATGCGAAGGTGAATCTCCCGAAGGTGCTCGGGGTCACACCCGAGGCCCTCTACGCAGGCTGGATCAGCTGGGCGAAGCAGACCTACTGCTGAAATTGGACTAGCAGGCAAGGTAGCCGTGGCGTACTGGCCGTACGGAACGCGGTACAGGTACCCCATTCGCTGACCCATGTTTGGTACCTCTAGGCGGTTGTGGGTGCGTCCGACCGCTGGGTATGGTCGTCCCAGCAGTCATCGCGATATGGGAAAGGGACGCACCACGTGAGCTTGACCGTCGCACGCGTCGAGACCCTCGCGCTCGTGCCGACCATCGGGCTGGATACGTTCGGCCCCATTCCGGACGTCATCGATCGCGCGCGGAACGGCGACCGGGCCGCGTTCGCGGAGCTTTACGACACCCACGTGGACAGCGTGTATCGCTACCTCCTGTACCGCGTCCGCGAGCCCAGCGACGCCGAGGACCTCTGCAGCGAGGTGTTCACGCGCGCATTCGCGAACATCCACCGCTACCGCTGGCAGGGCAAGTCGTTCCTCGCTTGGCTGTACACGATCGCCCGCAATGCGGTCACCGACCGCCGCCGCCGCGAGCGGCCGACGGTCGAGATCGACAACGCGTTCGGGCTCGCCGAGGATGGCCCCACCGCGCACGAGCGCGCGGTCCACGGCGAGGCCGTCGACGCGCTGCGCGGTGCCGTGCGCCATCTCACGACAGAGCAACAGGAGGTCCTCGTCCTCCGCTTCGTCGAGAACCGGTCGAGCCGCGAGGTCGCGAAGCTCCTGGGTAAGAACGAAGGCGCGATCCGGGCGCTGCAGTTCCGCGCTCTCGGTCGCCTGCGCAAGCTCATGCGCGAGGATCCGGCCTAGACACGCGAAGCGCTTCCCCTGCCGGCGAAGTAAGACGCGGCTAAGAGCCCGCGTCCGCGCACCGTTCCCGCTCGTACACTCGGAACAGCGATGATCCGTTTCCGCCCAGTCCTCATCCTCGTGGTCGCGCTCATCGTGTCGTCCTGCGCCGCGGTCCAGGAGCTGCCGATCCCCCGCGCGGCGACGAACTTCGCGACCGCGGAGGCGGCGTTCAACATCCTGATCGAGCGCCACGTTGACAAGCCGAGCTCCACGCAGCTGCTGAACGCCGCTCTGGATGCGGTGGAGACGCTCCTGGTGAAGATGAACGACCCGGCCCAGACGGTCACGAAACCGGCCTTCACCGGGAGCCCGCAGTCCGACTTCGCCAAGTTCGCCTCGACCCTGAACGACGTCGTCGCGGCGAACCCCAAGGAGGACCCGAAGCTCGTCGAGCAGCAGGCGACCGACGGCATGGCCCGTTCGATGAACGAATGCCACACCTACTACCTCGATCCGACCAGGGCGAAGGGCTTCAACGCCGCGCCGGCCGAGTATTCAGGCATCGGCGCTTCCATCACGTCGCCCGGTCCCAACGACCTCGTCGAGATCGCGCAGGTCTTCCCGGGCAGCCCGGCCGAGAAGGCCGGCGTGAGGAACGGCGACAAGATCAAGACGGTGAACGGCGAGGACATGTCCGGCCGGACGTCCGAAGAGGTCGCGAACAAGATCAAGGGTCCCGAGGGGACCACGGTGAGCATCGTGTTCATCCGCCAGGGCCTGGACACGCCGATCGCGATCGTGCGCGGCAAGGTCACGCCGCCGCGGGTCATCGACCAGACCGACGAGGGGAACGTCGGCTACATCTCGGTGTCCCAGCTGAACGGCGACGTGTCGACCCAGGTCGCCCAGGCCGTGAAGCGCCAGAACGACGCAGGCGTCGTCGGCCGGGTCCTGGACCTGCGGAATGACCCGGGTGGCGACCTCTCAGCCGCGGTCGACATCGCGAGCATCTTCATGAAGAACGCGACGATCGTCTACCAGGTCGGCCGCGACGGGAACCGCACGCCGCTCCGCACGAACGACCGGATGTACATCAACGATCCGAAGCCCCTGGTCGTGCTCGTCAACAAGAACTCCGCCTCGGGTGCCGAGATCATCGCCGCCGGCGTGCGGGCGACTGGCGTCGGCACCGTCATGGGCGAGCAGACCGCGGGCTGCGTCGGCATCGGCCAGCCGCGCGAGCTCCCCGACGGCGGCCTCCTGCTCGTGACCATCGCGCGCATGGAGGACGCGAAGACCGGTGAGGGGCTCAACGGGCCTGGCAAGGGCATCGTGCCGGACAAGCCCATCGCGGCGGACCAGAGCGGCACCGACAACCAACGGCTCGCCGCGGACGCGTTCGTCCGCAACGGTGGTCGCAGCTAGGAGCCCGCGACCCCGAGCGCGACGAGTCCCGCGAGCAGCACGACCACGCCGACGTACTGGTTCGGCGCGAGCCGTTCGCCAAGCACCGTGATCGCGAGCAGCGCGGGGATGATCGGGTACACCCCGCTCCCGGTCGCGACGATCGACGCGTGGCCGCCCTGCACGCCGAGGACGTACAAGACGTTGGCCAGCGTGTCGAAGATCCCGGTGGCAAGCACGATCGCGATCATGCGCACGTCAGACCGTGCCCGCAGCGGGACGCGTAGGGCGAGGAGGATCGCGAGGGTGATCGGCACACTCAGGACCCGCTGCATGAGGATCATTGCGAGGCCGTCGTGCTCTCGCGTCGCGTATGCCATGAGCGCCGCCCAGCCACCGAATCCGATCATCGCGAGGATCGCGAGCCATACACCGGGCTTCGGGCGACTGAGCGCCGCCGCGAGACCGCGGCCGTCGGTACCGGCCATGACGATCCCGATCATCGTCACGGTGATGGCGACGGTCTGGCCGGTGCTGAGGCGCTCGCCGAGGAACACGACGACGAGAATGACGGTGACGAGGACGTACGCCGCGCCGATCGGGCTCACGATCGCGATCGGCCCGAGAGCGAGGGCCTTGTAGAAGAGGATCAGGCCGGCAAGCCCGAGCACCGAGAGCGCCAGGCCCAGCGGGAGCTGATCGAGCGAGAGGGCCGGAAAGCGGCCCAATGCGACGAGCGCGGCGGCGTACAGCACGGTGCCGGTCGCCTGCATGCCGAGCATCGCCCGGAACACACCGAGCCGGCGGGTCGAGAGCGCGCCGGCGTAGTCGGCGAGGCCCCAGCCGATGGCGGCGCCGACGCCGTAGAGAAGCGGCGTCAGATGACGAGCTGGCGCGGCGCGCGCGTCAGATTGCGCGATCCGTCGGCGGTGATGACCAACATATCCTCGAGCCGAACGCCACCGACATCCGGGTCGTAGATCCCCGGCTCGACCGTGACGACGTCGCCCGCGGCGAGCGGCGCCATGCCACCGCGGCCGATGTTCGGGGCCTCGTGGATCTCGAGCCCGACGCCGTGGCCGGTACCGTGAATGAAGCCGCGCGTGACCGGATCCGCGGCGTTGTGCTTCTGGCCCGCCCGCAACGTGTCGTAGCCGGCGGCGAAGATGAGGTCCTCGACGAGCTCGTGCACCTCGCGACCGGTGATACCCGGCCGCAGCGCCTTGATCCCCGCGTCTTGCGCTCGCATCACGATCTCGTACATCTTCACGATCTCCTCGGACGGCGTTCCCTTGGAGACGGTGCGGGTCATGTCCGCGAAGTAGCGGGTCTCCTTGTGCTGCGGGAAGATGTCCATGACGACGGCCTCGCCCGCCCGGATGGGCCCGCTGCCGATCATGTGCGGGTCCGCGGCCTGCCTGCCGGGGGCGATGATCGTCGACTCCGCCATGCAACCGCGCTCGACCAGGGCGCCTTCGACGATGGCGCGCACGCGCTCGGCGGTCAGCGTCGCTCCGTCGAGTACGAGGGTGCCGTCGGGGCGCGCGTCCGCGCGGGCCATCGCGTCCACCCCGACCTGCCAGGCTTCTTCGGTCGCACGCTGCGTCGCCTCCAGCGCCTTGACCTCGTCCTCGCGCTTTGCACGGCGTCGAAGATCCAAGCGCTTCGCCACCGTCAGCTCAAGCCCCTTCGCGCGCAGCGCGTCGGCCAGCCCGATCGGGAAGTACGACGGCACGGACACGGACGTGAGGCCGCGCGATCCGAGAAAGCGCTCGATGATGGTCGCCGTCGTCTCGAGCGGTGGCGTGCCTCCCGCGACGAGCTCTCGCGAACCGAATTCATCGACGTTGTGGATCTTCGTCGCGCGCGACTGCTTTTCGGCGCGGCCTTGCTCGAGCGAATTGGTGAGCATCACGATCTCGCGGTCGTGCTCGAGCACGATCTGCGGATCGGGCGCGAGGAACCGGATCGTGTGATAGATGTCCGGGTAGCGGTACGAGTCGCCGTAGAAGAGGAGCGGCACGCCGGTCTTCACGCGAAAACGCTACTCGATATGCCCCGTTCGGGTGCCGTGCGCTCCGGTGCGCGGTCCACCGTTGTGCGGATGCGACGCGCTTTGGTGGGCATCCTGGGGCTGACGCTCGGGCTCGGCATCGGGGCCGCGGGCGTCCGGGTCGCGCCGGCGCTCGATGCGCGCTGGCAAACAATGGACGCCGCCCGGGGCACGACGGTCATCGATCGGCTGACGCGGAACGAGCGCACGCCGCTCTTGTTCGTGCCCGAGTCGGTGACGCGCGATGCCGCGACGCCGGCCACGCTCGTCGTCGTCCTGCCCGGCCTTGGCGGCATCGGCCGTGACCTCGCGCAAGAGTTCGTCGCCGCCGCGGAAGCGGACCGCTGGCTCCTGCTCGCTCCCAGTCCCGACTACGACCCGAAGGACGCGAACGAGAGCCTCCAGGCCGCGGATCTGCGCGTCGACAACCAGATCGTCGCACTCGTCGCTCAGGTCATGGCGCGGCCGTCGCTGCACGTCGCAGCGGCGATCGACATCATCGGGTTCTCCCGCGGCGCGCAAAGCGCGCACCGGTTCGCCCTCCGGCATCCCGATCGCGTCACGGCGCTCGTGAGCTTCGCCGCGGGCACATACACGATGCCAACCAGCCTGCAGGCGTATCCGCTCGGCGTCGGCGGCTTCGAGCTGTGGAACCACCTGCACCCGTTCGACGCGGCCGCGTTGCAACACGTGCGCGTGCTCGTCGGTGTGGGGACCGCTGACACGAATCCGGCCGACGTCGTGCGCGCATGGGACAGCGTGGGCGGCACCACGCGGCTCGAGCGTGGTTATCGGTTCGCGCAGGCGCTCCAGCAGCTGAACGTCCCGTCGCGCTTCCAGACCTACGCGGGCGTCGGCCACTCGTTCACGCCGGCGATGCGCGCTGACGCGATCAACTGGTTCCTCGACAACTAGCCCCGCCTCCACGGGCGGGCCGATCACCGTGCAGCGTCTCGTGCGACAGCTTCCCCGCCCGGCCGGGCTCGGAGTTGGTCAACATCACGACCTCGCGGTCGTGCTCGAGGGGAACCGAGCCAGTCTTGGTGGGGATATCGGACATTTGCGCCTTCACCGCCAGTTCGCTCCCAAAACAGCCTCTCTCCGAACGCGACACCGGCGCGGGTCACCCATGATTCCCGCCGCGTCACTGCGGCGCGGCCGATCGTCTCCGGACTATCATCCGCCCGGCGTGAGGACAGGCGACCAAGAGCGCAGCGAGCGCCTTCGCACGGTCGATCTGCTCTCGCAGCTCGATCGCGTCGCGTTGGCGCGATTGGCTGGCTACATGGTCCCGCTCGCATTCGCGGCGGGCGAGGTCATCTGCAGCGAGGGCGATCCCGCCGACGGTCTGTATATCGTCGTGCGCGGCACGCTCGGCGTCTATGCGACCGGCGCCGGCGGTGAGCGCCGGATGAACGCGATCGGTCCCGGCCACTACGTCGGCGAGCTCGCGCTCCTCGTCGACCAGCCGCGATCGGCGACGATCCGCGCCGACACCGAGGGCGAGATCCTCCGCCTCGACCGCGACCAGTTCCTCCAGCTCCTCGGTCAGGACCCGGCGGCGGCCAAGGCTGTCGCGACGACGCTCGCGCGCCGGCTCCGCCGCCGGGATATGGATAGCCCCACCGAGGAGCTCGAGGCCGCAGCGGCGCCGCGCCAGGTGGTGGCCGGGAGGATCGCGCGGCGTCCTGCGGCGAAGGTCGTTGGGCTGGTGCTCGCGCTCGCGTTCGGCATCATCGCCTTTTCGCCGCTCATCGACCTGCTCCCATTTCTCCGCAATGCTCTCGCGCAGCAGCGATTCGTCCTGCTGCTCCTCGCCGCTGTCGCATTGTGGGTCACTGAGCCCGTCCCGAACGTGGTCGTGTCGCTCGGCCTCGTCGCGACGTGGATCATCGGCAAGCTCACCTACGGGGAGTACCCCCCGTTCGCCGGCTTCGCCTCGCTGAACTGGGTCTTCGTCATCAGCGTGCTCGGTATCGCGGCGATGGTCTCCCGATCCGGGCTGCTCCTCCGCATGGGACTCTTGCTCATCGAGCGCGTGCCGCCGCGCCTCGGCTGGCAGTCGGCGGCGTTCCTCGTCAGCGGTATCGTTCTGACGCCGATCTTGCCGCTCGCGATGGCCCGGGCCGCGGTGAGCGCGCCGCTGGCGCTCAGCGTCGCGGAAGCCCTCAAGCTGCGGGACCGCAGTCCCGCGAGCGCGGTCCTCGGGCTTTCGGCCTGGATCGGCTCAGGGCCATTCATCTTCCTCTTCCTGAACGGCTCTCCAGTGTGCCTGCTCGCGTGGGCCATCATGCCGACCGCGGCGCAGAACCAGTTCACCTGGACGCAGTGGTTCCTTGCGGCCGCGCCGCTCGCGGCGATCATCGGCGTGGGCTCATTCATCGCGCTGCGGCTGCTGCACCGCGGCGAGCCGATCGCACCCGTGTCCCGCGATCCGCTGCGGCTCCAGCGTGCCGTCCTCGGCCGTCCATCCCGCCGCGAGCTTGCGCTGATGGGGATCGTCCTGCTCACGCTCGTGGGCTGGATCTTGGCACCCCACTTCCAGATCCATCCCGGGCTCATCGCGCTCATCGCGTTCATCGCCGCCATGACCCTGTACGGCCGGTCGAACCTCGCGAGCCTCGACTGGGATTACCTCGTCTTCTACGGCGTGGCCCTGACGATCGCGAATTTTGTGGTGGGCTTGAGCTTGGATCGCATCCTCAAGGAGGGCGCCGCACCGATCCTGGCGCAGCTCGAGATCGGCGGCCCGGCGTTCGTGCTCCTCGCCGGCGTGCTCACGATCGTCGTACGCTCGCTCCTCGCGGCCGATCAGGCGATCATCTTGCTCAGCATCGCGCTCATCCCCGTCGCGTCAGTGGTCGGCATCAGCCCCTGGCTCGCGGTCATCCCGATCCTCGCGCTCGGCCTGAGCTGGCACATCCCGGCGCAGTCGCCCGAGTACCTCGTCGCGTACGGTGCGTCGCAGGGCCGGCTGTTCTCGCATGCGCAGGGCCGGCGCATGGCGTTCGTGTATGACGCGATCGCGCTCGGTGGGCTCGCGCTCTGTCTCCCGTACTGGCACCTGCTCGGACTGCTCTAGCAGCGGAGTCGAGCACTTCCGGGCGACCGCCGGTCGCTATCGACCACCGATCGGCGCTTCCGCAAGCGCTGCGGCCCGCTCCTGCGAGAGGTGGCCGGCTTCGAAGACGGCGTTGAAGGTGGCTTCGCCCACCTCGTCTCTGGTCCGGCTCAGGATCCTCGAGCGGGTTCGCTCGTCCGCGGGCCAGAGGTGTGCTCCTCCGGGTTCGAGCAACGCATGCTTCAGCCAGGCTCGCGACGCGCTGCGCTCGGCGGGCTTCGACGAGGTCGCGGGCGGCGGGGGCCTCTCGCGGCTCCGTCGCCGCGGATCAAGGACGGTCAGGCCAGAATGAATGACGCGATGCGACGGATAGGCCACCGCGGCGCGATGGGCCATGTGCCGGAGAACACGGTGGCCTCGTTCGAGAAGGCGATCGCGCTCGGCTGCGACGAGGTGGAGACGGACGTGTGGCTCGCCGAGGACGGGCGGCTCGTCATCTCGCACGACCGGCCGGCGGGCGGCGCGGACCTGACGCTGGACCAGGTCCTCGATCTCTGCCACGGTCGCGTTGGGGTGAACGTCGAGCTGAAGTGCGAAGCGGATGAATCGCGCGCCGCGGAGACGGGAGCGCGCGCCGCCAGCCGCATCGCCGAACGCTCCGATCCGGACGTCTACGTGTCGAGCTTCTGGTGGCCGGCGCTCGCCGCGGCGCGCGACGCGGCACCGGCGGTGCGACGCGCGTTCGTGTTCTCCGATTCTCCCGATCGCGCCGCGCTCATCGCGAGCGCGCGGTCCCTCGGCCTCTGGGCGCTCCATCCGGATCGGGCCTACGTGACGCGCGAACTCGTAGCCGCGGCCCACGCCGCCGGGCTCCGGGTGAACGCGTGGACCGTGAACGATCAGGACGAGATCGCCGCGTTCGCTGCGTTCGGCGTGGACGGCATCATGTCGAACTGGCCGGAGCGGGTCCCGAAGGGCTAGCCCAGCTGCGCGATCGTCCCACCGCCCGCAGCCAGCCCGCGTAGCGCAGGTCGCGTTCGTCGGCGCCCATCGCGGGCGCGTAGCGGGTGGCAACAGCGCGGCGTGCGGCCAGCTCGGCGGTGGTCTTCCAGATGCCGACACCGAGCCCCGCGAGCAGGGCCGCGCCGAGCGCGGTCGTCTCGCGCACCGCGGCGACCTCGACCGGGACGCCGAGGAGGTCGGCCTGCAGCTGCATGAGGAACGCGTTCGCCGTACCGCCTCCGTCGGCCCGAAGGACGTCGATCGGCTGACCCGCGAGCCGCATCGCCTCGACGAGGTCGCGCGTCTGGAACGCGATGCTCTCGAGCGTCGCACGCGCGAGATGGGCCCGGGTCGTGCCGCGCTCGATCCCGATGAGCAGGCCGCGGGCGTACATGTCCCAGTGCGGCGCGCCCAGACCGGTGAACGCCGGAACGAGGTACAGCCCGTCGCCCGATGGCACGGATCGCGCGAGCCCCTCCGTCTCGGCCGCGTCGCGGATGATCCCCAGGCCGTCGCGGAGCCACTGCACCGCGGCGCCGGTCACGAACGCGCTGCCCTCAATCGCGTACCGAGGGCCGGCGCCGATGTCCCAGGCGATCGTCGCGAGGAGTCCGCCGTCGCTGATGCGCGGACGCTCGCCGGTATTGGCCAGCAGGAAGCAGCCGGTCCCGTACGTGTTCTTCGCCTCGCCGGCGGCGAAGCACGACTGCCCGAACAACGCGGCCTGCTGATCGCCCGCGAGGCCGGCGATGGGGATCACCGCGCCGAAATGTGCGGCCTCGGCCTCGGCGACGACGCCGCTGCAGCGCACCGGCGACGGGAAGAGCGAGCGCGGAAGCTCGAGGGCAGCGAGCAGCTCGTCGTCCCAGGCGGCGCGGTGGATGTCGAAGACCATCGTCCGCGAGGCGTTCGACACGTCGGTCACGTGGGCGCGGCCGCTGGTCAGCTTCCAGACGAGCCAGCTTTCGATGGTGCCGCACAGGAGCTCGCCGGCCGCCGCGCGGGCCTGCGCGCCGGGCACCTGATCGAGGATCCAGCGGACCTTGGGTCCGGAGAAGTACGCGTCGATGAGCAGGCCGGTGCGCTGCCGCACCTTCGTCTCCCATCCGGCTGCGCGAAGCCGCTCGCAGATGGCCGCGCTCGCGCGGCTCTGCCACACGACCGCACGGTGGATCGGCCTGCCGGTCGAGCGCTCCCACACCACCGTGGTCTCGCGCTGATTGGTGATGCCGATCGCCGCGATATCGGAGGCCGCGAGTCCCGCGGCCGCGAGCGCCTCGCGTCCGACCGCGACCGTGGTCCCGAAGATCTCCTCCGCGTCGTGCTCCACGTGTCCCGATGCCGGATAGTGCTGGGCGATCTCGCGGTCGGCCGACCCGCGCACCCGTCCCTCCTCGTCGAACACGATCGCCACCGACCCGGTGGTGCCCTGGTCGAGCGCAAGGATCGCGCTCACGTCGTGGAGAAGCGACGCATGGGCGCGACCTCACGCTCGTACGCGGCGATCTCGGCCGCGCGGCGTGCCGGATCCCACCCGAGCAGCCCGCCCACGAGGTCCGCGATGGTCTCGAGCCGGTCGAGTCCCTGGCACGCGGCGAGGCCGATCGCCGTCCGCCGCAACAGCACGTCGGCGAGCGTCACCGCCCACTCGGCGCGCACGGCGTGAACGATCTCCTCGCGGGTGGTCGCGGCGTGGGGACAGAGTGCGTCGCCGGTCGCGGGCGTGGCCCGCTCGGCGCCCGGAAGCGCGAGCCTGTCCGTCCGGCAGCGCGCGCCCGAGCCGAGGCGGCGAGCGACGACGTCCGTCACCTCCTCGGCGATGGCGCGGTACGCGGTGATCTTCCCTCCCATCACCGACAGCACCCCGTCGATGCCATCCCGCCGGCGATGGTCGTACAGCTTGTGCTTCCGCGAGACCTCGCCTTCCGCGACGCCCTCTTCGCGGACCAGGGCCCGGACGCCAGCCCACGTGAAGTGGATCCGATCGAACGGTGCGTGGGGGAACGCATGACTCGCTTCGGTGCGGAGGTATTCGACGTCCTCGGCGGACGCTTCGACCGCCGCAGGATCGCCCGGGTAATCGGTGTCGGTCGTGCCCACCATCGTGTAGCCGTTCCAGGGCAGCATGAAGAAGAGCCGCCCGTCGCGCCTGGCGAACAGCACGTGCGCCTGCTCCGTCGCACGCGGCACGACCAGATGGGTCCCTTTGGTGAGCCGCAGCAGCGGCCGCTCGTCCGGCCGGAGCGGCGCGATCGTCGCATCGAGCCACGGACCGGTCGCGTTGACGGTGAACCGCGCGCGGATCTCGAAGGTCGAACCACCGATGAGGTCGTGCACCGCCGCGCCGGTGACTGACGAACCCTCGCGGAGATACGCCGTCGCGCGCACGTGGGTGAGGATCAGCGCGCCATGGGCCGCGGCGTCGATGGCGTTCTCGACGACGAGCCGTTCGACGAACGGCACCTGCGCGTCGTAGAAGCGCCAGGCACCGCCGAGGCCGTCCGGGTCGAGGTTCGGCTCCGCCGCCAGGGTCTCGGACCGGCCGAGACGCTTGCGCTTGGGGAGGCTCTTGTCCAGCGACAGCAGGTCGTAGAGGAGCATGCCGACGCGCAGCTTCAGCCGGTAGAACGGGCTGCGGCGGTACAGCGGCATGAGGAACGCGAGCGGGAACACCAGGTGCGGCGCGATCCGGAGCAGCGTCTCCCGCTCGCGCATGTCGCTGCGGACGAGGCCGAAGTCGAAGAGCTCGAGATAGCGGAGGCCGCCGTGGATGAGCCGAGTGGGCCGCGAGCTGGTGCCCGACGCGAGGTCATTCTGCTCCACCAGCACCACGGTGAGGCCGCGGAGGGCGGCATCACGGGCGACGCCCGCGCCGACGATCCCTCCGCCGATCACGAGGAGATCGACGGTGCGGCCGCCGAGCGACCGCACCGTCTCCTCGCGTGTAGCTATTTGTTCGCCTTGTTGTACTTGTCGATCTGCGCGTTCATGTCCGCGACGGCGTCATCGAGGGCCTGCTGGCTCGTCGCCTGGCCCAGGAGGACGGACTCGATCATCTTCTGGGTGCGCGCGCGGGCCTGAGCGAAGACGCCCAGCACCGCGCCGTTGGTGTTTCGGTTCTGCGGTGAGTCACGGATCTCGTTTACCGCGGTCAGGAACTGCGGATATTTGGTCGCCCACTCCTTGCTCGGAGCCTCGTTGTAGGCGGCCTTGCGGATCGGGTAGTAGCCGGTGTCCGCCTGCCACTGGGCCTGGACGAGCGGAGTCATCGCGTACTTGATGAATTCCCACGCGGCCTGCTGCTCGGCGGCGGGCCGGCTCTTCATGACGTAGAGCGAAGCACCACCGATGATGTTGCCGCCGTCCTTGGGCTTGCTGTCAGGACGGGGGTACAGGCCGGTGCCGACCGTGAACTTCGCCGTGTTGATGTGTCCGCGGAGCCGCGCCGTGCTCTCGACGTACATCGCGGACTTCCCGGCGTCGAACGAGTTGGCGGCGCCATCGTTGTTGATACCCGGGTTGTAGAAGTAGCCGCCGTCGACGCCGGCCTTCCACCAGTCGAGCAGGGTCTTCGCGGCCGCGTTGTTGTAGATGACCTTCGTCGCCCGGTCGTCACGACCGTTGCCGTTGTCCGCGTAGGGCTGCGCCGAGACGGCCATCCACTGCTCGAAGAGCCACCCGTAGATCGACGGACCGAAGCCGTAGCGCACGGTCTGGCCGCTCGCGTCCTTCTTCGTCAGCTTCTTCGCCGCGTCGGTGATCTCGGAAAACGTGAGCGGCGGCTTGGCCGGGTCGAGGCCGACCTCTTTGAAGGCGTCCGCGTTGAAGTAGAGGATCGGGGTCGATGCGTTGAACGGCATGCTCTGCAGCTTGTCCTGGTACTTGTAGTAGTTGATGACGGCCGGCTCGAAGTCCGAGGTGTCGAACTTGTCCCGGTCGATGAACGCCTGGATCGGGACGATCTCGCCGCTGTCATACATGTAGCGCTGTCCGATGTCGTAGACCTGCACGAGCGCCGGAGCGGCGTTGGAGCTCAGTGCCGTGTTGAGCTTCGCGAGCAGGTCGTCGTAGGTACCCTGGAACACTGCCTCGACCTGGATGTTGCTCTGGCTCTTGTTGAAGCCGGCCACGATCTTGTTGAGCGCGTCTCCGTTCACGCCGGAGTGGGCGTGCCACCACACGATCTTCGCCGCCGGTTTCACGTCCTTGGCCGGAGCGAGCGCGGATTGATCGGAAATTCCTCCGCCGGTCGAGCCGCCGCAGGCAGCCGCGATGACCGACAGCACGAGCGCGAGCCCTAGGAATCTGCGCATGTTGCCCTCCACGCGATCTACCCCTTCACGGCGCCCGCGGTGAGTCCGCGGACCAGCTGCCGTTGACCCAGGACCAGCAATGCGAGCGTCGGTACTGCCACCATGATGACACCAGCCATGATCAGGCCCCACCGCTGCGTCTCCTCGTCGCGGAGCTGAGCGACCCCGACCTGGGTCGTGCGCATGAGCGTCTGGTTGGTGATGAGCAGCGGCCAGAAGTATTGGTTGTACGTCGAGAGAAAGCCGTAGATCGCCACCGTCGCCAGTGCCGGCCGCGACAACGGGACGACCATCGCGCGCAGGAAGCGGAACGAGCTCGCACCGTCGATCCGCGAGGCGTCCCATAGCTCCCGCGGGATCTGCAGAAAGCCCTGGCGGAGCAGGAACGTGCCGAACGCGGTCGCCATGAACGGCACCGCAAGCCCCTGGTACGTATCGAGCCAGCCGAGCTGCTGGATCGTCAGGTAGTTCGGGATGATCGTGGCCTCCCACGGGATCATGAGCGTGCTGAGGAACACGAAGAACAGCAGATTTCGACCGCGGAACGCCAGGAAGGAGAACGCGAACGCCGCGCAAGTCGCCGTGATGAGCTGGCCTGCGACGACCGCAGTGGAGACGATGAAGCTGTTGAGCAGGTACCGGCCGATGGGGATGGTCGCGAGCACCGTGCCGTAGTTGTCCAGCGTCGGCGCCGAGGGCAGGACCGGCGGCGGGTACGTGGCGATCTCCGACGGCGTCATGAAGGAGTACGAGAGGGCGAGCAGCAGCGGGAACGCGATGACGACCGAAGCCACGGTCAGCAAGACGTAGCGCGCGACGAGCCCGACGGTGATCGGCCGGCGGCGGCGGTCGCCGCTCCCTGCCTCACTCACTGGTAATGCACGCGCCGCTCGACGACGCGGAACTGGACGATCGTGAGCACCAGCACGAGCACGAACAGCACGACCGCCTGGGCGCTCGCGTAGCCGAACTGGAAGTTTCGGAAGGCGTCGAGGTAGATCCCGTAGACAAGGACGCGCGTCGAATCGACCGGCCCGCCCTTCGTCAACAGATGGATCTGGGTGAACGCCTGCAGGACCGCGACGGTGTCGACGACAAGCAGGAAGAACAGCGACGGCGAGACCATCGGCACGGTGATCCGGGTGAACAGCCGGAACCCTTTCGCGCCGTCCAGGTGCGCGGCCTCGTAGATGTCCTCGGGGACGCCCTGGAGTCCGGCGAGCAGCACGATGATGTTCGTCCCGAGCGTCAGCCAGACCGTCGTGACCGAGACGGCGATGATCGCCCAGGCCGGCTGGATGAGCCACTGCGGTCCGCTGATCCCTGCGCGAGCGAGGACGAAGTTGAGAAGACCCAGGGTCGGGTTGAACAGAAGGAGCCAGATGAGCGTGCCGACCGCGGCGGAGACCGCGATCGTACTCGTCATCATCGTGCGGAACAGGTTGATCCCGCGGAGCCGCTGATTGAGCAGGACCGCGATCACGAGGCCGAGCGCGATCCCCACAGGGACCGTATAGAGCGTGAACAGCGTCGTCGCGACCAGCCCTGAATGGAATTCAGACGAGCTGAAGAGCTCCGCGTACTGGTCGAGGCCGGCGAACGTCGTGGGCTGACCCGTCGAGCGCGTGTTGTAGAAGCTGAGGTAAATGGTGCGCCCGAGCGGGATGAAGACGAACGCGGTGAAGAGGACGAGCGACGGCAGGAGGTACGCGAGCCCGATCCCGAACCCGCGCGCATCCCGCGCCGTCCATCGCATCACGCCCGCGGCATCCTAGACGTGGAGCGCATCGTGACCCGGGGGGTCCACCCCGTGGGCACCTGCAGGACGCCCCGCACCTTCTTGAAGCCGGCTTTCTTGAACAGCGCCTCGGTCCCGTACCACACCCACCCGTCGTGGACGACCCGCGTGCCACCGGCGCGCGTACGCTTCGACGGCAGGCGCGCCGCGGGCCGTCGCGTAGGCCACGGCCGCACGGATGAGCGCGATCGCGACGCCCCGGCCGCGCGCGTCCCGGCGCACGGTGATGCATGGGATCACCCAGACCCGCTCCTCGTCCACCGCGGGTGTCGCCTTCGACTGCGCGAGGCGGTGGTAGTCCAGCCGGGGTCCGATCGACACCGAGCCGACGGCCTCGCGCGCACGGTAGGCGAGCAGGCCGGGCGTCTGACGGCGCCTCGCGAGCGCGGCGAGCTTCGCGCGGCGTTTGTCCGTCGAACGATCGAGGCCGTCGGCACGCTGCTCCGCGCCGCTCAGGCGCGGCCACAGGTCCCAGCATCCGCTCCCGCCGAATAGCGAACCAGTTGCGAGCCTGCCGGACCCGCTCGCCCCTAGGACGTGCGCGAAGTCGTCGATCCGCGACGGGGTGAGCGGCTTGACTACGAGCTCGTCCGTAGGATGCGGATTGTGAGGTCCCCGCCGTCGTCGCGTGCCCTCGCCCGCGCGTGGTTCGACATCGGCACGCAGTCGGTGGGTGGCGGCACGAGCACCCTGTTCATGATCCGGCGCATCGTCGTCGAGCGGATGCGCTGGATCACGCTGCGCCAGTTCACCGAGGCGTGGGCCCTGTCGCAGCTCAGCCCGGGCATCCACCTCGTGGCGCTCGCCGGTCTGCTCGGCCGCCAGATGGCCGGTCTGCGCGGCGTGATCGTGTCCGTCGGGGCGATGATGGTGCCTGCGGCGGTGATCACCGCCGTCGCGACCGCCTTCCTCGGCGAGATCGCCCAGCACCCGCTCACGATCGCGGCGCTCGCGGGCATCGGCCCGGTCGCGGGCGGGATGACGATCGGCCTCGCGCTCACGATGGCCCAGCCGGTCCTGCAGCGTGGACGCTACGCGATCCTCGACGTCGCGGTGATCGCGGCCGCGTTCGGCATCCTCCTCGGGGAGCTCGCGCAGACGATCGTCGTCATCTTTGCCGCGGGCGTCTTCGGCGCCGTCTTCCTCCGACGCGAGCGGCCGACGTCGATCGACACACCGATGAGCTGATGCTCGAGCAGCTCCAGCTCTTCCTCATCTTCCTGAAGGCCTCGGCGCTCGCCATCGGCGGCCTCGCGTCGCTGCCTCTGCTCCGGACGGACCTTGTCCCGCAGTACGTGACCGACGCAGGCATCGTGCAGGCCCTCGCGATCGGCCGGCTCGCGCCGGGCCCCAACGGGCTGTACATCGTGAGCCTTGGCTACCTCGTGGCCGGCTGGACCGGCGCGCTGTACGCGCTCGTCGGCGCGAGCCTCGCGCCGCTCGTCATGCTCCCGGCCACGACACTCGCGCGGCGCTGGCTCATGTCCGCCTGGTTCGGTGGCCTGGTGCGCGGGGTCTTGCTCGCGACCGCCGGACTCCTGCTCGCGACGGGCGTGACGATCGTGAACGGCGGCGGGACGCAGCTCTGGCAGCTCGCGCTCGTCGCGGTGACGGTCGCGGTCACGGTCCACGGAAAGCTGCACCCGGCCGCAATGATCGTGGTCGGGGGCATCGTCGGCCTCGTGTTGGGGCGCTAGGAGAGCGCGGACTGTACGGTCACCAGGGCGTGGTGACGCGATGTAACGATCGGGGCTACTGTGGCGGTAGCGCGTTGCCCAAGTAAGAACGGAGTCGAAAGTGAACGGCACCATCAAGACCCTCACCGATCGCGGGTATGGCTTCATCGCGCAGGCGGACGGCACGGACCTCTTCTTCCACCGGTCCCAGGTGGCCGGCGGCGGATTCGACCGGCTGCAGGTCGGTCAGGCGGTCACGTACGAGAAGGGCGTGAGCTCGCGCAACAACAAGGAAGAGGCGCAGAACGTCACGCCGTCCTAGCCCGCGCTGCTAACGAAGCAATCCTTGGTAGATCCCGGGCGACGAGCCCGGGATCTCCAGTACCGGGACCACGCGCTCGTAGAACGCCTTCGGGCCGACGCCGCGGATGATCGCGTAGCCGTAGCCGTGGGCCTGCATCGCGTGCAGGCACTGGAGCAGGAGCGCGGCGCCCACGCCCTTCCTGTGCCACGCGTCCGCAACGCCCTCGGGACCGAAGGAACCCCGCGCCGCCGCGTCCCAGCAGGCGAAGCCGACCAGCGCGCCGTCGGCGATCGCGACATGGCAGCCGATCGGATGTCCGGAGAACGCGACGGAGCCCTCGCTCGCCCACCGCGGCCCGAACGTGGCGCCGACCCATGCACCCACGGTGTGCTTCTCGGGCGGCAGGGCACGGCGGACGTCGATGCCGGCGAGGCCGCGCTCAGGTGGCAACCGGTCCAGCTTCACCAAGAGGTCGGCACAGCCGCACGCTATCGCTCTTCTAGAGTTCGGGCGATGCGGTGTCGATCCCCAGCGCGTCCGAGCGTCGTATCGGTGAGAACGCGCCACGAGCGCATCGGCGGAGGATCAGCGTGAAGTACATGCTCATGTTCATCAGCGACGACTCGAACTGGGACCCGAGCAAGCCGGAGATCCAGGAGGCGTACAAGCGCGTCGGCGAATGGTTCGGCGAGCACACTCAAAGCGGCAAGATCTACGGAGGCGAGGAGCTCAAGGGCACGAACACCGCGACGACCGTCCGTCAGCGCAACGGGAAGATCACCGTGACCGATGGTCCATTCGTCGAGTCCAAGGAAGCGATCGGCGGCTACGCCCTGGTCGAAGTGAAGGACCTCGACGAGGCGATCGCGATGGCGAAGGCGTGGCCGGTCCTCAGCACCATCGAGATCCGGCCCCTGGTCGAGCACCCGGAGCAAGAGCGCACGCCTTAGAGCGGGTCTTTCGCGAGGAGCATGGGCGGCTCACTGCCGCCCTGGTCCGCTCGCTCGGGGACTGGGATCTCGCCGAGGAGCTCGTGCAGGACGCGCTCGTCGCCGCACTCGAACATTGGCCACGGGACGGCATCCCCGACAACCCGGGCGCCTGGCTCATGACGACGGCGCGGCGGAAGGGCATCGACCGGCTACGCCGCGAAGCCCGCTATCGGGAAAAGCTTGCGCTGCTGCAGGAGGACCCCATGCCGACAGCCGCGACGGGCGATGACGAGCGCCTCGAGCTCATCTTCGCGTGCTGCCATCCCGCACTGCCGCGTGAGTCGCAGATCGCCCTCACCCTGCGCAGCGTGCTCGGCCTCACGACGGCGGAGATCGCCCGTGCCTTCGTGACCCCGGAGGCGACGATCGCGCAGCGGCTCGTCCGCGCGAAGCGGAAGATCGCCGATGCGGGGATCCCGATGCGCGTGCCTGATACTGGGGAACTCCCGGATCGGCTCGCGGAGATCCTCGGCGTCCTGTATCTCATGTTCAACGAGGGCTACGTCGCGAGCGCATCGGCGGAGCGGCGTGATCTTGCCGAAGACGCCCGCTGGCTCGCGGCGCTCGTCGTGCGCTCGATGCCCGATGAGCCGGAGGCCATCGGGCTCCTCGCGCTCATGACCCTGCAGCTCGCGCGGGCTGCCGCGCGATTCTCGGCGGACGGCCGGCTCGTGCTCCTTCAGGATCAAGATCGCTCGCGCTGGGACGCGCGCGCGATACGGGATGCGGTCGGCCTCATCGAGCGGGCCGGGCGGATGCGGCGACCCGGTCCGTATCAGCTCCAGGCCGCGATCGCGGCATGTCATGCCGAGGCGACCACCTGGACCGACACGGACTGGACCCAGATCTTGATGCTGTACGAGGGCCTGGTCCGGATGACGGGATCGTCCGTCGTGCGCTTGAATCGGGCGATCGCGCTCTCGCACGTCGCCGGTCCAGCCCGGGCGCTCGCGGAGGTGGACGAGATGGAAGGCGAGCTCGATCGCTATCACCTGTACCACGCGACGCGTGCGGCGCTGCTTCGCGAGCTCGGCCGCGCCGATGAGGCCCGCGAGAGCGATCGCCGCGCGCTCTCGCTCACCGAGAACCCGGCCGAGCGCGCGCTCCTGATGGAGCGGATCGGCGAGTGAGCGCGGCGTGCATCTTCTGCCGGATCGCCGCGGACGAGCAGCCCGGCAACATCATCCACCGCGACGAGCGCGTCATCGCGTTCCTCGACCGTAACCCGCTCTTCCTCGGGCACACGCTCGTCGTCCCACGCGCCCATGTGGACACGCTGGACGACCTGTCGCCCGACGCCGTCGGTCCGCTGTTCGAGGTGGTCCGGCGGATGTCGATCGCGGTGCAGCGGGCGCTCAGCGCCGATGGCTCGTTCGTCGCCGTGAACACCCGGGTGAGCCAGAGCGTCCCGCACGTGCACGTGCACGTCGTGCCGCGGACCGAGGGCGACGGCTTCTTTTCGCCCCGGCCGCTCTGGAAGCGCCGGTCCTATGCCGACGAGACCGACGCCGCGGCCTACGCGGAGAAGATCAGGACCGCGTACGAGGCCATTTCCCGGTAGCGGCGGGGTGTCGAAGCGCGCATTTCACAGCCTCTTTACGACCCGAGCAGGCGATACCGCAACTGGGGCCGGTGCGATGCGATAGCACATACGAGATGGACGAACAGGCCGCCACGCCGACCCGCGCCGCGAAGGTCAAGAAGCCGGCCGGCCGCGTTAGCCGCCGCACGGTGATCCTCGGCGCGGGCGCCGCCGCCGGCGGTCTCGCCGTCTCTCGGGTCCTCGGCCTGCACAAGCTCGGACCCGACCCGCTCGCGCTCCTCGAGCCGAACTCCGCTCCGGTCGTGAATACGAAGGACTGGGTCAGCCCACTGGACAAGCCGGAGGCCCAGGTCGCGCAGCTCCTCCGCCGGGCCACGTTCGGGATGACCAAGGCCCAGTACGACGCGGCGGTGAAGGACGGCTTCGCGAAGACCGTCGACAACCTCATCGAGACGCCGGCGGCGATGCCCAAGGATCTGGCCGGCGCCGACGCCGCGACGCAGGACAAGCCGATCAACGTGACCGCCCTCCAGTCGTGGTGGCTCGACCAGATGCTCTCGACCCCGACGCCGTTCGCCGAGCGGATGACCTACTTCTGGCACGGCCATTTCACCAGCGATTTCCGCAAGGTCACCGCACAGACGCCATACATCTACTGGCAGAACCTGACCTGGCGGAGGATCGCGCTCGGCAGGTTCCGCGACATGCTGTACCAGGTCACCGTCGACCCGGGCATGCTCCGGTATCTCGATCTCGGGCAGAGCACCGGGAAGGCGCCGAACGAGAACTACTCGCGTGAGCTCATGGAGCTCTTCACGATGGGCGTCGGCACCTTCACCGAGGACGACGTCCGGGCCGGCGCGAAGGCCCTCGCCGGATGGCGCGAGCCGCTGACCCAGGCGATGGTCGGCTACCAGCTCGCGCGCGCGCAGCAACAGGGTCGCACCGCGCCAAAGAACCTCGTCGCCGACACGGCCAAGGCCGGGGTCTTCGAGCCGGCGCGCTCCTACAAGGGCAGCCTCACCTACCTCGGGGTCACGAAGCAGTGGGACACCAACGCCATCCTTGACCGGATCCTGCAGCAGGACTCGGTCGCACCGTACATCGCGGCCACGGTGATCCGCGAGTTCGTGATGCAAAGTCCGCCCGACGACTACGTCGCGCGGATCGCTTCGAGCTGGAAGAAGAGCGGCTACGACGTCAAGACGCTCATGCGCGACGTGTTCACGAGCCCGGAGTTCCTGCAGCCGCTGGCGTACCGGTCGCTGGTGAAATCGCCCACCGAGGTGATGGTCCATGTGGCCCGGGCCCTCGAGGCGCCGCAGCTCTCGAGGACGATCGCGCAGTCCGGTGCCGGAATGGGCCAGGCGTTGTTCGACCCACCTGAGGTCGGCGGCTGGCCCACCAACGCATCGTGGGTCTCGAGCAACAGCGTGCTCACGCGCGTGAACTTCGTCGTCACGACGCTCGGCGCCATGCAGAAACTGCCGGCATTCGGCAACGCGCATCAGATGCACATCGACGGCATCGTCAGCGAACAGACCGCGCAGCTGCTGAACTCGGCGACCGACGACCCGACGCGCTGGCTCATCCTGCTCGCCTCGCCCGAGTTCCAGCTGAAGTAGGGAGATCGAGATGAGCATGCAGAACATCGGTATCGACAAGATCTCGCGGCGGGACTTCCTGCAGAAGGGGCTCGTCTTCGGCGCGGGCGCGCGCGGGCTGGCGGCCGGCTACGCGGCGGTGCCGGACGTGTTCGCGAAGGCTGTGTACAGCGCGAAGGGCGCGGGCGTCACCAACGACCGGGTCCTCGTGATGATCCAGCTCGGCGGCGGCAACGATGGGTTGCAGACGGTCATCCCGATCGGCGACCCGAAGTACCGCGACCTCCGTCCGACGCTCGGCAAGGAGGCCGACGCCGCCCTCCCGATCGACAAGGACCACGCGCTGCACCAGAACCTGGTGGGCATCAAGTCGCTGTACGACCAGGGCAAGGTCGCGATCGTCCAGGGCGTCGGCTACCCGGCACCGAGCTTCTCACACTTCGACTCGATCCGGGTGTGGGAGACGGGCGACCCGTCGCGCCGGCAGCAGGACGGCTGGCTCGGCAAGACGATCGAGAAGAATTACGACTCCGCCGGCCACCCGCTCGTCGGGTGCGCCACGGGGACGACGTCGACGCCGGGCATGCTCCGGGACCTCCAGGCGACGCTGACGGTCATCAACGATCAGGCGTCATTCAAGTTCCAGGGCAACAGCGACAACGTCGACACGGTCATCGGCACGCTCTACACGAGCACGCCAGGGATCTACGGCGCGCTCTTCGACACCGCGATGTCGACCGTGCGCGACACGGTCGCCCAGCTCAAGACCTCCGCGGCGAAATACGTCCCGAAGGCGACGTACTCGGACAATCAGAAGCTCGTCTTCAGCTCGAAGAACCAGCTCGCGGCCGCGCTCCAGCTCGCGTCCGAGCTGATCGTCACCGGCACCGGCGTGAAGGTGCTGCACGTGACCCTCGGCGGCTTCGACACGCACTACACCGAGCAGACGCGGCACGCCGCCCTCATGGCGTACCTCGACGCCGCGGTCTCGGCGTTCCATCAGGACCTGACGGCGTACGGGATGGCGGACCGCGTCCTGATCGCGACGTGGTCCGAGTTCGGCCGCCGGCCGCAGGAGAACGCGAGCGGCGGTACCGATCACGGCACGGCCGCCCCGGTCTTCCTCATCGGCGACCCGGTGAAGGGCGGCCTGTACGGGCAGGCGCCGAGCCTCACGAAGCTCGACACGCAGCAGAACGTCAGCTTCAACGTCGATTTCCGGTCCGTCTATCAGGAGATCCTCGGCTCGCACCTGGGCGTCGACGGGAAGGACGTGCTCGGATCGAGCTTCGACCGCATCCCGTTCATCCGGCCGGCGGCCTGACATGCCCTCCTGGGCGCTGAAGCTCTCGGCACTCTTCATCACGGTCTTCACGCTCGCCGGCTCGTTCGGCTACGCGAGCGCGCACGTGAAGAACCCGAACGCGCCGCTGCAGCCGCCGGTGGCCGACCGGCCCGCCGCACCGGCCGCGCCGAGCGCGAGTGCCGCGCCGACCATCGGTCCGCTCCTGACGACGCGGCCCGGCCAGCGGCCGCCGAGTGCGACGAGCGGCCCGCGGCTGACGCTCGCGCCCGGCGTGCAGAACGCGATCCTTCCGCCGCTCACCTTCACGCACACTTCCTAGTCATGGACCCACAGCTCTTCGTGTGGATCGTGGCGCGGGCCACGGGGGTCGCGGCGTACATCGCGCTCTGCCTCTCGATCCTCTCGGGGATCGCCCTCCGGACGTCGGTCCTCGACTTCCTCGCGACGAACCGCGCGCTGCGCTCATTGCACGACTTCATGACCTGGATCTGGATCCCGTTGGGCCTCGCGCATGTGGCGACCCTGCTCCTGGACACGACCGCGAAGGTCGCACCGCTGGATCTGGTCGTCCCGTTCCAAGTGAGCTACGCGCCGGTCGCGATCGGCCTCGGCACGCTGTCCCTGGATTTCGTCGTCCTCATCACGGTCACGAGCTGGCTGCGCCGCAAGATGGACGACCGGCTGTGGCGGTGGCTCCACCGCTCGAGCTACGTCGCGTTCGTGACCCTGTTCCTCCACGCGCTGCTATCGGGTACGGACTTCAGCTCGCCGCTGATCTCCTCCATCTCGTGGTCAGCGGCCCTGGGGATCGGGCTCCTTGCGGCCTCGCGGATCGTCTTCGGGCGGCTGCCTGAATGACTAGGCCCCTTCGCCGCGGAGCTCGCCCATCGTGACTCCACCGGTGGTCTGCCAATCGTGGTCGCCCACGCGGATGTCGAACGGGCAGTACGCCCAGAGGCCCTCGACGACGGTCAGTGTGTCGCTCCGTTCGGTCGTGGGGCGCGCGTGGGCGGGGTTCGTACACCGGAAGTGGACGAGGGTCCCCTTGCCGCCGGTCCGCTCCATGCCCGCCGTCCTCTCTTCGCCCGCTCAGGTCGATCGGTGGACCGCTTTGAGGCAACTGGCGTGCCGTAGGTCCGTTGTTTTGTGGACAAGCAAGCAGAGTCACCAAAGGTCGCTGTGATCCGTCATGGAGCTGTCACATTCCCTGTCCCGGCGGTGCTTGGACCGATGTACGCATGGACGCTGACGCAGTGGCCTTGATCGAACGACCGTGGGCGGGCGCGACCGCGGTCCCCACCGCCTTCGAGCAGCTGTTCCGCGCCGAGTACGCCCGGGTCGTGCGCGTTGCCTACCGGGTGGTCGGCGATCAAGGCGAGGCCGAGGACGTGGCCCAGGAGGTCTTCGTCGCGTTCTACCGGTCGCATCCGGCGGCTGCGGCGTACGCCGCGCCATGGCTCCATCGCGCGGCGGCGCACACGGCGCTGAACGTCGTGCGGTCGCGGTCGAGGCGCGCCGCGCGCGAAGAGCGCGACGCCGCGGGCCGCGAGCCGGCCGCCGACCCGGAGGGCACGGCCCTCGAGCGGGAGCGGGCGCGCGAGGTGCGCGCTGCGCTCGCCCGGATGCCCCGGGGCGCCGCGGAGCTCCTCGCGCTGCGGTACAGCGGACTCAGCTACAGCGAGGTCGCCGCGGCGACCGGGACGAAGATCGATCAGGTCGGCACGCGCCTGCGGCGCGCGCACGACGCATTCCGCAAGGAGGTCTCACGTGGACAACATCGATAGCAACGAAAAGATCTTGGCGATGCCGCCGCTCGCGGTGGACACCGAGCAAGGGCTCACGCGATTCGCGGCGTCGGTGCAGGCCGCCGGCACGCGACCGGCGCGACGTGCCGCGCCGGCATTCCTGTTCGTGACACCCGCCCAATGGCTCGCGGCCGCCGCGGCCGTCGTGATCGTCGCGACGACGCTCGCGATGACCGGCGTGGCCGACTCGATCCTCCAGATCTTCGAGACCAAGCAGTTCGCGGCCGTCACCGTCACGGCGACGGACCTCCAGACCCTCGGACAGCTGCAGGAGTTCGGCACCCTGGCATGGTCCGCGCAGCCCAACCCGCATCAGGTGCCGAGCCTCGCCGCCGCGAGCGCGGAAACGGGTCTGCCCGCATTCACCGTGACGGTGCCTGCCTCGATCACGGCGACCGCGCAGTACGGCGCCATGCCGCGGACCACCGCGACGTTCGTCTTCGACGCCTCCAAGGCGCGCGCGAACGCGGCGGCCATCGGCCGCACCGCTCCACCCATGCCTGCGAAGCTCGACGGCAGCACCCTCGTGTTCAGCGGTGGGCCCGCCATCTTCGTGACCTATGGCACCGAGAAGGCGGGCAGCGGCACGCTGGTCGTCGGCGCGGCGAAGGCCGCCACCGTCGGCTCCGACGGCGCGTCGGTCGCCGAGATCCAGGCGTACCTCCTGTCGCAGCCGAGCATCTCACCGGCGCTCGCGGCGCAGATCCGCGCGATCGGCGACCCAGCCTCGACCCTGCCGGTGCCGATCCCGTTCGGCCAAGCCACAGCCAAGACGGTGAAGGTGCACGGTACGAGCGGCCTGTTCGTCGGTGACTCCACCGGGCTTGGCAGTGGCGTCGTCTGGCAGCAGAACGGGCTCGTATACGTCGTCGGTGGCACGCTCACCGAGGCGGAGGCCCTCGCGGTGGCGAACAGCCTGCAGTGATGGCCCTTGAAGGGGGTTCGGCCGGGGCCGGCGAAGCCGGGCCCGGCCGCACGACGGGCATCGCCATTCGCACCGAGGAACTGGCCAAGCGATACGGGAAGATCACGGCGCTCGCGGGATTGACGATGTCGATCCCCGTGGGCGACGTGTTCGGCTTCCTCGGCCCGAATGGCGCGGGCAAGACCACCGCGGT
>DASYVN010000238.1:0-2694 GCA_035937095.1 Candidatus Limnocylindria bacterium
GTGTTGTAGAAGCCGGCCGCCTGGACCATGTTCCGCGGCACGACGACGTAGATGCCACGCAGCGCATTCAGTACGACCGACATCGGTGAGCCGGTGTGCCAGATGCCCTGGAGACGATGCCCCTTCGTCCGGATGATGACCGGCGCCTTCTGCCCGCCGGCGGTCCGGAAATGCAGCGGCGCGAGATCGTCGCTCGCCAGCTGCAGCGCGTACAGGAGGTAGTCCAGGTACTGGATGTCGACGATCGGCCGCAGCCCCCGCAGCGCCGCACCAATCCCCTGCCCGAGGATCGTGGCCTCGCGGATCCCCGTGTCCGTGAAGCGGCGCTCGCCGTACTTGGCCTGCAGCCCCTCGAACACGAGGTTCACGTCACCCAGCTTGCCGACGTCCTCTCCCATCACGAACAGCCGGCGGTCGCGCGCGAAGTTCAGGTCGAAGTTCCGGAGGAGAACGATGCGGCCGTCGACGGTCTCGGAGCGATCGGAATACTCCGCGGCGATCGGCGTGACGTTGAGCGGCGAGTCGGCCGACCGGCTGTACAGCGACGACGTGTAGCGCTCGGCATTGCGCTGGGCGTACTCCTTCGCGAACGCGCCCAGCGCGCCCGACGCCGCGCCTTCGCGGCCGCGCAGCGCGTAGACCGCGCGCCGAACGGCTGACTGCACGACCCGGCGGCTGACCTCCAGCGGGTCCGCGAGCTCCGCGACAACGTCGGCAAGACGTACGTCCGGCGCCTCCTGCTGGGCCCGCTCAAGGAGCCCGCGAGCGCGATCGAGCTCCCCCTTGATCGGATCGAGGTAGGCGTCCCACGCCGCGACGCGAGCCGACTCCACCGTCTTGCGGTCCTCGTCCGCGAAGGCGTCGAGCTCCGCCGCGGTCGCGATCCTCTCGGCCAGCATCCATTCGCGCATCTTCGCGATCGGGTCGCCTGACGTCTCGAACGCAAGTCGCTCCTTGGACTTGTACCGCTCGTGCGAGCCGCTTGTCGAGTGCCCTTGCGGCTGCGTCATCTCGGTCACGTGGATGAGCGCGGGGACCTGCTCGCGCCGCACGAATGCCGCCACCTCGGCGTACGTTTCGACGAGCGCGGGGTAGTCCCAGCCCTTGACGACGTGTATCTCGAACCCGGTCGTGCCCGGCTCGCGCTGGAATCCGGCGAGGGCCGCGGAGATCGAACTCTTGATGGTTTGGTACTGGTTCGGCACCGAGATGCCGTAGCCGTCGTCCCAGACCGACACGAGCAGCGGGATCTGCAGCACGCCGGCCGCGTTCATCGTTTCCCAGAACAGGCCTTCACTGGTGCCGGCGTTCCCGATGGTCGCGAACGTGATCTCGTCGCCGTTGACCGAGAAGCCTGGCGCGGCGTCGCGCAGCGCCGGATCGGCGCGATAGAGCTTCGAGGCGTAAGCGAGCCCGAGCGAGCGCGGCATGTGCGCGGCGACCGGCGAGAGGTCCGACGAGGACTGCATCGCCTCCGCGAGACGCTTCCAGCGGCCGTGGGCGTCAAGGAGGCGGGTCGCGAAGTGGCTCACCATCTGCCGCCCCGCGGACGCGGGCTCGATGCCGAGGTCCGTGTTCGTGTACAGCTGGGCGAAGAACTGCGACAGGTCGGACATACCGGTCGCGAACATGAACGTTTGATCCCGGTAGTAGCCCGAGCGCCAGTCGCCCGGCCGGAAGGCCTTCGCCATGGCGAGCTGGGCGACCTCTTTCCCGTCGCCGAAGATGCCGAACGGGGCCTTTCCCGTGAGCACCTCGCGCCGGCCGGAGACGCTGGCGATCCGCGAGCGGACGGCGAGGCGGTAGTCGGACACGATCTCCACTGGGCTGAGCTGGCCGTGCGATCGAGGCGTCGCCGTCGCTCCGGAAGCGGCCCGGCTACCGCTCTTGATGTGCCACTCCGGACACCATGGTACGAGCGGCGGCCGGACCGCGTTCCGCCGACTCGGCACGATCCAAGAACGGAAGCAGCTCGAGGGCGAACGCGTCGGGCTGCTCCGGCATGACCAGATGGCCCGCACGGTCGATGATGCGCGTCTCCGCACGGGGATAGCTCTCGCGCAGCGCATCGAGGTGCGCGGACGGGATGATCCCGTCCTCGCGGCCCCACACGACGAAGACCGGGCCGCTGTACTCGCCGGCACGCGCGAGCCACGCCTCGCGCAGCTGGGGACGCACGCCGCGGAGCGTCGCGACGGCCCGCATCACGCGGAGGGTCTCGGGGTACGTGCGGTCGAAGCGCTCGCCCTCGGCGTAGAGGTGCGCCGGGATCCGTGAGCGATCGTGGAAGCACGATTCGAGGACCGCGCGCGATGCGGACTTCGGGCGCGGCAGCCACGTGGTCAGCGCGAGGAACGGCAGCGAGAAGATCCGGAGGAAGAGGGCGATGTCGGGCCCGAAGCCGCCGGGCGCGACGAGCGTCAGCGAACGGAACGCGTTCGGATGGCACACCGTCGTGACGGCCGCGATACCGCCGCCGAGCGAGTGGCCCACAAGGTGCGGCCGTTCGAGGCCCAGCGCCTGCCGCACGCCGTCGACGACGGCCGGATAGAACGGGTCTGGGGGGTCGAAGTACCGAGCGTTGCGTACCGCCGTGCTCTCGCCGAAGCCCGGGAGATCGAACGCGACGGCGCGGCGTCCCGAGGCGGCGATGCGCTCGATCGTCTCGGTCCAGTTCTCGGCCCACCCGCCGAC
>DASYVN010000239.1:0-4997 GCA_035937095.1 Candidatus Limnocylindria bacterium
TTCGTCTCGACGATCGCCTCGACGAGGTGCCGCTGGTAGTCGCCGACGCGCTCCTTCTCGTTCGCGGGCAGCTCGCCGATCGGGTCCTTCGGGCCCTTGAGGAGCTGCCCGTGGAGCAGGTCGATGGTCGCGGAGATGTCCTGGTTCGTGCCCACCGGCACCTGCAGCGGCACGACCCGAATGCCATACGCGTCGCGGAGCTGCTTCAGGACGTTGTCGAAGTCGGCGTTCTCGCGGTCCAGTCGCCCGACCACGACGATCCGCGGGATCTTCGCCTGCTCGAGCTCGTCCCAGACGGTCTGAGTGCCGACCTGGATGCCCGCGGAGCCGTCGACGAGGACGAGCGCGGCGTCCGCCACGCGCAGCGCGGCGTGCTGGTCGCCGGCGAAGTCGGCGAATCCGGGAGTGTCGAGGAGGTTGATCTTCGTGCCGTCGTGGGTGAACGAGGCCAGGGCCATGTTGATGGTGATGCGGCGCTTGTGCTCCTCCGGGTCGGTGTCCAAGATGCTCGTCCCGTCATCGACCTTGCCAAGACGGGTCGTCGCTCCGACGAGATGGAGCAGCGTTTCGACGAGCGTGGTCTTGCCGGAGCCGCCATGACCGGTGACCGCGACGTTGCGGATGCGCTCGGGTGCGGCTGAAGCCATCTGCTCACTCCCCTGATGAATGGCTGTCCGCATAGTATTCACACCGATGTCCGGTCATTCCAAGTGGTCCCAGATCAAGCGCCAGAAGGGCGCGAACGACGTGAAACGCGGCGCGATCTTCACGAAGATGACGCGCGAGATCATGCTCGCGGCACGTGAGGGTGGTGGCGATCCGGAGGGCAATTTCCGGCTCCGGCTCGCGATGGATCGGGCCCGGGCGGTCAACGTGCCGCTCGCGAACATCCAGCGGGCGATCGACCGAGCGACCGGCGGCGCGGACGGGACCCAGGTCGAGAGCATCGTGTACGAGGGCTACGGTCCAGGGGGCGTGTCCATCATGGTCGAAGCCGCGACCGACAGCCGGAACCGTACGGCGGCCGAGGTCCGCGCGGCATTCAGCAGGCACAACGGTAAGCTCGGCGAGTCCGGCTCGGTGCAGTGGCTGTTCGAGCAGAAGGGGATCATCGAGGTGGACGCGGCGGGACGCGACGCCGATGAGATCGAGCTCGCGGCGATCGACGCGGGCGCCGAGGACGTCGAACGCGACGGGAGCCTCGTCATCGTCTACACCGAGCCCAACCGCTTCGAGGCCGTGAAGAAGGCCCTCGAGGCGCGGAAACTGAAGATCGCCGACGCCGAGGTCTCGATGCGGCCGTCGAAC
This sequence comes from Candidatus Limnocylindria bacterium, assembly GCA_035937095.1. Taxonomy (GTDB): domain Bacteria; phylum Chloroflexota; class Limnocylindria; order P2-11E; family P2-11E; genus UBA4735. The sequence goes on from DASYVN010000239.1 coordinate 1,309, forward strand.
ACCGTCCGGCTCGAAGGCGAACAGGCGAAGAAGGTCATCAGCCTCGTCGAGGCGCTCGAGGACCTGGACGACGTGCAGAAGGTGCACGCGAACTTCGACGTGCCGGAGGAAGTCCTCGAGACCGCCTAGGGTCATCCTGGGCATCGACCCCGGGACGACCGGGATGGGCTACGCGCTGCTCGACGCTTCGACCGACCCGGCCACGATCATCGATCGCGGCATCGTGTCCGTGCTGACCGAGGCGTCCGCCGCCGAGCGGCTGCTCGCGATCGCGACCGCGCTCGACGCCCTCATCGCGCAGCACGCTCCGGCCGCGCTCGCAGTCGAGCGCCTGTACTTCAACAAGAACGCGAAGACCGCGATGCGCGTGGCCGAGGCGCGCGGTGTGGCGATGCTCTGCGCCGCGCGCGCGGGCCTCGAGGTCGCGGAGTACACGCCGCAGGAGGTGAAGCTCTCCGTCACCGGCACCGGCACCGCGGACAAGAAGCAGGTCCAACGCATGCTCGCGCTCGTCCTCGCGCTCGCGGAGCCGATCACCGAGGACAACGTCGCCGACGCCGTGGCGATCGCGCTCGCCCACGCACAGCGCGAGCGGTTCGGCGAAGCCGTCGCGATCGCCTCGAGATGATCGCGGCGGTCCGCGGCCGGATCCTCGCGCGCGGCGCGGACCACGTGGTGATCGAGACCGCCGGGGTCGGCTACAAGGTGTTCGTGCCGCGCCACCCGACCGGCGACGAGGCGCTCCTCCACACCCATCAGGTCGTGCGCGAGGACGGCCAGTTCCTCTTCGGCTTCGAGACCCGCGAAGAGCTTGCCCTCTTCGAGCTCCTCATCAGCGTCTCGGGGGTCGGGCCGAAGGCCGGGCTCGCCATCCTCTCGGTGGCGCGCCCGGTCGACGTGGCCGCGGCCATCGCCGCGGGCGACGCAGCGGCGCTCGCGAAGGCGCCCGGGGTGGGGAAGAAGACGGCCGAGCGGCTCATCGTCGATCTCCGTTCGAAGGTCGGGCGGGTGGCGATCGGTCCGGCCAGCGGCGAGCTGCCGGACGGCGACGAGGCCGTCGCGGCCCTTCGCGCGCTCGGCTACACCCAGGCCGAAGCGCAGCGGGCGCTCAATGGGGTCCCCTCGGCGGCGGCCGCGACCACCGAGGAGCGTCTTGCCGCAGCGCTGCGCGGCCGCTGATTGGGCCTTATGGACCTCGCGTAGGATGCCCGGGCTAGTACGGAAGTTCACCTAGCGGTCGAGCTGCCAGGCGGTCAGGATTCACCGTGGAGAAATGGGGCCGATCCGGGACGCGGGAAGGAGCGATCCGTGGCGTTCTGGCGTGACGATCAAGGACAGGGACTCGTCGAATATGCACTCATCATTGTCGTCATCGTTATCGCCGTAATCGTGGCGATGATCTTCCTTCGCGGCCAGCTGCAGAACCAGTTCTCGAACATCGGCAATAACCTCACCTAAGACGCTTCCCGGCCGGCCCCTTTCTCCAGCTTTCCTGCTTTAAGCGACTCGGTCGGGCGCAGCACTCTCTCGCCCGATCCGGGCGCGTGTGTCCATTTGGTACACTTTGTCTTGGCCGCGGGGCGTTCCCGCTTGCCGCTCGGGCCGTGAAGGTGGGGCGACCCACCTTTTTTGTCGCCGGAAACGGCCGAGCAAGATGAAGAGGGGGAGCGTGCCATGAACCGAGAACTCGTGACCGGTCTCGCGCAGCTCTCCGCCGAGAAAGGCCTCCCCAAGGAGGTCGTGAGCGACATCATCGCCCGCGCCATCAAGCGGGCGTACGGCGCCGAAGAGAACATCGACGTGAAGGTCGACGTCCAGACCGGTGCGTTCAAGGTCTTCCTCCTCAAGACCGTCGTCGACAAGGTCGAGGACCCCAAGCTGCAGATCCAGATCGATGCCGCGCGCCGGATGAAGCCGGACGTCGCGCTCGGCGACACGATCCCGCTCGAGGAGTCCGCCTCGGCGCTCGGCCGCATCGGCGCGCAGACCGCGAAGCAGGTCATCCAGCAATCCCTGCGCGAGGCCGAGCGCGAGCAGGTCTATGCGGAATACGCGGACCGCGAAGGCGACATCATCAACGGCCAGATCGAGCGCTTCGAAGCGGGCGCCGCCATCTTCGAGCTCGGCAAGGCGAAGGCGATCCTGCCGCGCAGCGAGCAGGCCCCGCACGAGCGGTACTTCGTGGGGCAGCACCGGAAGGTGCTCGTCTTGGAAGTGCGCCGCTCGATCCACGGACCGCAGATCATCGTGAGCCGCGCGCATCGTGGTCTCGTGAAGCGGCTGTTCGAGCTCGAGGTCCCGGAGATCTACCACGGTCAGGTGGAGATCACGGGCATCGCGCGCGAGGCCGGGTCGCGGACGAAGATCGCCGTGCGGTCCCGCCAGCCAGGGCTCGACCCGGTCGGCGCCTGCGTCGGCCAGCGCGGCCTTCGCGTCCAGGCCATCAGCAACGAGCTCGGCGGCGAGCGGGTCGAGGTCATCCAGTTCGACGAAAAGGCCGAGGAGTTCGTGAAGAACGCCCTCTCGCCCTCGCCGGTGATCCGCGTTGACATCGTGGTCGAAGAGAAGACCGCGTACGTCGTCGTGCCCGACCGCTACCTGTCGCTTGCGATCGGCAAGGAAGGGCAGAACGCGCGGTTGGCGGCGAAGCTGACCGGCTGGCGGATCGACATCCGGAGCGAGTCCGAGGTCCGTGCGGAGGCCGAGCCCGAGCCGGAGCCGGAGCCCGTCGCGATCGAGGCGGAGCCCGCCGCGGTCGCGGTGGAAGAGGACCAGGAGGCCATCCGTCACGACCTCGTCGCGGAGGTCGAGGCGGAGTCGCTCGCGGCCGATGAGGACGAGCTCGAGGACGAGGACCGCGCGTTGCTCGGCGGTAAGAAGAAGAAGGATCGTCACTAGGGCCGTCCCGCAGCGGACCTGCGTGGCGTGCCGTCAGGTCAAGGCGAAGCGCGAGCTCATCCGGGTCGTCCGGGACGCGGACGGCCGACTCTCGGTGGACCTTCGGGGCAAGGCACCGGGACGCGGGGCCTATCTCTGCCCCGATGACGCGTGCCTCGCCCGAGGCACCGCCGAAGGCTCGCTCGGGCGGGCCCTCGAGGTGACGATCGACGAGGCGACCAGGCTCCGGCTGCGGGATGAGCTCGCCGCCGGGGCGGAAAGAAGGACGACGTAGTGCCGAAGGCCCGACCGCGCCGGTTCCCGCCGCAACGTGGACCCCGCCCGCGTCGCCGCCCGTCGCGCGGTCAGACCGCGCCGCAGGCTCCGGTGGTCGAAGCGCCGGCTGCTGTCGCTGTCCTCCCCGAGGGCGGCGCGCCGGTCTCGCTCCCGAAGATGATGCAGGTGGGCGAGCTTGCGCAGACGCTCGACCTCTCAATCGTCGACGTCATCCGCGCGCTCGTGAACATGGGCGTCATGGCGACGATCAACCAGACGATCGACTTCGAGACCGCGTCGCTCGTCGCCGGCGAGCTCGGGCTCGAGGTCGTACCGGAGGAGGAGCAGGCCGCTCCGGTCGAGGAGACCGAGGACGTCGCCCCGATCGGCAAGGAGATCCTTTGGACCGACGACGACGAGTCGAAGATGATCACGCGCCCGCCGGTCGTGACGATCGTCGGCCACGTCGACCCCGGCAAGACGAGCCTCCTCGACGCGTTCCGCGAGACGAACGTCACGGCGCGCGAGGCCGGAGG
>DASYVN010000240.1:0-2222 GCA_035937095.1 Candidatus Limnocylindria bacterium
GGATCCCGGCGGCCGAGCTCGACGGCACGATCCCGCCGGACGTCATCAGTGGCCTGGGTCAGCTGGGCGTACTGGGAATGAACGTGCCCGAGACGGATGGCGGCCTCGGCGCGTCCGCGGTCGCGTTCGCGCTCGTGCTCGAGGAGCTCGCCGCAGCGTGGCCCTCGCTCGCGGTCGGCGTGTCCGTGAACAGCGGCATCGTCGCAAGCTCGATCGCGCGCCTGGGGACCGCGGAGCAGAAGCGGACGTTCTTCCCGCAGCTCTCGGACGGCCGCGGGCTCGCGGCGTTCTGCCTCACCGAGCCGACCGCAGGGTCCGATGCCGCGTCGCTGCGCGCGACCGCGACGCGCGAGGCTGACTGCTGGGTCATCAACGGGACCAAGCTCTTCGTCACGAGCGCGGGGTACGCGCCGTTCTTCATCGTCCTCGCGCGCGTCGGCACGCCTGACGCCGGGCGACCGCACGCCGGGATCACGGCGTTCCTCGTCCCCGCGCGGACGCCCGGTGTCGTCATCGGCAAGGCCGAGCACAAGCTCGGTCTGCAAGCGTCCGCGACGAGCGCCGTCACCTTCGAGGGCGCACGGGTGCCGTTGACGGCGGTGCTCGGCACGGAGGGCAAGGGATTCAGCGACGTGGCGATGGCCGGGCTCGACGCGGGACGCATCGGCATCGGCGCGCAGTCGCTTGGGATCGCCCGCGGCGCGCTCTCGCTCGCCACCGCGTACGCGAAGGAGCGCAAGCAGTTCGGCGTGGCGATCGCGTCGTTCCAGGCCATCCGCTTCTCGCTCGCGCAGGTCCGCACGGAGCTCGAGGCCGCCAGGCTGCTCGTGCTGCGCGCGGCGTGGCTCAAGGACCACGGCGGGCGGTTCACCCGTGAGGCGGCCGAGGCGAAGCTGTACGCGAGCGAAGCCGCGAATCGCGCGGCGTACGCATGCCTGCAGGTGTTCGGCGGGTATGGCTACATGCGCGAGTACGGTATCGAGCGGTACTTCCGCGACGCCCGGGCCACCACCATCTATGAAGGGACGAGCGAGGTGCAGCGCATGGTGATCGCGCGATCGCTGGTCGCGGTATGAGCGGCCGCGTTGTGCGGCCGGGCCCGGCTGCGCCGGCCCCGGCCGAGCCCCCTTCAAAGGACGATTGGCGCAAGCGGTACGAGGCCGCCATCGCGAAGCATCCGGAGCGCAAGCAGCGGTTCAGCACGCTCTCGGACCTGCCGGTCGATCCGCTGTACACGGCGGACGACCTGCCGGGCTTCGACCCTGACCGCGACCTTGGGCTGCCTGGCCAGTTCCCGTACACGCGTGGCGTGTACCCCTCGATGTACCGCGGGCGCCTCTGGACCATGCGCCAGTTCGCGGGCTTCGGCTCGGCCGAGGATACGAACGCGCGCTTCCACTACCTCCTCGCGCACGGGGTCACCGGCCTGTCGACGGCGTTCGACATGCCGACGCTTATGGGCCGGGACGCCGACGATCCGCTCTCCCGTGGCGAGGTGGGGCGGGAGGGCGTCGCGGTGAGCTCGCTCGCGGACATGCGGATCCTCTTCGATCGGATCCCGCTCGACGAGGTCACGACGTCCATGACCATCAACGGCCCAGCCTCGATCGTCTGGGCCATGTACCTCGCCGCGGCCGAGGAGCGCGGCATCCCGTTCGCGAAGCTCGGCGGGACGATCCAGAACGACTGCCTGAAGGAGTACATCGCGCAGCGCGAATGGATCGTGCCGGTGAAGCCGGCGATGGAGCTGGTCGTCGACAGCTTCCGCTACGGCGCGCGCGAGGTGCCGAAGTGGAACACCGTCTCCATCAGCGGCTACCACATCCGCGAGGCCGGCTCGACGGCCGTGCAGGAGCTGGCGTTCACGCTCCTCGACGGGCTCGAGTACGTGAAGTGGGGCGTCGACGCGGGCCTGGATGTGAACAACTTCGCACCGCATCTCTCCTTCTTCTTCGACGTGCACAACGACTTCTTCGAGGAGATCGCCAAGTTCCGCGCCGCGCGGCGCATTTGGGCGCGTGAGATGGAGCGCCGCTACCACCCCACCAACGAGCGCGCGCTGCAGCTACGCACCCACGCGCAGACCGCCGGCGTCTCACTGACGGCGCAGCAGCCGTACAACAACGTCGGGCGCGTCGCGCTTCAGGCCCTCGCTGCGGTCCTTGGCGGCACGAACTCGCTGCACACGAACTCGCTCGACGAGACGTACGCCCTCCCGACCG
>DASYVN010000241.1:0-7681 GCA_035937095.1 Candidatus Limnocylindria bacterium
TCGAACGCGTAGAGCCGGCTCTCGTAGCGGAGCTTGAACGCTGGCGGGTCCGCGAGCGGCCCGCCGCACGTCGGGCAGGTCGTGCTGATCACGCGAGATCGAGCTCGATGAGCGGCGCGTGCGCGCGCACGAGCTGGCCGCTGGAGGCGACGATCTTGCGCACCCGACCGTTCTTGGTCGTGCGGATCTCGTTGAACAGCTTCATCGCCTCGATGAGCCCGATCACGTCGCCCGCCGCAACGACGCTGCCGACCTGCACGAACGGCGGAGCCTGCGGCGAGGCCGAGAGATAGAAGACCCCAGTGAGCGGCGCGGTGATGGCGTCGGTCGCGACGAGCGCGGGGGCCGCGCTCACGACCGCCGGCCCCGCGGTCGGCGCCGGCGCGGCGGCCAGGGCCGCCGGCCGCGTCATCGGCATCGGCGCGTAGGGCTGCTGCGGCGGGCCTTTCGTCACCTTCACTCTCAGCGTGCCGCGCGTCACTTCGAGCTCGCGCACGTCCGAGCCGTCGAGCCGCGTGAGGAGCTCTTTGACGAGCGCATTCGCGTCGGCCCGGACGCGCTTCGGGTCGGCCACTAGCCGGCACCGTTCCGGCGGCGGATGACGAGCGCGACGTTGTGGCCGCCGAAGCCCATCGAGTTCGACAGGGCGTACTCGACCTGGGCCTTGCGCGCGGCGTTCGGGATGTAGTCGAGGTCGCACGCCGGATCGGGCACTTCCTGGTTGATCGTCGGCGGGAGCACGCCGTCGCGCATCGCGAGGAGGCAGATGACCGCCTCGATCGCGCCTGCCGCACCGAGGGTGTGGCCGGTCATCGACTTCGTCGACGACACCGGCGGCACCTGGGCGCCGAATACCGTCTTCAGCGCGGCGGTCTCGGCACCGTCGTTCGCCTGCGTCGAGGTGCCGTGCGCGTTCACGTACCCGATCTGGGATGCCTCGATACCCGCGGCGGTCATCGCCATCCGTATCGCCCGCACCGCGCCTTCGGCGCCCTCGGGCGGCGCGGTGACGTGATACGCGTCGGCCGTCAGGCCGTAGCCGACGATCTCGCCGAGGATGTGAGCGCCGCGAGCCTTCGCGAAGCCCTCCTCTTCGAGGACGAGGCACGCGGCCGCCTCGCTAAACACGAAGCCGTCGCGCTCCTTGTCGAACGGGCGCGAGGCCTTCTGCGGGTCATCGTTCCGTCGCGACAGCGCGTGCATCGCGTTGAACGCGCCAATGGCGACCTTGATGAGCCCGGCCTCGCTGCCACCCGCGAGCATCACATCGGCCTGGCCGCGGCGGATCGTGTCCGCGGCCTCGCCGATCGCGTGCGCGCTGGACGCGCACGCCGAGACCGTCGCGAGGTTCGGGCCCTTCGCGCCGTACTTCATGGCGATCTCACCCGCCGCCATGTCCATGATCATCATCGGGATCATGAACGGCGACACCCGCCGCGGGTCCTTCTCGTGCACCAGGATGTTGTCGACGAGGGTCTCGACACCGCCGATGCCCGAACCGAAGGTCACGCCGATCCGGGGCCCCAGGTCCTTCGTGATCTCGAGCGTCGCATCCGTGAGCGCCTGGCCCGCCGTCGCGACGGCGAACTGCGCGAAGCGGTCGGCGCGCTTCGCCTCCTTGCGGTCCATGTACTGGAGCGGGTCGAAGTCGTGCACCTCGCCGGCGATCTGCGTCTCGAGATCCTTCGCATCGAAGCGCGTGATCGGCCCGATCCCGCTCTTGCCTGCGGTCAGCCCGGCCCACGACTTCTCGACCGACGCGCCCAGCGGGGTGATCATCCCGATGCCGGTGACGACCACGCGCCGCTGCTCGCCGCTGGCGTTCATCATTCGCTGGAGCGAGTCTATCTAGGAGGTCTTGTGGACGATCTCTTCGGGACCATTCGGGAGGGCGATCAGGCGACCCTCGAGCGCATCCTCGCGGCCGATCCGGGGGCCGCGTTATCGGTCGATGCGGACGGCGTGTCGGCGCTGCTGACGGCCGTGTACCACGGCAACGCGCCGGCGATCGCCGCACTTCGGGCGACCGGCGTGGAGCTGGACGTGTTCGAGGCGGCAGCACTGGGCGATCTCGGCCGCGTCCGCGCGCTCGTCGACGCGGACCCGTCGTTGGCTCGGGCGTTCGCGCCCGATGGTTTCCACCCGCGCGGGCTCGCAGCGTTCTTCCACCACGGCGACGTCGTGCGGTTCCTCATCGCCGCGGGCGCGGACGTGCGCGCGCCGTCGCAGAACGGATTGACGGTGACCGCACTGCACAGCGCGGTCGCGGACGGCGGGGATCGCGTGAGCGCCCTCGCGCTCATCGCTGCGGGCGCGGACGTCCACGCGACGCAGCGCCATGGCTGGACGCCGTTGCACGGCGCGGCGCTGTCGGGCGATCGCGTGGTGGTCGAGGCCCTGCTCGCGGCGGGCGCGGACCCTGCCGCCACCCACGACAGCGGGAAGCGCGCCGCAGACACCGCACGCGAGGCCGGGCACGCGGACCTCGCGCAGCTGCTAGAAGGAGCGCCGACCCGGTCGGGCTAGCTCAGATCGTCCACTGCCCGTGCACGATGCCGACGAGGTACCAGGTCCCGTCCTTCTGCTCGAAGAACAGGCGCAGGCTGCGCCAGTCCATCCCGCTGAACTTCGGATCGAAGCCCGGGTAGTGGAACTCGACCATCACGGCGTCGGGGTACGCCGTCGCGCTGTTGTCGGTCGAGTTCCCCTTCCCGATCGCCCGGTTGTACGCGACCTCGGGGGCCTTCGAGAAGTCGACGTCGTAGACGTACTGGGCCTGGTACTTGGCGTAGGTCAGGCGAATGTCGTCGCCCTTGCCGTCGGTGATACCCCACAGGCGGACCTTCGGATCGCTGAACGCCGTCGCCAGATCGGCGGCGGTGAGGACCTGGTCAGTGTCCGTGCGGACGTATGGGTACACCGAGAAGCGCACGCCCTTGGCCGGATGGGCGAGCGAGGCGAGCTTCGCCGCGTCCTTGCGCTGTAGCGCGTCCACGACCGCGAGCGCGGTCGACTCGACCAGGCGCTTCGCCTCGGCCTCGGGCAGCGAGCGCGCCGCGCGGATGTCCGTGGGAGTCGGGGTGCGTGTCGCGGTCGGTGCGGGCGTCGCGCTCGCGGCGATCCCCGGAGCGGCGGCCCCGTTGTCGGTGCGCCGGAGCGCGGTGCCGAGCGCGAGCGCGCCGACGAGCACGAGCGCGGTAGTGGCGACGGCGAACACCGGAACGCCACGGCGCCGCGTCGGCGTGCGCAGCACGGCCTGCGGCACGTGGATCTCGTCAAGCCCGGTCACGAGCTGCTGGGTGAGGTCGTCGTACCGTTCGGACTCGCTCATCGGTCGCCTCCTGCGGCGCGGAATCGTGCGGCTGCGCGGCTGATCGCTGACGACACCGTGCCGCGCGGCATGCCCAACGCGGTGGCGAGCTCGTCCTGGGTGAGCCCGACGTAGAACTTCGCCACGAGCAACTCGCGCTCGCGCGCGGAGAGCGCCTCGAGGCGCGCGAGCACGTCGACGCGGGTCAACGCCGCATCCTCCGCATCGGCGGCCTGCTCTTGGCGCCGCAACGGCACGAACAGCGCGGCGCGGCGACGGCTCCGCTTGATGCGATTGAGCGCGACGACGAACAGCCAGGCCTCGATGGACCGGACCTCGCGCGGCAGCGTGCCGCGGAGGCCCTGGGCGAAGGCGTCCTGGATCGCGTCGTCGACCCCGTCCGACCGGCCCGTCGCGCCCACCAGGGCGCGGTAGAGCGAGCGGTAATGGGTATGGAAGACGCGCTCCCAGTCGAGCGTCTCGGCAGCGGGGTGGGCAGTCATGGCATACACGGCGTCATAGAAGAAGAGTCACGGTACCGGGGGTTTGCTGCAGGGCGCTAGAGGATCGTTTGGCCCAGGGCGCTGGCGATCAATTCGACGGCCAGCGTCGCGGTGCGGTTCTCGCGGTCGAGGATCGGGTTGACCTCGCACACCTCGATCGAGCGCAGCTTCCCTGACGCCGCGAGCATCTCCATCGCCAGCTGGGCCTCGCGGTACGTGAGCCCGCCGCGGACCGGCGTGCCGACGCCAGGCGCCTCGTCCGGATCGATCGCGTCCATGTCGAGCGAGAGGTGGATCCCGTCGCCCTTGGACGCGACGACGATCGCGTTCTCCATCGCCTTCGCCATCCCGATCCGGTCGATGTCGGCCATCGTGATGGGGGTCACGCCGGCGCGCTTGATGTTGGCCTTCTCGCCGGCGTCGATGTCGCGGATCGCCAGGAGCACCCCGGCCTTGCCGTCGGTCGTGCCACAGAGCGATTTGGGGAACGGGTCCTCCGCGAGCCCAAGCGCGACGGCGAACGGCATGCCGTGGACGTTGCCCGACGGCGTCGTGTCCGGCGTGTTGATATCGCCGTGCGCGTCCATCCAGATCACGCCGACGCGGTGACCGGCGCGGGCGAGGCCCGCGATCGTCCCGATGCCGATGGAGTGGTCGCCGCCGAGCACGATGGGCGTCGCGCCGCTCTTCACGATCTCGGCGACGGTCTTCGCGAGCTCCTCCGCCGCACGGACGATCTCTTCCGCGTGATGGGCCTGTCGGGCGCCGTGGGCGTACTCGATCTCCGGGTCCTGATCGCGGTCCTGCACCCGCACGTTGCCGCGATCGGTCACGCGGTACCCGAGGTCGGTCAGCCGCGCCCGCAGGCCCGCGTAGCGGATCGCGGATGGACCCATGTCGACGCCGCGGCGGAAGCCGCCGAGGTCCATCGGGACGCCGACGATGTCGACCGCGCGGGTCACGGCACCCGCCGGTCGAGCTCCGGCTGGAGCACCACGCTCTCCTGCTCGTTCGGATCGGTACGCGCGATGATCGCCGTGAGCGGCTCGGCCCGGCTCGCGTTCGCGGCGAGGTGCGACGTACTCGCGGGGATGTAGATGTAGTCGCCGGGGCCGGCCTCCTCGCGCACCGCGAGGTCGGGCCCCGAGTACACGACGCACGAACCGGAGAGAACGTAGATCGCGGTCTCGTGCCGTTCGTGGAGGTGGGCCTTCGTCCGTTCGCCGGGGGCGATGGTCACCCGGCCGAACCAGAGGTGCGCGCTGCCGACGCTCTCCGCGCTCACGCCACCGCCGTAGCGCGGACCCTGCGCGCCGACGTATTCCGCCGATTCGCGGAGCACGGTGGCCTTGGTCACGATGCGACCTTCTTGGCGGGCTGGAAGACTGCGAGGATGACGCCCTCCGCGGCGAGCTCGTCACCGACGTGCGTCGTGACCCGCGCGCGTCCGAAGCCGCGGCGCATCTTCTCGAACACTGCGGTGAAGCGGCCGGTCTCGCCGGGCCGGACGATCCGCTTGAACCGCATCTCCTCGATCCCGGCGAAGAGGCCGAGCCCCTCGCGATAATCGGGGTGGCTCATCGCCGCGACCGTGGCCGTATTACCCGTGATCGTCACGAAGTTGTGGCGCCGCGAGATCCACGTGCCGAAGTCCGTCGTCGGGCACCACACGTCCGTTATCGGACCAGCTTCGACCCGGAGGTGACCAAGGTTCGCGACGCGATTCGAGCGCACCGTCTGCCGAACGAAACCCGGCTCTGGGCCATGTTGAGGTCGACCCATCGCTCTGCCTTCAAGGACGCAGAGGATTTGGAACGCTTCAAGCACATGCGGATTCTGCTGACCGAACACGAAGGTACGCCCGGTCCTCCCCGACGGACTGACGCGCTTGTGGGCATCGGCCTGCAGCATCGCTTCCAACATTGCCGCGCGCGCTTCGCGAGATAGGTGCGTCACCAGCGTCGGCAAGTCCTCACGTCCGCGGATCTTGGCCCGCTCGAAGAGCCTCCTGCCCGCTGCAGCCTTCAAAGCGAAGCGGTGCGACGGTAGGTAGGCCGAGGTACTTCCGCTAGGGAATGTCTTGACGCCGGCTGGCCGTGTGTACTCGTAGGACAATCCGCCGACGAGGGTACGGATGCGCTCCATATGCGTCGGCTTGGATTGGATGATATTGACCCTGAGGTACTCACCTTCCCTTTGGACCCAACCATCAGTCGAAGACCAACCCAGGATAGCCGCCTCGTCCGGCGTCAGATCAAGCGTTCCGCTCTCTGCGGGAGCAGCAACAACGATCGCGTTGCCAGCATGGGAGGCGAAGTTGGAGAGTTCCCGCGTCTGGACCAATCGCCGCTGCTCAGGTGCCTTCGACCAGAGACGTACCGCCCACGTATGCCGGTCAGTGCAAACGGCATGGAACGACCTCGAGCTCAGTTCAAGGGTGGGCTGGCGCTCGTAGACACTGACGGCACGCAACGGGGTCCATCGACACGTGTCGGACGGAGCGTCGTAGCCGAGCACTTCGTCGCCAATCTTGACCTCGTCGCACCGCTTGAATCCGGCTCGAGTCAAGATCTCCGTGTCGAGCGGAACGCACTGCGCCATGCTTTCCGTGAGGATCACGCCGGGCACGATCGGATTCCCTGGGAAGTGGCCCTTCAGGTACCACTCCTCGCCGGTGAAGTCGTGCTCGGCGACCGCGCGGACGAGCGGCTCAAGCTCGATGACGCGATCGATGAGCAGGAACGGGTCGCGATGCGGGATGAGGGCCTCGATGCCCTTCCGGTCGAGGACGACGCTCAAGCGGAGAGCGCTTCGATGCCGACGGTGTCGATGAGATGCGTCGTCACCTGGCCGGCCTTGAACGCCTCGCTCGCGAGGATCTTCTTGTGCGCGTCGATGTTCGTCGTGACGCCGACCACGGTGAACTCGTCGAGGGCGCGTTGCATCCGCGCGACGGCCTCCGGCCGGTCGCGGCCCCAGGCGATCACCTTCGCGAGCAGCGAGTCGTAGTACGGCGGGACCGCGTAGCCCTGAAAACAATGGCTGTCGAGACGGATGCCCGGTCCGGCCGGCGGGAGCCAGGTGGTGAGCACGCCCGTGGACGGGGCGAAGTTCTGGTCCGCGTCCTCGGCGTTGATCCGGCACTCGATGGCGTGGCCGTTCACCCAGATCTGCTCGTCCGAGAACGAGAGCGGCTCGCCCGCGGCGAGCGCGATCTGCTCTTTCACAAGGTCGATGCCGGTGACCGCCTCGGTGACGGTGTGCTCGACCTGGATCCGCGCGTTCACCTCGATGAAGTACGGCTGCCCGGCCGCGTCGACGAGAAACTCGAACGTCCCGACGCCGCGGTACCCGAAGCGCTTCGCGGCGTCGACCGCGTACGTCTTGATGCGGCGGCGGAGCTCCTCGTTGATCGAGATCGACGGCGCCTCTTCGAGCATCTTCTGGTTGCGGCGCTGGATCGAGCACTCGCGCTCGCCGATGCAGATGCCCTCGCCGCGATCATCGACGAGGATCTGGGCCTCGATGTGGCGTACGCCCTCGAGGTTGCGCTCGAGGTAGATGCCGTCGTCGCCGAAGCTCGCCTTCGCCTCGCTGCGTGACTGCTCCCAGAGCCGCTGGAGATCCTTCGCCGACTCGGCCTTGCGCATCCCGCGGCCACCGCCGCCCGAGCGCGCCTTCAGCATCACCGGGTAGCCGATGGACTCGGCGATGCGCAACGCCTCGGACGATGTCTTGACGGGCCCCTCGGAGCCGGGGATGACCGGCAGGCCGAAGCGCTTCATCGCCGCGCGGGTCGCGGACTTGTCGTGGAACCGCGCGAGCACTTCCGGCGGCGGCCCGATGAAGACGAGCCCGTGCGCCTTGC
>DASYVN010000242.1:0-15885 GCA_035937095.1 Candidatus Limnocylindria bacterium
CTCCTGATCAATCGGATGAATGTCGTCGTCGCGCGCGACTACGGCAGCTTCGTGCCGCTCGGGCGGTCAACCTTCGACCGACTTCTCCCAGAGCTCGCGACCTGGCTACCTGCGGAACCGCTCCAGACAGTGGTCGGGGCGTACATGGGTCACGCGGGTTATCAGTCTGCGAACTCGCAGCACGACGCGCCGCTGGAGCTGCGGCGCGCTGCGCTCGACGCCATCGAGGCGGCACACCGGATGGCGCTTGACGCGCTGCGGCCGCGGCTGTTCAACGCGCGCGAGATCGTGTCCCTCACACGGTCGGGGGGTCCGTACGCGCTGAGCGTCACCCCGACTGCGGCTCGGGAGTCGACGCCCCGCTGACCCGAGTCTTCACTCTGGCGCGGGCATCCGTTCGACAAACTTCGCTCGATACGCCGCCGCCTCGAATGGCGCGGCGAAATACGTCGTCATTTTGGCGATCTTGCCGCCGCGTAGCTCGATGAGCTGGATGACGTGCCACAGCTCCCCGTTCGGGTACCTGATCTGTCCGGTCGCGGTGAAGCGCTCACCCGACCCGTTGAGCCGCACGAGGTTCATCGACGGCGTCATGACCCACCGGTCGTCGCCAACGAGCGTGCCGACCGTCCCTGGAGCGAAGTCCCGCTCAGCCCGGCCGGGATAGTTCTCGACCACCGCGCGGCGATTGGCCCGCCCCCGGATGCGTTCGCCGGACTGCGGATAGTCCTCCACCAGATCGTCGGCGAGGTATTGCTCCGCCCGATCGAGGTCGCTCGCACTCATCGCCTCGATGAACTGTTCGATGACCTCGCGATTCGTCAGTTCAGCCACATTGCCCCCTCATCCGCGCAGCCGCTCGTGGTCCGGGTCGAACGTCACCTTCCATTCGCGTCGCGGGCCCGCCATCACATTGAGGTAGTAGACCTCATACCCTGGCGGCGCGGACACCGTGTGGAACCCGCGCGGCACGAGCACGAGGTCGCCGTCGCGCGCCGCGACGCTCTCGTCGAGCGAACGATCCGCGGTGTACACGCGCTGGACGGCGAAGCCGCGCTTCACGTCGCGCAACCGGTAGTAGTAGGTCTCCTCGAGCTGCGTCTCGCGCGGCGGGTCGTCGGTGTCGTGCTTGTGCGGCGGGTAGCTCGACCAGTGCCCCGCCGGCGTGACGACCTCGGTCAGAAGGAGCCGCTCGGCGTCGCGATCCTCCATCAGGAGATGATGGATCCGCCGCTCCATGTTGCCGCTCCCGCGCAGCTCGAGACGCGCATCCGATGGCCGGAACATCTGCACCGACGCGCCCTTGGTCGCGGGTGCGCTCCCGATGGCGAGGTCGGCCCCGCCGTCGCGCGCGGTGGCCGTGATCTCCATGCCTGGCGGCGCGTACAGGGCGTGCGGCGCGCCATCGAACGGGGAGGCCCGGCCATCGGATGCGTCGAGCGTCTGGTCGCCGGCCCGCAGCTCGCACCGGCCGCCGAGGAGCACGACACACGCCTCACGATCGGCGAGCTTCCAGGTACGCGTCGCGCCGGAGGCGAGCCGCACCGCCTCGAAGCCGACGTAGCGCCAGTTGGCGCGCTGCGGCGTGACCGAGATGAGCGTGCCGTCGCTTGTGGGGGCGCCGCCCCGGATGAGGAGCTCCATTTAAGCGCCGGCGGCCGCTATCACAGGTGCATGCGCTGGCGCTTCTTGTTCGTCGACCAGTCCTGCCGGGCCTTGCGCACCCCTTCTTGCTCGGAGGTCTCGGCCGGCACGACCTCCCACCACGACTCGTAGCTCGGGACACCGACCAACGGGTCGGTCTCGATGACGATGACGGTGGTCTCGGTCACGCTCTGGGCCGCGGTCAGTTCGCTGCGAAGCTCGGAGATCGTCCGGGCGCGTACGGCTCGCGCGCCGAGGCTGGCGGCATTCGCGACGAAATCGATCGCGAGCTCCGACGCCGTGCCGAAGCCGTTCGTACCGAGTGACCGCGAGAGCGCGCCGATGGACCCGAACCCGTGGTTGTCCACGAGCACGACGATGAGCTTCGCGCCCTCGGTGATCGCGGTGCTGAGCTCGCCCGGCGACATGAGATAGGAGCCATCGCCCACCATGACGTACACCTCGCGATCGGGCGCGGCCAGCTTCGCGCCGATGCCGCCCGGGATCTCGTAGCCCATGCACGAGTAGCCGTACTCGACGTGATAGCCCTTCGGGTCGCGCGTGCGCCACAGCTTGTGCAGCTCGCCGGGCAGCGAGCCCGCCGCGCCGACCACGACGTCACGCGGGCCGCTCGCCGCGTTCACCGCGCCGATGACCGCGCTCTGCGCCGCCGGGGTGTGGTCGAGCCCGTACAGCTTCGTGACCTCCGCATCCCATTCCGCGTGCAGCTTCTCGGCCTTCGTCCGGTACCGCTCGTCGATGACCCACTCCGCGGCCGCGAGTGCCTCGAGGCCGACCCGGGCGTCACAGAGGAGCGGCAAGGCGTTCAGCTTGTACGCATCGACGCTCGCGACGTTCAGGTTGATGAACCGGACGCTCGCGCCCTCGAACAGCGTCTTCGAGGCGGTCGTGAAGTCGGTCCACCGCGTCCCGATCCCGATGACGAGGTCGGCATCGCGCCCGACGCGGTTGGCCGCGAACGTCCCGGTCGCGCCGATCGCGCCGAGCGCGAGCGGGTGGTCGTACGGCAACGATCCCTTGCCGGCCTGCGTCTCCGCGACCGGGATGCCGCTGCGGTCCACGAACGCGCGGAGCGCCGCGGTCGCGCCGCTGTAGATGACGCCGCCGCCCGCGACGATCAGTGGACGGCGGGCGGCGTTGATGAGCTCGATCGCGCGGGCGAACGACGCGGTGTCCGGTGGCCGGCGCTCGATGTGCCAGACGCGCTTCGCCAGGAATTCGGCAGGAACGTCGAACGCCTCGGTCTGCACGTCCTGGGGGAGCGCGAGGGTCACCGCCCCGGTCTCCGCCGGGTCGGTGAGGACCAGCATCGCGTGCAGCGCGGCGGGCACGATCTGCTCGGGCCGCATGATGCGATCCCAGTACGTCGAGACCGCCTGGAGGGTGTCGTTCACGCTCGCGTCTCCGCGCGACGGCGTCTCGAGCTGTTGCAGGACCGGATCGGGCGAGCGCGACGCGAAGCTGTCGCCTGGCAGGAGCAGGACCGGGAGCCGGTTGACCGTCGCGAGGGCGGCGCCTGTCACGAGGTTCGTGGCGCCGGGACCGATGGATGTCGTGCACGCGAACGTCGAGAGGCGATCCTTCATCCGCGCGTAGCCGACGGCGATGTGGACCATCGATTGCTCGTTGCGCGCCTGGTGGTAGCGGAGCGACTCGGGATATTGCGCGAGCGCCTGGCCGAGCCCGGCGACATTGCCGTGGCCGAAGACGCCCCAGCAGCCGGCGAAAAAACGCTGCTCGACGCCGTCGCGCTCCACGTACTGCTGCCCGAGGAACCGCACGAGCGCCTGGGCCACCGTGAGGCGCGTCACGCGCGCACGACCGTGCGGACGATCGCCGCGGCCGCGTCGACCGCGGCGCGAACGTCGCCATCCGGCGGATAGAGGAGCGTGCGACCGGCGACGAGCCCGCGGACCTGCGGCAGCTCCATCGACGCAGCCCACTTCGCGAACGTCGCGACGCGGGTTTGCTCATCCCGCCCCGGATCGCCGCCGAGGAGCACGACCGGCAGGGTCGTCGCCGACAGCAGGCGCTCCTGTTCGTCGACGACCGGCAGCTTCAGCCACACGTGGGCCGAGCTTCCGCCGAGGCCGGACGCGACCGCGATCGCGCGGATCGTCGCATCGACGCCCATGTCGTTGGTCGTCCGGCCGTCGACGGTCCGCGACGCGAAGACCTCGATCATCGCCGGCAAGCCCAGGCCACCGAGCGCGTCGATGGCCTGCGCGCACGCCTCCATCGTCCGGACGGTCGCGGGATCACCGTCGGCGACGCGCAGCATCATCTTGCCGCCGTCGAGCCCGCTTCCCGCGATCGCCGCGGCGGTGTACCCCGTGAATCGATCGTCGAGCTCGAACACGGATCCGGCCAGGCCGCCGCGGTTCATCGAGCCGAACACCACCTTGTCGTCGAGCGCGCCGAGGAGCGCGAGGTCGTCGACGATGTCCGCGGTCGCGAGCACGCCGTCGACCGCGGGATGCGCGAGCGCCTCGACCAGCCGCGCGAGCAGCCCGCCGCGATCGGCCATCGCCCGGGCATCGCCCCCAGCCGCGAGGACGCCGCGCGCGGCGTGATCCGCGGCGACGAGGAACAGCTTGCCGTCGCGAAGGAGCGGCCGCCTGCGCCGGCCGGCGAGGGCCCGCGCGATCGCATCGGGTTCCGTCGCGCGGATCCGCGCGAGGCGCGTCACAAGCTCAGACACGGGCGGCCCGCCCCGCGTCCCGTCGAAGGATCGCCGCGACCTCGTCGGCCGTGGGCATCGCGTCGGCACAGGCGAGCCGCGACGCGACGATCGCGCCCGCGGCGTTCGCGAACGAGAGCGTGCGCCGGAGGTCCCATCCGCTCAGCAGACCGTGCACGAGCGCGCCACCGAACGCGTCTCCGGCACCGAGCCCATTCAGGACCGCGATCTCCACGGCGGGCACCTCGACGCGCTCGGTCTTCGACCGCCCGAGGGTGCCGCGCGGGCCCTGCTTCACGATCGCGAGCTCCGGTCCCATCGCCAGGAGCGCCGCGGCCGCGTCATCCGGATCGCGCGTGCCGGTGGCCATCTCGACCTCGTCGACGTTCCCGACGACCACGCGCGCGTGCTCGAGGATCCGGGCCGCCTGCTCGCGCGCGGCCAGCGGCGAGGACCAGAACGCCGGGCGGTGGTCGAGGTCGTGGACGACCCGGCCCGTCGCGGCGCGCGCCGCGCCGAGCGTCGCGCTCCGGCTCGGCTCCTCCGAGAGCGCCGTGCCGCTCGTCCAAAGGAGCGTGACGCGCGCGATCGCATCGAGGTCGAGCTCCTGCAGCCGGATGTTCAGGTCGGGCGCCTTCGGCTGGCGGTAGAAGAGGAGCGGGAAGCTGTCCGGCGGGAAGAGCTCGCAGAACACGATCGGCGTGCGCAACGTGGGATCGGTCCCGACGAACCGCGTGTCGACCCCGAAGCCGACCAGCGCGTCGCGCACGTACTCGCCGAATCCGTCGTCGCCGACCTTCGTGATGACCGCGCTCCGGTGCCCGAGCCGCGCCGCCGCGACGGCGACGTTCGTCGGGCTGCCGCCGAGCGACTTCGCGAAGGTCCGGACCTTCGCCAGCCGCACGCCGACCTGCTCGGGATAGAGGTCGACGCCCACCCGCCCGATGGTGATCAGCTGAAGGTCGGCTGGGCCGACCGCATCAAGCGGATCAGACACGCGCGCTCACGAACATGAAGCTGCGCTCGATCCCCGGGAGCGGATTGGCGTTGTCGTCCTTCAGCGCGACGTCCTGCTCGAGCACGTACCAGCCGTCGTAACCGACGCTCCGAAGCTCGGTGAGGACGTCCGAGATCCTCGCGTCGCCGTCCCCGAGCGGCCGGTAAAGACCCTGCTGCACCGCCGCAGCGTACGAGAGGCGCCGCTCGCGGACCGCCGCGCTGAGTGCCGCGTCGGCGTCCTTCAGGTGCACGTGCCGCACCCGCCGTCCGGCCGCGCGCGCGACGGCGACCGGGTCGCCGCCACCGACGAACACATGCCCGGTGTCGAGACAGAGGCTCACGTGCGAGCCCGCCAGGAGCCGCTCGATGTCCCGCGGCTGCTCGATGACCGTGCCGACGTGCGGATGCACCGCGACCGTGAGGCGCGCGACCGTCGCGATGCTCTCGACGAGCGGTAGGGTCTCGAAGAGCGTCCGCCACTCCGCGTCACTGAGCTCGCTGCGATCCTCGTAGCCGTCGCGGCCGGTCGCGGGCGCGAGCACAAGCACCTCGGCGCCGGTGGCGTGCAGCCACGCGGCCTGCCGCTCGACCGCTGCGAGCTCAGCGTCGCGGCGCGCGCGGTCGTGGAGGACGGCCGTGACGAAGCCGCCGATGCAACGCAGTCCGTGCGCGTCGAGGGCCCGCGCCGCAGCGATCGGATCGCTCGGAAGAAACCCGGGCGGGCCGGCCTCCATCGCCCGGAAGCCAAGCCGCTGCGCATCGCCCAGCACGCGCTCAGGCGAACGCTGCGCGCCCCAGTTCGGGACCTCGCTCACGCCCCACGAGATCGGCGCGCCCGCGATCTTCCGTTCGCGCATTCGCCGGTACAGTAGCCGCGGTCTCGCGTGTCGGAGGGATGATGCGGATCTCCGTACTCGGTGTCGGCCGACTCGGCGCGTCCCACGCGGCGATGCTTGCGGCGCTGCCCGGCGTCTCGCAGCTCACGGTGTACGACGCGGACCCCGCGCGGGCCAAGGACGTGGCCGCACCGCTGAAGGCGCGCGCCGTCGGCTCGATCGATGCGGCATTCGCGGACGCCGAGGCGATGGTCATCGTGACGCCCACGGACACCCACGCGCCGCTCATCAAGCGCGCGATCGACCAGGGCCTGCCGACGTTCTGCGAGAAGCCGATCGCCATCGGGATCCCCGAGACCCGCGAGATCGTCGAGCACGTGAAGCGGAAGAACGGCCGGCTCCAGATCGGCTTCCAGCGCCGCTTCGACGGGGGGTACCGGACCGCGCGATCGGAGCTGCAGCGCGGCACGCTCGGCGCGGTGTATTCGTTCCTCATGGTGAGCTGCGACCGCCTGCCGCCGCCGGACGCGTACATCAAGACGTCGGGCGGACAGTTCAAGGACCAGCTGATCCACGACTTCGACATCACCCGCTGGCTCTTCGGGCAGGAGGTGGTCGAGGTCATCGCGACCGGATCGACGAAGGGCGGGCCACAGTACGAGGCCATGCAGGACGTCGGCACGTCCGCCGTGCTCGTGACGCTCGCGGATGGGACCTTAGGTCTGATCACCGGCCTGCGGCACAACGAGGCCGGCTACGACATCCACGTCGAGATCCACGCGGCCAAGGACACCCTCGCCATCGGCGTCGATCCGCGCACGCCGTGGCGCTCGGTCGAGGCCGATGCGCCGGAGCTCGCCGGACCCCCGTATCCGTCGTTCTTCGTGCGGTTCGGCGACGCGTACAAGGCCGAGCTCGTGCACTTCCTGAAGTTCGCGACCGGCGAGGCCGACAACCCCTGCACCGCGGCCGATGCGCTCGAGGCGCTCCGCATCGCCGAGGCCGCCGGTCGCTCGTGGCGGGAGCGGAGGCCGGTCGCCCTCAGCGAGATCGCGTGAGCGTCAGGGTCCGCTTTCTCGGCACGGGGAACGCGTTCGCCGACGGGGGCCGCTCGCACGCGTGCATCCACCTCGAGGCGCCCGGCGCGTCGCTGCTGCTCGACTGCGGCGGCTCATCGCTGCCGGCGATCAAACGGGCGATGGATCCGGCGACGGTGCAAGCGATCGCGATCTCGCACCTGCACGGCGATCACTTCGGCGGCATCCCGTACTTCGTGATGGAGCAGTTCTTCGCGCGGCGCACGGCGCCGCTCGCGATCGGCGGCCCGCGGGAGCTGCAGGACCGGTCGACGCGCGCGGGTGAAGCGCTCTACCAGGACTTCTTCGGGAAGACCACCATCGCCTACGGGCTCTCCTTCGTGACCCTGGGCGAGACCCCGGTCAGGCTCGGCGGCGCCGAGGTGAGCGCGCATCCGGTACTGCACGTCGCCGAGAGCGACCCGCACGGTCTACGGGTGAAGATCGACGGCATGCTCGTCGCGTACTCAGGTGACGCCCGCTGGAGTGACGAGCTCGTGACGGTGGCGAAGGGCGCGGACCTGTTCATCTGCGAATCGACGAACTTCTCGAGGTCCGATCCCGCGCACCTCAGCTACCGGGAGCTCATCGCGAACCGCGCGAAGCTCGACTGCGGCCGGATCATCCTCACCCACCTCGGCGCG
The DNA here is from genome assembly GCA_035937095.1 of Candidatus Limnocylindria bacterium. Classification (GTDB taxonomy): domain Bacteria; phylum Chloroflexota; class Limnocylindria; order P2-11E; family P2-11E; genus UBA4735. Next base: position 7,901 of record DASYVN010000242.1, read on the forward strand.
GAGGCCCAAGCGCACCTCGCCGAGATGGAGCTCGAGCGCGCCGCGGACGGTCTGCTCGTCACGCTCTAGCTGGCCGGCGATCCCCCAGGTACACGGCGAACGCGGCGACCAGTGACAGCCCGATGAGCGCCCAGAACCCCGGCACGTAGGTCTTCACCGAGTCGTACACCGCGCCCAGGCTCACCGGCGAGATCGCTTGGGTGAGGGTGGTCGCGAGCGTGAGCACCGCGGCGATGCTCGCGATCCGGCGGGGCCCGTAGAGGCCCGCGACGATCGTCGACCGCACGAGCGTCTCCATCCCGCGCGCAGCGCCGAACAGGACGACGAATGCGATGACCCCGAGCTCCGACGGCACGAACAAGAGGATGAGCAGCGCGAGGGGCTGGCCCAGATAGATCACGAGCGACACCGTCCGCGGCGGGAGCCGGCGCTCGAGGGGCGCGAACAGGAGGCGGCCGAGCACCTGGGCCGCGCCGATGCCGCCTGCTGCGGCCGCGGCGAACGCGAGGGAGTACCCGTGGTCGCCGAGATACGCGACCAGGTGCACCGGCACGCCGACCCCGAGCGCATAGAGCGCGAACGCGAGGGCGAGCCACTTGAACGTCGGATGGCGGAGTGCCTCGCGGAACGAGTGGCTGAGCTCGGGTGTCGCGGTCGCGACGCCGTCTCCCGCGGAGAGCGGGTCCCCATCCACGCCCCGGCCGATGTCGGCTGGCCGCCGCCGGAGAAGGAGGGCGTGCGGAACGATGGTCAACCCGCCAAGGACGATCGCGAGCGTGACGAGCGCGGCGCGCCAGCCCTGCACCGACACGAGCCACGCCGCGAGCGGCACGAAGACGGTGCTCGAGAACCCGGCGACGAGGGTGACGAGCGTGAGGGCGCGCGAGCGATCGCGCCGGAACCACACGATCATCGTCGCGAACGCGGGCCCGTAGTTGACCGCCGCGAAGGCGATCCCGATGCCGACCCAGATGACATAGAAGGAGCGGAGGTCGCGCACCTGCGACCACGCGATCACCAGCGGCACCGCGATGATCGACCCCGCGGTCATGAGCGCCCGCGGCCCGTGTTCGTCGAGCCATCGCCCCATGCCGAGCCCGGCGAGGCCCGAGACGATGAGCATCACCGAGAGCCCGCCCGAGACTTCCGCGCGCGACCAGCCCAGCTCTGCCGTGGTCGGCGCAATGACCACGCTGAACGTGTAATAGAGGACGCCCCAGGAAACGGTCTCGGTGAACCCGAGGACCACCGCGATGGCCCATCCGTAGTACGGCCGTCGCGCGCGAGCGCTCACGGCCAGGCGGCTATGGGCGCGCGGCCGTCAGTGCCGAGATCGGGATGACCGCCTGGGTCGTGCCGCAGCACGTGCTCTCCGCCGAGCTGCAGTCGACGCCGTCGCAGCAATCGGATCCACCGGAGCACACGCCCGTCTGGGGCAGCACGAGCGCGACGGACTCCGCGCCCACGAGGTCGCCGGTGAGCGCGCTGGCGATCGAGCGCACCTGTTCGTAGCCGGTGAGCATGAGGAATGTCGGCGCGCGGCCGTAGCTCTTCATCCCGACGATGTAGAAGTCCTTCTCCGGGTGGCTGAGCTCGCGCACGCCGTGCGGCGGGACGGTGCCGCAGCTGTGGACGTTCGGGTCGATGAGCGGCGCGAGCGCCGGCGGTGCTTCGAGGACGTGATCGAGCGTGACGCGAAGCTCGCGCAGCGGCGCGAGATCGGGGCGGAAGCCGGTGGTCGCGACGATCTCGTCGAACGGGCCGAGCTCTCGACCGCCGTCGGAGACGTAGACGCCGCCGTCCGCACTGCGCAGCGCTGCGATACGCATGACGACCTGGGTCACCGCGCCCCGTTCGACGAGGTCGCGCATCCGGGCGCCGAGCGCGCCGCGCGCGGGCAGCGCGTCGTTCTCCGCGCCGCCGTACTTCGCATCGGCGAACGGCCGGCGCACCAACCACGTGATCGGCGTGCCGGGCAGCTCCGCGAGATCGATGAGGACATCGAAGGCCGAGTGACCGCTGCCGACGACGAGCACGCGCTTGCCGGCGTACCTGGCGCGATCGCGGCCGAGCGGATCGGCGATGCCGTAGTGGATGCGATCGGCGACGGCCGCCTCACCGCGCGCCGGCACGCCGCTGGCACCGAGCGGGTTCGGGATGCCGTAGGTGCCCGACGCGTCGATGACCGCGCGCGCGAGGATCTGCTCGTCGCCCCGCGGCGTCGCGACGGTGAGCGCGAACGGTGCGCCCTCGCGGCCATCGGTCTTCATCTTGTCGAAGCCGAGCCGGGCGACGGCGGTGACGCGGTGCTCGAGCCGAACCCGGTCGCCGAGCGCGCGCCCCAGCGGTGCCAGGTACTGGTCGACCAGCTCGCGGCCGGTCGGATAGCCCTCACCGTCGGGCTCGGTCCAGCCGGTCCGAGCGAGCAGGTCGCGGGCCGCCGGATCGATGTCGTACTTCCATGGCGAGAAGATGCGGACGTGGCCCCACCGCAGGACGCTCGCCCCGACGGTCGGGCCGGCCTCGAGGACGAGCGGCGGGGCGCCGCGCTGCCGGAGCTGGGCGGCTGCCGCAAGGCCGACGGGTCCGGCGCCGATCACCGCGACGGGCAATTCGCTCACACCCTCATGATGCCAATCCATTGACGCTTGTCAATATCGAAGTTGGTGGATATACTGACGGAGGTGGACGACGTCAAGATCCTGCAAGCCATCGCCGAGCCGACCCGGCTCGCCATCGTGCGGCAGCTGGCCTCCAGCGGTGAGGTCTGCGCGTGCGATTTCACCGACTGCTGCGGCGTGAGCCAGCCGACCGTCTCGCATCACCTGAAGGTGCTGCGCGAGGCCGGCGTGGTGAGCGGCGAGCGTCGCGGCACCTGGATCTACTACCGGCTCGAGCCACAGGCCGCATCGCGGATCGCGGCGCTCGGCCACCTGCTCTCGGCGGGGGCGCACCGCGAGCCGAAACGCGTCTCCGCCAAGCCGGCGCTCGCCCGGGCGTAATGGCCGCGCAGCGGGTCCTCTTCCTCTGCACCCACAACTCCGCCCGGTCGCAGATGGCCGAAGGCCTCCTTCGCCAGCTCGGCGGACAGCGGTTCGAGGCGCATAGCGCCGGCACGGTGGCGACGCGGGTGCGGCCACTCGCGATCAGAGCGATGAACGAGATCGGCATCGACATCTCGACGCAGACCTCCAAGACGATCGACCCGTACGTGAAGGACCGATTCGACTACGTGATCACCGTCTGCGACGACGCGAACGAGGCCTGTCCGTTCTTCCCCAACGCCGCGCATCGCGTCCACTGGTCGCTCCCCGATCCGTCCACGGCGACCGGGACCGAGGAGCACCAGCTCGCCGTGTACCGCGGGGTCCGCGATGATTTGCGCGCGCGGATCGAGTCGGAGCTGCTGAACTCCTAGCGACCGCGGCGGTGGTCCTGGCCGAGATCGATGTCCAGCCGTTCGGCCAGAGCGCGGGCCGCACCCGCGCCGATCACCGGGTCCGCCGCCGCAGCGATCGCGAGGACGCAGTCCTGACGGAAGCCACCGGGGGTCGCGCCGGCCCGGAGCGCGCGCTCGGTGAAGTAGCGATGGAGCACGGACACGACGACCCGTTCGACCTCGGCCGCCTCCGCCGCAGTGAGATCCCGCTCTCGCGCGAGCGGCGGGACGATGCGCTCGGCGATGACGCGGGCTTCCACGCGGGAGAGCTCACCGACCGAGGCCGCGTCGTACCAGAGCGCCGTTGTCGTCGCCTCGTCGTCGCTCGCGATCTCAGCGTCGTAGCCGAGCTCCCGCAGCAGAGCGATCGCGTCAGCTGGGTCGCTGTGGCGAAGGGTCAGTCGGAGCAGGTCCCCGCCCCGATCGACGGCGGCGTGGTCGACGCCGTCGCTCTCTTGGAGTCGCGCCAGCACGGGCGCGAGGCGCGAGCCTCAGCCGAGGCCCGGCGCGGCGCTTCAGGTGAGCCCGCGAAGGCGGAGCGTGACCTGCCCGCGCGGCCTAGACGATGACATGGATCCGCTCCGGGCGGATCGCCACTTGCACCGCGCCATCGAAGCTCGCCGCGGCGCCGGGGTCCGGCTGATCGACGATCCACTCACGTCCGTCGACCGTCACCCAGTAGCGCATGAGGTCGCCAAGGAACGCCTTGCGCGCGACCCGCCCCGGGAGGAGCACCTGCCCGTCGGCGCCCGCGCTCAGCGGGCGCAGCGCGAGGCTCTCGGGCCGGATGCACAGCTGCACCCGGGCACCGCTCGTGAGGGAGACGCCGTCAGGAACGCGCACCGGCGCATCCGCCGACCCGACCGAGACGGTCGCGGTGCCGTCACCCACCTCGCGCACGGTCGAGGGCAGCAGATTCACCGCGCCGACGAACTCCGCGAGGAACGCGGTGCGCGGGTGATAGTAGATCTCCCACGGCGTGCCGGCCTGCTCGACCTTGCCGGCATTCATGACCGCGACCCAGTCCGACAGCGCGAGCGCCTCGTCCTGGTCGTGGGTGACGTAGACGAACGTCATCCTGAGGCGCTGCTGCAGCGCGCGGAGCTCCCAACGGAGCGATTCGCGCAGCTTCGCGTCGAGGTTCGAGAGCGGCTCGTCCAGGAGGAGGATCTCCGGCTCGACGACGAGCGCCCGGGCGACTGCGACCCGCTGCTGCTGTCCACCGGAGAGCTGATTCGGCGGGCGGTCGCCGAGACCGGCGAGGCCGACGAACTTCAGCGTCTCGTCGACCTTCGTCGCGATGTCGGCCTTGGGCCTGCGCTGCAGGCGCAGCCCGTAGCCGACATTGTCGCGCACGCTCATGTGCGGGAAGAGCGCGTAGTCCTGGAACACCATGGCCGCGCCGCGCTTGTGCGCAGGCAGGTTGTTGATCCGCCGTCCGGCGAGCTCGATGTCCCCGATGTCCGGTTCGTAGAACCCCGCGATCATCCGGAGCGTCGTCGTCTTGCCGCAGCCCGACGGGCCGAGGAGCGTCGCGAACGAGCCACGGGGCACCTCGAACGACACGTCGTCCACCGCGGCGGTCTCGCCGAAGCGCTTCGTGACGCGCGACAGGCGCAGGTGTGCCTCAGCCACTGCGCAATCCTGTCACGGCCAGGCGACCGCCGAGCCGGCCGATGATCACGAGCACGATGACCGCGATCCCCACGTCCCCCACGGTGAACGCCGCTGCCCCACCCCAGTTGAAGTCGTTCACCAGCTGGAAGATGGTGATGGTCGCGGTCGTCGTGTGCGGCGTGAACAGGAAGATGACGACCGACAGGGTCGTGACGGCGCGCACGAACGTCGTGACGAAGCCCACCTGGACCGATCCGCCGAGCATCGGCACGAGCACGTCGCGGAAGCCGCGCAGGCTCGACGCACCCAGGCTCGTCGCGGCCTCGTCCATCGAGCGGTCGATCTGCCGGAGGCCCGCGACCACGGCTTGGTACGCGACCGGGATGTTCCAGAAGAGGAGCGCGATGACGATGAGCTCGGCGCGGATGTCCGGCTGGCCGAACGCCCCGGCGAGCTGGTCGGTCCACGGCTGGTTGAAGGTCGTGAGGTAGCCGATCCCGAAGAAGATGCCCGGGACCGCGGCCGGCATGATGAGCAGGAAGTCGAAGATCTTGCGCCCCGGCCAAGTGCCCCGCTGCACCATGAAGCCCGCGAACAGCGCGAATACGCAGCACCCGACGGCGGCAAGCAGGCTGTACACGAACGAGTTCTGCAGCGACGAGGAGTGCGCGCCGAGGTACTCGAAGTTCGCCGTCGTGAAGGTCAGGTTGGTCGGGAACGCGAACGTGAGGGCGCTCACGATGAGCGTCCCATACACGAGGAGGATCACGCCCGCCAGGCCGAGGCATACCGCGAAGCAGGCCCGCGTGAGCATCGGCGGCACCGGCGGGCGTGGCATCGACGAGGTCCTGCCGCCGACGGTGACGAACGATCGGCCCCGGTCGAGCCCGATCTTCGCGAAGTACAGGCAGAGCGCGAGGCCGAGCAGGATCGTGCTCACCGCCGCCGCACCCGAGAAGTCGCCGAACGCCTCGATGAGCGAGTACGCCTGCGTCGGCAGCACCGTGAACTGCCCGCCGATGAGCGCCGGGTTACCGAAGTCCTCGAGGACGTAGATCGCGGTCGTGAGGATCGCCGCCCCGAGACCGGGCCGCGAGAGCGGCAGCGTCACCGAGCGGAACACCTGCCATGGGCCCGCGCCGAGGTTGCGCGCGGCCTGCTCGAGCCGGGCGTCGCTGCGTGACAGCACGTCGGCGATGAGCTGGTACGCGAACGGGAAGAACGCGATCGTCTGCACGCCCCAGATGCCGGAGATCCCGAAGACGTTCGGCGACTGCCCGAACACGCCATACGAGACGATGCCCCGGGGACCGAGCAGGAGGATGTACACCGCCGCGACGACGAACGGGGGCGACAGCAACGGCAGGATGCCAACGATGCGGAAGAACGGCTTCCACGCCATCGGCGTGTACACCATCGCGTACGCGAAGAGGAACCCGAGCGCGACCGCCGTGGTCGTCGAGAGCGCGGTGACCTGCAGCGAGTTCAGAAGGGGCTTCACCCACGTCGTGCCGGTGAGGAACGACACGTAGCCCGACGGGCCGGGCGCGATGACGACCTGGACCTGCGGGTAGACGATGAACGCGAGCACCAGGCCGATGGCAGCAAGCAGCGCGAGCAGGAGGACCGGCTCGCGCTGCAAGCTGCGCATCTTTGGTTAGGTGCGAGTAGTCGCTAGAGGCCGACCGTGGTCTGCCAGAGCGTGAGGATGCGGGTCTTGTTGTCGGTCGCCCACTGGCGGTCGTAGTTGACGAGCGTGACCGACGCGAGCGTCGGCGCGCCCGGGGCCGCCGGGATGGACGCGATCGTGGAGCCGCGGTTGCTCAGCTTCACGTTGAGCGCACCCGCTTGCGGGGTGAGCACCCAGTCGACGAACGCCTTGGCGAGTGGGAGGTTCTTCGCGCCCTTCACGATGGAGACGCCACCGACCTCGAAGCCGGTGTTCGCCGGAACGGCGAGCGTCACGCCGGGGTTCTTCACCTTCTCGGTGAGGATGTCGTGGCTCCAGTTCGGGCAGCCGACGAACTGGCCCTGCGAGACGAGCGCGATCGCCTGCGGCGAGGTGCCGACGTACTGCGCGATGTTCGCGTGCAGCGACTTCATGAACGCCATCGCCTTCCCTTCATCCTTGTTGAAGCGGAAGATCTGGGTGGCGATGAAGATGTAGCCGCCACCGGTCTTCACCGGGTCCGGCAGGATGAGCTTGCCCTTCCAGGCCGGGTCGAGCAGGTCGTCCCACGTCGCCGGCGCCTTGCCGCCGACCTCCTTCGTGAGGCGGTCGGTGTTCGCAATGAAGCCGAAGATGCCGGTGTACCAGCCGGTCCAGAACCCGGCCGCGTCCTTGAACTCAGGCTTCAGCGACGCGGCATTCGGCGAGACGTACATCTCGAGAAGGCCGGCCTTGCCGAGCGGGTCGTGGAACTCGCTCGAGCCGCCGATGAAGATGTCGGCCTTCGGACTTGCCTTCTCGGCGGTGATCCGGGTCTGCAGGTCGCCGGCGGCCGCGAGCGGCAGCAGGTCAACGGTCGTGCCCGGGTACGCGGTCTTGAATGCGTCGGTGAACGCGTTGTTCGTGGTCTCGTTCAGCGCGGTGTACACGACGATGTTGCCGGTCGGCTTGGCAACGGTGGCCGCTGCCGTCGCCGTTGCGGCCCCGGTCGTCGCGACCGCCGTGGTCCCCGCCCCGCCGCCGCACGCGGCGAGCGCTGCGGCGGACGCGCCGAGTCCCATTACCTTCAGGAATGCGCGCCGGTCGTAGCCCTTCGGAATGTCGTCCAACTTGATCCCTCCCCTACCGCTCCGCGAGCCGTGGGTGAGTCTAGCCCCGCACATGCTCGCCACCGATGATCGATCTCGCGATCGTGATCGCGCTCGCCGCCGGGGCATTTGCGGGCTGGCGCAAGGGCTTCATCGTGCCGCTCGTCGTGCA
>DASYVN010000243.1:0-11225 GCA_035937095.1 Candidatus Limnocylindria bacterium
CGGGATGAGGCTTTGACCGCCCGCGAGGAATTTCCCCTCGCCCCCTGCGCTCTTCAACAGCTTGATCGCGTGTTGCAGGTCTGACGCGACCTCGTACTCGAAGGCAGCAGGGATCATCGGCCTCTCCCCTGACCATGACGACCGCGCCGCTTTCGCGGCGGTCATCCGTATCGAAGGCCGAATGTACACCCGGGCCGGTAGGCTGTCGGAGTGCGAGCACGGGCCGTGCGGCTGGGAGAGATCGCGGTCGAGCAGACGTTCGGCGCGATCGTCGCCGCTGACATTCGCGCGGCGGCCGGGAGCGTCGTGTGGCGAAAAGGGAAGGTCCTCGGTCCGGCCGATACCGCCACATTTGCGGCGCTGGATGGCGTCGAGGCCCATCTGGTGGATCTCGATCCCGGCGAATCTGGGCAAGACGAGGTGGCGAGTCGGTTGGCGCGCGCCCTCGGTGGATCCGGTACCACCGCCGACGCGCCGCAGCAGGGCCAGGCGCGACTCCGGGCGACTTTTCGCGGCCTGCTCTCGGTGGACGGCGACGCCGTCCGCGCCCTGAACCGCCTCGGGCCCATTCTCTGTTTCACCCGGCGCGACGGTCAGGTCGTGCTGGCGGGCGACGAGGTCGCGGGGGTGAAAGGCGCGGGTCTCGCGACAGCCGACTCCGCTGTGGCCGCCGCCGAGGCCATCGCGGCCGCCGCGGGTGCGGTCGTGCGGGTCCTGCCGTTCCCGCCGCGCGGGGTCAGCGTCCTCATTACGGAACGACTCGCGGCGAAGGCACGGGGGCTCGTGGCCGAGGCGGTGCGAAGCAAGGTCGCGTTCTACGGGTCCCGGGTCCTCGACATCGCCGAAGCGCCGTACGCACGCGCGCCCATCGCCGCATGGCTTCGCACGGCCGTGGCGTCGGGAGCCGAGCTGCTCCTCCTCTCGGGCGCGAATTCCCTCGATCCGCTCGACCCGGTCCTGCTGGCTATCGCTGACGCCGGTGGCGAGATCGCGCGGACCGGCGTTCCCGCGCATCCCGGCAGCATGGTCTGGGCCGGATCGATCGGTCCGATCCCGCTCCTCGGGATCGCGACGTGTTCCGGTTTCGGGAAGAGCACCTCGCTCGACCTGCTGCTCGCACGGGTGCTCGCCGGCGAGGACCCCGGCGCCGCGGTCGCATCCCTCGGACACGGCGGACTGCTCGACGGACCCGGAGCGGAGTTCAGCTTCCCGCCGTACGCGCGCGCGATCGCGTCTCGGGAGCCGTGATCCGTCCATTCCGGTTCAGCGTCGGCGGCGGCGAGCCGGTGAGCGCGAAGGCCCTCGCCGAGAAGGCGCGCCGCGCGGAATCCATCGGCTACAGCGCATTCGTCCTGTCGGATCACCTGCTGAATGTCCACGCGCCGATCCCGGCACTCGCGGCGATCGCGGCGACCACCGAGACGCTGCGGATCGGCATGTTCGTCCTGAACAACGACCTGCGGCACCCCGCGGTCCTGGCCCAGGAGCTCGCCTCGCTCGACATCCTGAGCGAGGGCCGGCTCGAGATCGGGATCGGCGCGGGCTGGAACGAGCCCGAGTACAAGGCGAGTGGCATCCCGTTCGAGCCGGTGCCGACGCGCGTCTCGCGGCTCGAGGAATCGATCGCCGTCCTCAAGGGGCTGTTCGGCGACGAGAAATTCTCGTTCCAAGGGACGCACTACACGATCACAGAGATGGATGGCCGGCCGAAGCCGGTGCAGAAGCCCCATCCGCCGATCCTCATCGGTGGCGGCGGGAAGCGGGTGCTGCGGCTCGCCGGGCGTGAGGCCCAGATCGTCGGCTTCGCCCCGCGCATCGGCGCGAAGGGCGGCGGCTTCGAGAGCTGCACGTTCGAGGCGACGCTCGAGAAGGTGCAGTGGGTGAAGGACGCGGCCGGACCGCGGTTCGGCGACATCGAGCTGAACACGTACCCGTCTTTTCGTCCGGCGTCGGTGACCGACGAGCCGCGGAAGGCGGCCGAGGCGCTGCTCGCGCGGATGAAGGAGCGCAGTCCGGTCGACATCACCGTTGATCAGCTCCTCGATTCACCGCACGTGTTCATCGGCACGGTCGATCAGCTGGTCGAGAAGTTCACGCGCCTCCGCACCGAGCTCGGGATCAGCAACATCATGGTCGGCAGCGGCATGGATGATTTCGCGCCGGTCGTGGAGCGCCTGGCCGGCCGCTAGGACGCCGCGGTCACCGTCCCTGGGCGAACATGTCGCGCATCCGGATGTAGTTCAGGACACCGTCACGGTCCAGCAGGCCGACGAGCCGGCCGTCGCGCACGACCGGGAGCACCGTGCCGTCGCCGAAGCGCTCGAGCGCCTGGCCAAGATCGTCGTCCGGCGCGAGCTTCGGGAGATCGGCTGACCGGGTCATGACCTGCTCGACCGGTGTCGTCGCCCACCGCTCGTGGTCGATCTTCCGCACGTCGTCCGATGTCATCAGACCGAGGAAGTCCTGGTTCGCGACGACCGGCACGGCCCGCAGGCTGCGCGGCAGCATGAGGTCGCGGACGACATTCGCGACGCTCGACCGCGGATCGGCGACGGCGAAGGTCGTGTTCATCAGTGGCGCGACGCGCGTCCCGGCGACGAGGCCCCCGAGCCGCTCCTGCCGCAGCGATTGCGTCGCCGCGTTGTACAGGAAGTACGCGATGAGGATCGGCCACCACCAGAGGCCTCTGGCGCCGTCGATGCTCAGCTGCGCGAGGGCCCAAAGCACGAAGAGTCCGGCGACGAGCTGCCCGCCACGCGCCGCGATGCCGGTGGCCTTCGCGCGATCGCGACGGACCGCCCAGATGATCGAGCGGAGGACGCGGCCGCCGTCGAGCGGGAAGCCGGGGATCATGTTGAAGCCCGCGAGCAGGACGTTGATGAACCCGAGGTAGCCCGCGACCGCCGCGACCGTCTGCAGCGAGACCGTGTCGGTCGCGTCGATGAGGGTCTGCAGCCCGAGGCCCAGCGCACCGATGCAGAGGCTCATGAACGGCCCGGCCGAAGCCATGAAGAACTCGGCCTTCGCGCTCGGCGGCTCCTGCTGGAGGTTCGCGACGCCGCCGAGCAGGAACAGGGTGATCGACGAGACCCGCATGTTGAAGCGCCGCGCGACGAGCGAATGCGAGAGCTCGTGCGCGACGATCGAGCAGAAGAACAGGACCGCGGTGATGGCCGACACGAGGAGCGTTTTCTGATCCGACCAGAACGGATACTGCGACGGGAAGATGTCATTCCACAGGTTGAAGAAGACGAGCCCAAAGATGACGACCCATGAGACGTGTATCCGCAGCTCGATGCCGAAGAGCCGCGCGACGCGGAACGAGCCGGGCATGGATCGAGCATAGAGGCCGGATACTGAGCGCGATGCAGCTTCCGACGGTCCCCGAGCTCGCCGCGATGATCGACCATGCGGTCCTCAAGCCGACGCAGACCGAGCGAGACGTCGTGGACGCCTGCGCGATCGCGCGCAAGGAGCACATCGCGTCGGTGTGCGTGAAGCCGTTCTACGTCCCGGTGACCGCGCGACTGCTCAAGGACGCGGGCGTGGCCACGTCCACGGTCATCGGCTTCCCGCACGGTGGACAGGCCCCGGAGGTGAAAGTGGCGACCGCGTCGAACGCGCTGCGCGACGGCGCGACGGAGCTGGACATGGTGATCAACATCGGCGCGCTCATCGACAAGGACTACGCGACGATCGAGCGCGAGGTCGCCTCGGTGGTCGGGCTCGCGCACGCGAACGAGGCACTGGTGAAGGTGATCTTGGAGACCGGCTACCTCGACGACGCGCAGAAGGTCATCGCGGCGCAGATCGCGGCCGCGGCCGGCGCGGACTTCGTGAAGACATCGACGGGCTTCGGACCGGAAGGCGCGACCGTCGAGGACGTGCGGCTCCTCCGCCAGACCGTCGGCGAGAAGCTCGGGGTCAAAGCGTCCGGCGGCATCCGGACGCTGGACGAAGCGCTCGCTTTGATCGATGCCGGCGCGAGCCGGCTCGGGACCTCATCGACCAGCGCGATCCTCACGGAGCTCCGGCATCGACGCGGCGAGGAATAGCACCGGTAAGGGGTGTCATCTGACGCAAAGGTCGCGTTCGACCGGGAAACCCGATACAATCCATCTCGTACATACACGGACATCGGGCACTCGTGGGGGGCTAGACCGACGTCGGTCGAGGCCTTTTTGTTTATGACCCGTAGGAGAGAATTTGACCCTGGCACCTGAGAAAATAGCCCCCGCGCTGGAAGCGGGACGATTCGGCGATCTCACCATCCATCCCAAAGTCGCGAAGGCCATCGACGACCTCGGCTTCATGGCCCCGACCCCCGTCCAGGCCAAGACCATCCCGTTGATGCTCGAAGGCCGCGACGTGCTGGCCCAAGCTCAAACGGGCACCGGCAAGACCGCGGCGTTCGCGATCCCGATCCTGCAGCTCATCGAGCCGACGCTGCGCCGGCCGCAGGCGCTCATCGTCGTCCCGACGCGCGAGCTTTGCGTCCAGGTGACGCGTGAATTCGGCTCGCTCGGCAAGTACATGCACTCGAGCGAGGTCGCGATCTACGGCGGCGTCTCGTACGTCCCCCAAGAGCGCGCGCTCAAGCGCGGCGCGACGATCGTCGTGGGCACGCCCGGCCGGCTCCTCGACCACATCGAGCGCGGCACGCTGGACCTGTCGGGTCTGCGCGTCGTCATCCTCGATGAGGCCGATCGCCTGCTCGACATGGGCTTCGCGCCTGAAGTGAAGCGACTCCTGAGCAAGTGCCCGACGAACCGGCAGACCGCGCTCTTCAGCGCGACGTTGCAGGGCGAAGTACAGGATCTCGCGCGACGGTTCACCCGGAACGCGGCGCAGATCGCGATCGAGCCCGAGCACCAGAACCTCGAGGCGATCGAGCAGATCTACATCGAGGTCCTCGACGAGGACAAGGTGAAAGCGCTCGAGGAGCTCCTCAAGAAGTACGACATCGACCAGGTCCTCCTGTTCCGCCACACGAAGCGCGGCGTGGACAAGCTCGTCGAGTCACTGAAGCGGCGCGGCCACAAGGTCGAGGCCTTGCACGGCGATCTCAGCCAGCGCGAGCGCGAGCGCACGCTCGACGCGTTCCGCGATGGCTCACTCCCGATGCTCGTCGCCACGAACGTCGCGGCGCGCGGGCTGCACATCGAGGACATCAGCCACGTCGTGAACTACGACCTCCCCGAGGATCCCGACACGTTCACTCACCGCGTCGGCCGGACCGGCCGCGTCGGGAAGCCGGGGGTCGCGGTGACGTTCGTCGGTCCGTGGGACGTCGACGAATTCGAGGTCTTGAAGAAGAAGGCCAAGGTGACGTTCCGCCGCGAGGTGCTCGACCTCTACGGCACCTGAAGGATCTCTCGAGCGGCCCGTCCCACCGGTCAGGGTGGCCGGCCTGGAAGCTCGAAGCGTTTGAAGATCGAAGCCGGGCTCGCCCAGACGTCGGCGCCCGCGGCGCCTACACGGCCACCGCGAACGGGATCGCCACGACGAGCGACAGGAGCGGTACGAGGACCGGGAGCTCGAATGGGCTTCGCATCCCGAAGGCACGCGGCCAACCGACCCAGAACGACAGCGCCGCAACCGCGCCGACAGCAGCCGTAGTCCACGCCGCCAATTGCGGGACGCCGCCGCCGATCTGCGACGCCCCGAGGAGCGCGACCGCCGCGTAGCTGCCGACCATGAAGATCGCGTACAGCGAGCCGCTCCACTTCCCGATCGCGTCGTACCACGCATGGTCCACGCGGCCGAGCGCCGCGGCGACCGTGAGGTCGAGCCGCAGGGCGAGCGTGCCGAGCCAGCAGGGCGCCACGACGACGAAGACCGCGAACGCCGCGACCCCGTAGAGCCGCGATGCCGCCGGAGACGTCGCGATCGCGAGGCCGATCGCCATGAGCACGGTCGAGACCGCGAAGCCCCACGCCGACGCGCGCCAGCGCGATTCGTTCTCGCGGATGATCCGCAGGTACTCGGGCAGCGGTGACATGAACACGCGCCCTGGCGGCACGGCCGCGGCGAACACTCCGGCGACGGCGGCCGCGATGAGGACCAGCCCGGCGATCCGGGCGTCGCTCAGCTGAGGTACTCCCGTGCGGTCTGCTCGTAGAGCTCGAGCATCAGGCGCAACGACTCCTGGTCGATCCGCTCGTTCCGGCCGTGGACCATGGACGCGAACTCGCTGAACGGGATGTTCGCGCTGTAGACGCTGTAGCCGTAGGCCGGGACGCCCTTGCGCCGGAAGAACCGTGAGTCCGTTGCACCGACCGAGAACACGGGCACGATCTCGGCACCCTTCAGGACCTTGCGCGTTACGTTCCGCATCACCTGGAAGATCGGCGCGTCCGTTTTGGACGCGCTCGCCGGGTTGCTGTCCTCATCGACGATCTCGACGTGCTCCCAGAGGTCACCAATGGCGTCGCGAAGCATCGCCCGCACCTGCGGACCGTCGTCACCCGGCATGGTGCGGATGTCGATCTGCATGACCGCGCTGTCGGGGATGATGTTCGTCTTCTGACCGCTGTGCAGGATGTTCGGCGAGAACGTCGTGTGCACCGACGCGTCGAAGAGGCGCGCGATCCCGACCGGCGCCTTGTCGAGCGTCTCGCGGAACGTCGCCTCGCTGAGCAGCCCTGACGCGAGCGGCTCCTCGAACTGCATCGCGTCAACGAACTCGCGCCACGGTCCGGCGAGGTGCAGCTTCGGCTTGTAGGCCGCGATGCGCTTCACGACCTCGGCGGCCTTCACGAGCGCGTTGTCCGTCTTGTATGGGGTCGAGCCGTGGCCCGGGGTGCCCTTCACCTGGAGGCCGACCCAGTACGAGCCCTTCTCGCCAACGACCATGATCGCCTTGGGGCCGCCCTTCGTCGGGATCGGGAGCGGCGGCTCGCCCGACTCGGTGAGCACCGCGTCGGCCTTCAGGTCATCCCACTTGTTGTCGACGAGGTACTTCGCACCCCACGTGCCCAGGGCTTCTTCGTCGGCCATGCCGCTGAAGATGAGGGTGCCCTTGGGCTTCCAGCCTTCGCGGATCAGCTTCTTGACCGCGACGGCCATGCTGACGGTGATGCTGAGCATGTCGATCGCGCCGCGGCCCCAGATCTCCCCGTCGATGAGATCGCCGCAGAACGGATCACGCTTCCAACCGTTCGGGTCGGCCGGCACGACGTCGATGTGCCCCATCATCAGCAGGCTCGGCGCGTGCTTGTCGCTGCCCTCGACACGGACCGCCATGCTCCCCCGCCCGGGATGCGACTCGTACTGCCTGATGTCCATGCCCGGACCCGCGAGGTACGCGCCGAGGGTCTGGGCGTTGCGGACCTCGCCGCCGGAGTCAGGCGTGCCGTCGTTCACGCACTGGTTGCGGATCATCGTCTGGAGGAGCTCGGTCGCCTCGTCGACCGGTGTTGCCACGCGCCGAGCCTAGCGAGTCCCGGCAGCAGTGCGCGACTAGTGTGAGTCGATGCTCTGGGTGGACGACATGGGCTCAGGCCCGACCGTCGTGCTGCTCCACAACGGGGTGATGGACGCACGCGCCTGGGACGGACAGATGGAGCCGTTCGCGCGCTCGCACCGCGTCGTGCGCTACGACTCGCCGGGATTCGGCCGATCCGACGCGCTCGAGGAGGACTACCGCGAGACCGAGGTGCTGCTCTCGCTGCTCGACCAGCGAAAGCTCGGCCGCGTTGCCCTCGTTGGCAACTCTCGCGGCGGCCGGATCGCGATCGACTTCGCCCTGGCGCATCCGGAGCGGGTGTCGGCACTCGTGCTCGTCTGCGCGGCCGTCTCGGGTTACCGGCTGAGCGCGTACTCGCCGGCCCAGGGCGCCGCAGAGGAGGCGGCGCTCGAGCGCCGCGACGCCGAGGCGATCGCGGACCTCACCCTCGCGGTCTGGGGCCGCCTCGGCGCCGATGCGCGGATCCGCGAGCTGATCGTGGCGAACGCCCTGGCCGACCTCACGACCGCGCACGAGCAACCGCCCAGACGGATGGCGATCGACCACCTCGAGGAGATCCGCGTGCCGACGCTGGTGATCGGCGGCGACCACGACGCGCCGCCGCTCGCGGCGCTCGGCGACCTGCTCGAGCGGCGGATCTCCGGAGCCGAGCGCGCGCGCTTCGCCGACTCGGATCACTTCCCGAACCTCCGCGAGCCCGAGCGGTTCGACCGCGTCGTGCTCGACTTCCTTCGTTAGGCCGGGACGGCCTTCTTCGCGACCTCCGCGCGCACGACCTTCGCCGCCTCGACCACGATCTTGCACTTCGCGATCGACTCCTCGACCGGCCGCGTCTTCAGGCCGCAGTCCGGATGCGGGAGGAGCTTGTCGGCGCTCACGTACTTGAGACCCTTGCGGATCCCCGCTGCGGCCTCGGCGACGGACTCGAGCTCGTGCGTGTGCACGTCGACGATGCCAATCGCCATCTCCTTGGTGAACGGATCGCGGTCCATGAGCTCGAGCCAGCGGTACTCGTAGTTGGCCATCGCCAGATCGAGCTGATCGACCGGCAGATCGAGGATGCCCGGATAGATCGCGGCGAAGTCGCCGTAGCAGATGTGGGAGATCGTCTTCGCCTTGAGGTTCTGGGTGACGATCCCCATCGCCTCGATCGCGATCTCGAGCTCCTCGGGCCGGGCGTGGATGGCGGGCTCGTCGATCTGGATGTACTGCGCGCCGGCACGGTCGAGGTCCTCGGCCTCCTGCCGCACGACCTCCGCGAGCGCGAGCGCGGCGTCGCGTCGCGTCGGGTAGGCCTCGTTGTACGACCAGTCGAGCAGCGTGTACGGACCGGTGAGCATGCCCTTCACCGGCTTTTGGGTGCGCGACTGCGCGTACTGGAACCACTCGACGGTCATCGGCTTCGGCCGCGCGAGCTTTCCCGAGATGACGGGCTTGTGGTAATAGCGGTTGCCATACGAGCGCACGAGGCCGCCGTCGGTGTACCCGTCCAGGAGATCGGCGAAGTACGCGACCATGTCGCCGCGGTACATCTCGCCGTCGACCAGGATGTCGAGCCCGATGTCCTCCTGGACCTTGATCCACTCCGCCGTCGCCTTGCGCTCGAGCTCGAGCAGTTCCGCCGTGCCGAGCTTGCCGCGGGCGTTCGCGTTGCGAGCCTTCTGCAGGTAGTCGGGCTTCCCGAACGAGCCGACCGAGGTCGTGAGCAGGATGTTGTCAGCCGTCATGCGGGCACCCCTCCGCGCGCCGCTTCTGCGAGCGCCGCCAGTTTCTTCGTCGCCACGTCGTGTGGCAGGTATTCAAGTCCGGTCGTCGGCGCGAGCCAGAGGCTCTCGCTCGGGACGAGCTTCAGTGCGTCGTCGACGAGTGCGCCGAGCTCGCTCGCGGTCTCGAGCCGCGTGTTGCGCGCGTCGACGATGCCGAGGACGACGGTCTTCCCCTTGAAGATGTCGAGGCGGCGGAGCGCTGTCGTCTCGCGCGAACGCACGTCGATGCCGATCTGCGCGACGGGGAACGAGGCGAGGGTCTCGAGGATGCGATCGGCCGGGAAGAAGTACGGCTGTACGGCGATCGGTACGCCCGTCGCCGCGATGCGCCGGTAGGCCTCGCGGGCGAGCTCGACGTGCTGCGGGAAGTACACGAGGCCGGGATCCTCGACGTCTATGAGCGTGGCGCCCGCGGCACCGAGGCCCTGCACCTCGGCCGCGATCGCGTCCGCGACCGCCAGGACGCGGTCCTCCAGCGACTTGTAGTGCTTGTCGATCGCGAGGGTCGCGAACGTGATCGGTCCGGCGACCGCGGCCTTCAGCTCGCGCGTCGCGATGGACTTGGCGTATGTGAACGCCTTCACGAGCGTCTTGCCATCGCTCGAGATCGGCCCGTCGATCGTCGGCTGGCGGAAGTACGTGTTGTTGTCATAGAAGCGCTCGAGCGGGCCGCGGTGCACACCGGTCCACGCGGTCGCGAACGGCGCGAGGAGGTCGTCCCAGCGGATCTGGCCATCGTTGATGACGTCGATGCCGGCGGCGTCGAGCTCGCCGATCGCGGTCGTCGTGACGGCGTCGTACACGCCGTCAAGGTCCGCATCCTTCAGCTCGCCGCGATCCTGCTTGTGGAGCGCCTGGCGAAGCTCCTGCCCGCCGGGCTGGTCGCTGATCTTCGGGAAGGCGCCGATGACGGTCGTTCTCACGCTGTCGCTACCTCTTTCACCGTCGGTCGCGGGAGCAGGCCGGCGGCCCGCACGACGAGCGGGATCGCCTCCGGCCATTCGATCGCATACAGATGGACGCCGTTCACGCCAGGCAGCGCCCGGAGCGAGCGCACGGCCTCGACCGCGATCGCGATGCCCTCGGCCTCGCCGTCGGCTGCATCGCGCATGCGTGCCCGGATCGCGTCGGGGAGCGCGATACCCGGTACCGTCGCGAGCCGCTCGGCCTGGTCCGCCGAACGGAGCACGAGGACGCCCGCGAGGATCGCGACGTCCTTGTTGCGCCGGCGCAGCTCGGTGAGCCACTGGCTGAACGGTGCGATGTCGAAGACCGGCTGCGTCTGGACGAACTGCGCGCCCGCACTGATCTTCTCGAGGGTGCGCTCGATGTCGTCTGGCGCCGCAGGCGACGCGGTCGCGCCGATGAAGTAGCGGGGCGGCGGCTTCACCTCGTCGCCGTTCAGAAACTTGCCGTCGCGCAGCGACGCCGCCGCCCGGACGAGCTCGACGCCGGTGAGATCCTGGACGTTGACCGCGTCCGGGTGGTTGCCCTGCTTCGGATCGTCGCCGCTCATGAACAGGAAGTTCGGGAGTCCGAGCGCGGCCGCGCCGAGAAGATCGGCTTGGATCGCGATGCGGTTCCGATCGCGCCCGGTAATCTGGACGATCGGCTCGACGCCCGCGTCGCGGGCGAGCACCGCAGCCGGGATCGCGGCCATCGCCACGTTCGCGCGATTGTTGTCAGTCACGTTCACGGCGTCGACGACGCCCTTGAGGATGCCCGCGCGGCGGCGCACCACGGACGCGGCCGCGCTCTTCGGCGGATTCAGCTCAGCGGTGAGGACGAACTCTCCTTGGCGAAGGAGTGACGCGAGCGATGCCAACGGCGCATGACCCCTTTCATCTTTCCTTGTTCTCCAAGGACGGAAGTGGCACCGCAGCGGGGCTCCGCCGGTTGCCGAGGCGTCAACGGGCCGTTCCCTCAGCCTCTCTTGATGAATGGCAAGCCCATCCCCTGGGGCGAGCTCGTGACCGGAGCATAGACGAGCT
>DASYVN010000244.1:0-17583 GCA_035937095.1 Candidatus Limnocylindria bacterium
AGCCGTGTAGTCAGCTCGGCCCGGTGTACGCTTGTCCGTGGAACGAAGCCCCTCCCCCTGGGGGGTGGGGCATCGGGAGGGGCAGGCATGAAGACCGATAAGAGCGACCTCGACTCGCGGCTCGCGTCGATCGAGGGCCACATAAAGGGCATCCGCAAGATGGTCCAGGACGACACGTACTGCGTCGACGTGCTCAAACAGACGTTCGCCGTCGAGCGTGCGCTGCAGAAGTTCGAGGCCGAGATGCTCCGCGGCCACCTGTCGACATGCGTCCCGACCGGGTTCAAGCAGGGCCGCAACAACGCGATGATCGAGGAGCTGGGCGAGCTGTTCAGCCTCGCCCGCAAGTGACGGCGCTCCTGACCCCGACGAAGCGGGAGCTCGCGATCACCGGGATGACTTGCGCCTCCTGCGTGCGCTCGGTCGAGTCTGCGCTGGCGGGCGTCGCGGGCGTCGAGTCTGCGGAGGTCAATCTCGCGAACGAGCGGGCCACCGTGCGGCTCGATGGGACGCGCGGGGACTTTGGCGCGCTCGTCCACGCCGTCGAGCGTGCGGGCTACGGCGCGCTCGTGATCCCCGAAGGCGACGCCGCCCGTTTGGCCGCAGTCGAGGACGAGCGAGCGCTTCGCGTCCGGTACGTCGCGTCCCTCCGCCGCCGGCTCATCGTCGCGGGGGTGCTCGCGGCCGCCGCGGTGGTGCTCTCCATGGCCGGGCACATCATCCCGGAGCTCGAGTACGCCGATTGGCGGGCGTACGCGCTCTTCGTGCTGGCGACCCCGGTCCAGCTGTGGGCCGGCGCGCCGTTCTATCGCGCCGCATGGAACGCGGCACGCCACGGCACGACCAACATGAACACACTCATCGTCGTGGGGACCTCGGCCGCGTACGGGGTCTCGCTCGCGGCGACGTTCCTGCCCGGATCCTTCTACGCGAACGGCCTCGAGCCGCACGCGAGCCTGTACTACGAGACCTCCAGCGCGATCATCGCGCTCGTCCTGGCGGGGCGGTTCATGGAAGCGCGCGCGCGGGCCCACACCGGCGACTCGATCCGCGCGCTGTTGGCGCTCGGTGCGAAGACGGCCCGCGTCCGCCGCCCCGGTGGCGTGGAGGAGGACGTGCCGATCGGGCAGCTCAACGTCGGGGACATCGTGCTCGTTCGCCCAGGCGAAACGATCGCGACGGACGGTCTGGTCCTGGCCGGCTCGTCCGCGGTCAATGAATCGATGCTCACCGGCGAATCGCTGCCGGTCGAAAAGACCGCCGGCGACCTGGTCACCGGTGGGACCCTGAACACGACCGGCGCGCTGCGTCTGCGCGCCACACGGGTCGGCGCCGACACGACCCTCGCGCAGATCGTCCGGCTCGTCGAAGACGCGCAAGGCTCGAAGGCGCCGATCCAGCGTCTCGTCGACCAGGTCGCAGCCGTCTTCGTGCCGGTCGTCTTCGTGATCGCGGCAGCGGCGTTCGTCGCCTGGATCGTCTTCGGCCCGGCACCGGTGCTGACCCATGCCCTCGCGGCCTTCGTGGCCGTCCTCATCATCGCGTGCCCCTGTACGCTCGGGCTCGCGACACCCACCGCGATCATGGTCGGTACCGGCCGAGGCGCCGCCCGTGGCATCTTGATCAAGAGCGCGCAGGCACTGGAGGCTGCGCGCGGCATCGACACGGTCGCCTTCGACAAGACCGGAACGCTCACCGTCGGCCGACCGGAGGTCACGGATCTCTTGAGCTGCGCCGACGTGGGCGAGGACGAGGCACTCCGCCTTATCGCGAGCGCCGAGCTCCGCTCGGAGCATCCGCTCGCGGCCGCGGTGCTCGAGGCAGCGCGCGCGAAGGGGCTGGTGCCCGCCGAGCCGGAGCAGTTCGAGTCGTTCCCGGGCCAGGGCGTCCACGCCATCGTGGGGGGTCATGACATCTACGTGGGGAACAAGACGTTCGCGGTCGCGCACGGCTTCGCCGAGCTCGGCGACGGGCTCCTCGCACATCACGAGTTCGCCGGCAAGACGCCGTTGGTCGCGACGATCGACGGGCTGCCGCTCGCGATCCTCGCCCTCGCCGATGTGCCGCGCGCCGCAGCTGCGGAGGCCATCAGCGAGCTGAAGGGCATGGGGCTACGAACGCTGCTGGTATCGGGCGACACCCGTCGCACCGCTGAGGCGATCGCGCGCACGCTGGGCATCGACGAGGTCCGGGCCGAGGTCCGACCTGACGGCAAGGCCGCGATCGTGGCGGAGCTCCAGCGCAGCGGGCGTCGGGTCGCGATGGTCGGCGACGGTGTGAACGACGCGCCTGCGCTCGCGCAAGCGGACCTCGGCATCGCAATCGGGAGCGGTGCCGACGTCGCGATCGCGTCGGCGGGCGTCGTCCTGGTCGGCGGCGATCCGCGCGGCGTACCGCGCGCGCTGCGCCTGTCACGCAAGACGGTCGGGACGATCCGGACGAACCTGTTCTGGGCCTTCTTCTACAACGTCGCCCTCATCCCACTCGCGGCCGGCGCGCTCTATCCGGTCCTGGGCCTCGTTCTTTCGCCGATCTTCGCCGCCGGCGCGATGGCCCTCTCGTCGGTGACCGTCGTGACGAACTCACTGCGTCTCCGCGGCGCGACCATCGATCGCTGAAAAGGAAGGTGACCCGATGACCCTCATGAAGATGCTCGACCCGATGTGCGACATGGTCGTGGACCTCGCGGAAGCGCGCGATCAAGGATTGACCATGGAGCTGGGTGACCGCGAGTTCGCCTTCTGCGGTCACGGCTGCCTGATGTCGTTCGCGAAGTCGCCACAGATGCATGTCCCGAAGGTCGACGCGTGGCTCCGCGTTAATGCCGAGGGGTCAGCCGGAGCCTAGGGCTCGCTAGTGCCTGGCGGTCCAATCGAGGAGGATCTCGGCCGACCGCTGCGGCATCTGCCAGAAGTAGCCGTGCGCGGCGCCCTCGATGACGCGTTGCGTCGCGTTCGGCAGGTGCTCAATGAGATACGCGGACTGCTCCGTGTGCGAGCCCGTGCCCATGACCTGGGTGTCGCGGTCGCCAATGAGCACGAGCGTCGCCATCAAGAGCTCACCGAGCCGGTCCGCGGTCTGGTGCTCCTGGCGGGCGACGATGTGGCGGAGGTAGCTCTCGACGTCGGGTCGGTGGCGCCAGAACGCATTGACGAGCCAACCGACCACCTCGGGGTGCTCTCGGGCGAACTCGGGTGTGAAGAACGTCGCCTCGATGTGCTCGCGCATGTACCGTTCGTAGCCCTGCTCGATCAGCTCCGTCGCAGCGTGCAGCGGGATGCCGCGCGTGACCGGCTTGTCCGCGCGGTATTGCCCGGGGCCGGTCGCGGCGAGGATGAGGCTGCGGATGCGCTCCGGCCGGTCGAGGGCCATCCACTGCGCCACGCGCCCGCCCATGGAGTGGCCGACGATGTGCGCGGCTTCGAGGCCGAGCGCATCCATCAGGCCAACCGCGTCCTTGGCGAAGAGACGCGTCGACAAACGCTCGGCCGACGCGGGCGTGGATCCGGTACCGCGGTGGTCGAAGATCAGGACACTGTGCCGCTCGAGCAGCGGTTCGACCAATTCAGCCGGCCAGGTCGCGCCGGGATATCCCGTGCCGCAGATGAGGACGATGGGAACACCGCGGCCGCGAAGCTCGTGAGCGATCGGCTGTCCGTGGACGTCGATCGTCCGCATCTCGTGCATCTGGGCTGGGTCGAATTGTAAGCGAGGTGCGGTGCTTCGGGTACAGTTCGCGCGGGTCCCGAGCCGATCTCGCGGAAGGAGGCGCTAGCCCATGTGTGGACAGCAGGCCCCGGCGGAGCTCGCGGGGCGCATGGAGCACGGACCGGCCGGCGGCGTGCGCCGCACGATCGGGCTCGACGACGTTGTCGAGGTCGCCCGCGCGGTAGCCCACTCCGATGAGGTCCGGCGGACCGCAGCCGGCTTCGTCGGGTACGGCGCGACGAAGCCTGGCGATCGCGTCCTCATTGGAGTCGACACGCAGACCGATCCGGACATCACCGAGGCGATCGCGGGCGCACTGCGGGAGATGGGCGCGTCGGTGGACGTCGTCATCACGCAGACCGATGCGGATCGCGAGTTCGAAGACCTTGACGAGATGCGCGTCGCGATGCGGCGTGAGCCGTGGGTCAACAATCCGCGCCGCTGGGAGGGCACGCCCTGGATCGAGGACCTCGCCAAGACGCGCGGATACGACCTGCTCATCCACGGCAAGGGCGGCGCGATCCCGAAGGCGAGCCACCGGTATGAGGGCTTTCCATGGGTCGTGAAGGATCACTTCGACCGTGGAGCGAACCTCTTCCCGCGCCCTCTGCACAAGCTCATCAACGAGAAGACGTGGTCGCGGATCACGGACAACGTCGGCGGTCGGCTCGTGCTCACCGATCCCGAGGGCACCAGCGTCACGCTCACTATCTTGGGGAAGCCGCTGACCGATGCCGGGCGGCACGATTACGGGATGACCCCGAAGTGGGGGCACCTCATGGCGCACCCGCCGACGCCGATCGAACGGGAGGATGACTCAAGTGGCGTCATCGCCGGGACGCTGAACCATTTCAGCCGGCCATTCCCTCGGATCGAGGTCGACCTGCAGAACGCGCGCATGAGCGGCATCCGCGGCGGTGGCGCCTACGGTGCCGAGTGGCGCCGGCTCGAGGCCGAGTCGAAGGACACCCAGTACCCGTGCTTCCCCGCGCCGGGGCTGTTCTGGCTGTGGGAGCTCGCCATCGGCACGAATCCAAAGATCGTGAGACCCGCGAACATCCAGCAGCTCTCGTCCGGTGGGTTCGAGTGGGAGCGTCGCCGCGCCGGCATCATCCACTGCGGCCTCGGCACCCGTTGGCGCTCTTCGGAGGAGGTCTGGGCGGGAGAACGCGGCCTCCTCTACGGCCACCTGCACGTGCACCTGATGACGCCGACCCTCACCGTCGAGACGCCGTCCGGCGAGGTGCCGGTAATCGTGCGCGGCCGCCTGGCCGCGTACAACGATCCCGACGTTCGCGATCTCGCCGCCCGTTTCGGCGATCCGGATCAGCTCCTCAGCGACGACTGGATCCCGGAGATCCCCGGGATCACCGTCGCCGGGTCTTACGAGGAGTACGCGGCCGATCCCGCGCGCTGGGTCTACGGGCAGCGCGGTTGAGCTCGCCCGTCGGGGGGACGAACGTTCGGGCCGCCGTCCTGACGGCACCAGGTCAGATCGAGATCCGAGAGCTGCCGGTCCCCGCGGTCGCGCCCGATTCGGCGATCCTGTCGGTGGAGCTGTGCGGCATCTGCGGCACCGATCTCAAGTACTTCTCCGGCAAGCTGCCCGCGCCCTATCCGCTCATCCTTGGCCACGAGGTCGTCGGGCGGATCGCCGCGATCGGCGCCGTCGCGGCACAACGGTGGGGTATCGCGAAGGGCGACCGGGTGCTCGTCGAGAGCAGCATCCCGTGCTGGGCGTGCGCCGCGTGCCGCTCCGGCAACTACCGGCTCTGCCCGACGAAAGGCGGCTACGGCACGCGGCTGCCGATCACCTCCGCGCCTGGCCTCTGGGGCGGCATGGCCGAGCTGATGTACATCGCGGCGGCTTCGATCATCCACTGCGTGCCCGACGCGATCGCCCCGCGTTCGGCCATCGGCATCCCATTGCTCGCGAACGGGTTCCAGTGGCTGGTGCGGAAGGGCGGGATCGTGCCGGGTGATCGGGTCCTCATCCAGGGGCCGGGCCCCCAGGGGCTCGCGGCGGCGATGATCGCCCGGACCATCGGCGCCCGCGAGATCACGGTGACCGGCCTCGCTTCGGACGCAGGTCGGCTCGCGTTCGCGGAAAAGGTCGGAGCGCGCGCGGTCGTCATCCGCCCCCAGGACACGCCGGCCGCCACGGCGGAACGCGTCGGCGGCGGGTACGACGTCGTCCTCGACGTGTCGGGGAACCCCAAGGCGATCGCGGCGGCACCGGGCCATCTCAGGCCGCAGGGCACCTTCGTCCTCGCCGGTCTGGCGGGCCGCGACACGTCCGTGCCGATCTTCACCGACGAGCTAGCCTGGAAGGAGATCCGCATCCAGGGTGTCCTCTCGAAGGACGATGCCGCGATGCGGTCGGCCCTCGCGATCGCGCAGTCCGATGCGCGGATCGCATCAGAGCTCGCCACCCTCGTGACGCACGTCTTTCCGCTTGCCGACGCATCGGCCGCGATCACGGCAGCGGGCGCCGGCCTCGGCGGATTTGTGAAGGCCGCGGTCATGCCGAGGCTGGCATGACGGGCAGCGCGGTCGTGCTCGTCACCGGCGGCCACGGGGTCATCGGCTCGTGGGTCTGCCGGGAGCTCGTGCGACGCGATGCCCGGGTCATCGTGTTCGATACGCGTGGGACGCCCAGCGTCGTCTTCCCCGAGTCGGCGGCGGTCGACACGATCGTCGGTGATCTCCGCGACGCTGGATCCCTCCGAGCAGCGATCGCGGACCGCGGCGTGGAGCGGGTCGTCCACCTCGCGGCGATCATCGGCGACAAGGCCGAGCAAGATCCCGCGCTCGCGATCGAGGTGAACGCGCTCGCCACGGCACGGCTGCTCGCGCTCGCGGCGGATCGAAAGATGCGCCGGGTCATCGCGATGAGCACGAAGGGGGTGCTCGGGAAGCTCGCCGCCCGATATCTACGTCCCACCTACGACCCTGTGCCCATCGATCTCCCGGCGCAGCCCTCGGATGTCTACGCGAGCACGAAAGCCGTTGTGGAAGCACTCGTCGCCGCGCATCGCTCGCGCGGTCTGGCAGCGGCGGCCGTGCGGCTCGCGACCACGTGGGGTCCGGGCAAGACCGGGGAGTCTCACGCGGGATTCAGTCTCCATTCCGACATCGTCACCAGGGCGGCGCGAGGCGAGCCGAGCCGGCTCGACACTCGTCCCGATGAGGGCTACGACCTCATTTACTACGGAGACGTGGCGGCGGGACTCGCCGGCGCGTGCCTGAGCGATGGTGAGCCCGGATCGCCGGTCTATCACCTCGGAAGTGGCGTGATCACGACGCTCGGCGAGTTCGCGGCCGCGGTTCGCCACGCGTTCCCCGGCGCCTCGATCGAGCTCGGCGACCAGCCGGCCGGCGGACGGAATTGCCTGCTCGACATCGGTCCCGCGCGGCGCGACTTCGGCTACGAGCCCGCATTCGCGGTGCAACGAGCGCTGGAGGACTTTGCGCGCCATCTCCACGTGGTCGTGGCGCACTGATGGACGAACGCCCGATCCTTATCCGCGGCGCGTACGTCCTGAGCATGGACGACGTGCTCGGGGATCTGCCCACGGGCGACCTCCTCATTCGAGACGGCGAGATCGCGGACATCGCTCCGCGGATCGAGGCCACCGATGCGATGGTCATTGACGGCAGGGCGCGTCGCGATGCCGGGCTTTATCGACACGCACTGGCATCTCTGGTTCGTGCTGTTCCGCGGTATCGTCGACGACCTGCCGGACACCGGCTGGTTCCCCACGAAGGCGAGGCTCGGCCCGTTCGTCCGGGCCGAAGACCAGGAGGCCGCGGTCCAGCTCTCCCTCGTCGAGGCGCTCTCCACCGGGATCACGACCGTCCACAACTGGGCGCACAACATCGCGGGGCCGGCCGATGCCGAGGCGAACGTCCGCGCGCGATCGGAGGTCCCGGCGCGGATGCACTTCTCATACGGCACACCGTCCACGCACCCCGGCCTCTCGCCAAAGCAGGCTACCGCTGTGATGAAACATGCCGGCAAGGCCCTCGACGAGCCCATGGACATGCGTGACGTCGCGGCACTCCGGGAGCGCTGGCCCGACCCGCTGCTGACGTCGGGGTGGGGCTCCGTGGTCCGGCCCGGTCGACGACGCCGATCTGGGAGCGGGAGTTCGCCGAGGCGCGCGAGCTATCCCTGCCGATCGCGATGCACTGCGCCGGCACACGCGACGAGGTCGAATGGATCCGTCAGATTGAGGTGCTGAGCAGCGCGAATGCGCTCGGGCCGGACCTCCTGCTCGCGCACTGCAATCTCGTCACGGCGGGCGAGCGCGAGCTGCTCGCGTCACACGTCGTCCACGTCAGCATGAACCCGCTGAACGAGGTCCGGTATGCGCTGGCCGCGCCGCAGCTCAGCGAGCTGCTCGACGCCGGTGTCTCCACAAGCTTCTCGATCGACTCGACCGCGGTCCTTCCGGCCAGCCCGTTCGAGACGATGCGCACGGCGTACGGCTTGGAGCGCGTCCGGACCGGCCGGATCATCGCGCCGCGGACCCTGCTCGGCATCGCGACACTGGGCGGCGCGCGGGCCCTTGGCCTCGCGGACCGTGTCGGGTCGCTCCGCAAGGGAAAGCGCGCGGATGTCGTGCTGCTGCGGATGGATGGGCCCGGCATGGTCGGCACCGGCGATCCGGCCGAGCGGATCGTGCATTGTGCCCAGCCATTGGACGTCGAGACCGTCATCGTCGACGGGCGCGTCGTCAAAGTCGAACGCCGCCGCCGCCCAGGCACGCGTGCTCGGGCGGGCTGGCCGGTCGAAGGAGGACATCGCGAGGCTGGTTGCCACCGTCGCGCACTGATGGCCGCTGCCCGACGATGGCGCCGAGGAGCACTTTGTCGACGATTTCTGGTGTTTTGGTATACAGTTTCGCCCGAGCCCGATCCGCCGGAGAGCGGCGGGGAGAGGTGGGAACGATGAGGTCCGTGCCAACAACCGGTTCGAGGCGCATCGGCTGGTTCGCGACGACGATCCTCGCGGCCGTCGTCATCGGGGCGTGCGGCGGCGGATCTACTGGGGGCGCAACGACCGCACCGGTCGCCCCGGCGAGTGCGGCTCAGGGTGCGTTGCCCCAGCCGGAACTCACGAAAGTCAAGATCGGCATCAGCGCTCCGAGTGAGCCAGTCCAATTCGCGGAGACCCTTGCCGAGCGTCTGGGCTTCTACAAGAAGTACGGCATTACAAACGTCGAAATCATCGGCTTCGAGGGCGACGGCAAAGCCGTGCAGGCGATGATCGCGGGCCAAATTGACTTCGCCCTCGTCGGGGTCTCATCGGCGATCAACTCGGTCATCACCGATACGCCGTTCAAGGTCGTCTCAGCGAATGGGCTCGTCCTGACCGACGGTCTGTGGTGCACCGCGAACATCAAGACCCCCGCAGACGTGAAGGGCAAGACGGTTGCCATCAGCACGTTCGGTGGAACCTCGCACGGCGCCGCACTGCTCGGCTTGCAGGCGATCGGTCTCACCTCGAAGGACGTCGTCGTCACGCAGGTGGGTGGCGAGTCGTCCCGCATCGCCGCTCTGAAGGGCGGTTCGGTCGGCTGCGGCGTGGTCGATATGTCAGAAGAGAAGCCGCTCCGGGCTGCGGGGTTGAACCTGCTCGCGGACCTGGCCAAGGCGAAGGTCCAGTGGGGCCGAAGCGGACTCGCGGTCCGAACCGACTTCATCGCCAAGAACCCGAACACCGTCCTGGTCGTGGTCGCCGCCGCGCTCGAGGCCCAGAACTCGATGTGGACCGATCCGAAGACCGCGGCCGCCAAGTTCGCTGAATTCGCGCAGGCCAAGCCGGACGAAGCGACGGCCGCAATCAACGACTTCCTCCCGATCGGCGACCGTTCGATGCGGTTCGACGCCGAAGCGTTCAAGGCACCGCGTGACGTGCTCGCGGCGGTGAATCCTGCCGTCGCCAACGTCGACGTCAACAAGGCGTTCGATCTCACGTTCCTCAACAAGCTGAAGGACAACGGTTTCTACACGAAGAACAACATCCCGCTGAACTGAGCGGCAGCGATGCGTAATAGCGAATGCCCCTGCGGCGGACGCCGCAGGGGCATTCCTCGTTGATCGCCAATCCCAGCCACGCCGACGTCAGGAGAAGGAGACCTTCACATGGCGACTCGTTTCGGCCTGCTCATTCCACACTTTGGGGTGGAAGCGGACCAGAAGCTGCTCATGACGGGCGCCCAGCTGGCCGACCGTCTTGGGTTCGATTCGCTGTGGGTGCGCGACCACCTCGTGTTCCATCCACACGGCATGGAGGGCACTGACCGGACGTTCATCGAGCCGTTCGTCGCCCTCACGTACCTCGCGGGCGTGACCGAGCGCATCGGCCTGGGTGCCGCGACGATCATCCCGTTCCGAAACCCGCTGCACATGGCCTACAGCGTCGCATCGATGTCCTGGATGACCCGCCGGAAGTTCGATCTGGGGATCGGGTCGGGCAACTTTCAGCACGAGTTCGACGTGATCGGTCAGAGTGCGGTAGATCGGCCAGCGATGATGAAGGAGCACGTCCTGATCGCCCGGAAGCTCTGGGCCGGTGAGACCGTCGAGTGGCACAGCGAGCTCTACAACTTCAGCGACGTGGACCTCAAGCCCCAGCCGGTTCATCCGGTGCCGGTGTGGTGGGGAGGCGCGACCCCCGCGTCGGCGCGCCTCGCCGTCGACTTCTGCCAGGGCTGGCTCCCCGGCCGGATCACGTTCCCGACCTATGAGGAGCGCGTGAACAAGATCAGGCAGATGGCGGCCAAACAGGAGAAGCCGATGATCATGACCGGCGCGGTGCCGGTCACGAGCATCGACACCACGACCAAGGCGGCGATCGACCGCATGAACGTGCCCGGACTGATCAAGAACGCCAACGCCCAGAAGTGGTGGAACAAGCCTGAATCCGGTGAGTTCACGAAGATCGAGGAGCTCGACGGATCGATCCTGGCCGGGACGCCGGACGACATCGTCCGTGGCATCCAGCGCTACCAGGAGATCGGGTGCGATCTCCTCGTGTTCGACTTCCGGATGCGCTTCCCGGACTGGCTCGAGCAGATCGAGACGCTCGCGCGCGACATCCTGCCACGCGTGTCGGTACGCGAGCCCGCGCTGAAGCACTAGCCATGAAGACAACGACCACGACGCAGGTGACCCATTACGAGATCCAGAAGAAGCGGCGCGAGTCGCTGCTGGACGAGTGGAAGGGCTACCACAAGACCGTCATCAAGCGGCGCGATGTCGTGATGCACGACGTTCCGGGCCGGCGGATGCGGAGCGGCGTGTACGCGGGCTACGACGGCGACCGGCCGACGAAGAACCTCGATGCGACGCTGCACGAGATCTCGCCGCACACGACGACCACGATCCACCGCCATTCCTGGGACGCCATCGAGTTCATCGAGTCGGGCACCGGCTGGACCGAGATCGACGGGCAGCGCGTCGACTGGAGGCCGTGGGACACAGTCCATCTTCCGAGCTGGGCCTGGCACCGCCACGGGAACGACTCGGACACGCCCGCCGTTTTCCACACCTGGAGCGTGCAGCCGATGCTCGAGCAGTTCGGCGTGGCGCTCCTCGAGGACGGCGGCGATACGCCGGTCGGGAAGCTTCCGCCGCGGCCGCGTCAGATCGCGCCGCTCGCGGGGAGCGATCCGCTCGCCCGCCGGACCCAGCGTCTTGCCCAGCAGTGGGCCGGCACCGAGAGCGCCCGGCTCATCACGCGCTTCGACGATGTCCGCGGCCTGATCACCAAGCGCGGCGCGCGGAGCCTCTTTCTCGTTGACAAGTCCATCGGTTACCACACCGCCGGTCTGAGCGCGGTGATGCACGAGCTCGCGCCGGGCCTCTACCAGTCGCGTCATCGGCACGGCGGCGAAGCCTGGCTGTACGTCGTCTCCGGCCGCGGTCACAGCGAGCTGGATGGCGTGAGCCGCAGCTGGGAGGCCGGCGACCTCATCGTGGTCGACCACTGGGCCTGGCACCAACACTTCAACGACGACAAGACGAAGACCGCTCGGCTCATCCGCGTCCACAACTTCGACGCGCTCTACGACATGATCCGGATCCTGCTCGACCCGCTGAATCTCCTGGAGGAGCTCCCCGAGCTCGACGCCCCGGATCTGTCGGGGGTCGTCTGGCCCGATCACTTCGACGGACGGCCCGGGGCCTAAACGATGCCCGTCGTCCAGGTACCGCCGGGGATCGAGGGGATCGTGTCCCTCACCGAGCTTCCGGACGCGGCGTGGACGGATCGGTGGGACCGGATCTTCGTCGCGCCGGAGCTCAAGGAACGGCTGCTCAACTACGTGCTCTTCTCGCTCCGGCACCGGGCGAAAGTCAACGGCGTCGGCCTGCCGATCCATGGCCTCGTCGTCCTCGCCGGCCCTGCGGGGACCGGCAAGACCACGCTCGCCGGCGGCCTCGCCGATCAGGCGGCGCGGCAGCTCGGCGACCCGATCCTGTTCGTCGAGATCGATCCGCATTCGTTCCCGAGCCAGATGCTCGGCGAGAGCCAGCGCGGCGTCGCGAGGCTGTTCGAGCGCACGCTGCCTGATCTGGCTCGTCGCGGACGGCCGACCGTCGTGCTCCTGGACGAGGTCGAGTCGCTCGCGGTCTCGCGTACCGGCGCGTCGCTCGAGACGAATCCCGTCGACGTTCACCGCGCCACCGACGCCGTTCTCGCGGGCGTCGACCACGTCGCGCGCACGTGTCCGAACGTGACGTTCGTGGCGACGACGAATCACTCGGCCGGTGTGGATGTCGCGTTCCTGTCGCGCGCCGACCTCATCGAGGAGATCGGCCTTCCGGGACAGGAGGCGATCGCCCGGATCCTGCGCGACACCCTGGCCGAGCTCATCCCGGTCGATCGGATCGACGACGCGTCGATACGCAAGCTCGCGACGGACTGCGTCGAGCGGTCCCTCGACGCGCGCCAGGTCCGCAAGCTCGTCCTTCGGGCCGTGTGCTCGAGCCACGAGCTTGCGCTCGCGCCGGAGAAGCTGAGCGTCGCGGACGTCGCTGCAGCCCTGCGAGCACCGGGTCCCGCCGGGAGCATCAGATGAGCGCCGTCGCGGCCGAGGAGGGCGTCGCACCCGCGCGGCCGGCGATCCCGAGGGAGTCGTTCCTGCTCGCCGGATCGCTCTTCCTGATCGTGTCGGCGACGAACATCATGACCCCGCTCCTTCCCGACATCCGCAACGACTTCGGCGTGAGCATCGCGACCGCCGGCGTGATCGTCGGCTCGTTCGGCCTCGCCCGGCTGGTCATCGACCTGCCGGCCGGCTTTGTGTCGGACCGCGTCGGCCACCGGCGGATCAGCGTGGCGGCCCTGGCGCTCCTCCTAATCTCGTGCCTCATCGGCCTGAACGCGAGCTCCGTCGAGACGCTGATCCTCGCTCGTGTCGGGTCCGGCCTCGCGGTCGGGATCCTGGCCACGGTGATCCTGTCCTCGTTGAGCGCGACGGCGACGCCGACGAATCGCGGCAAGGTGATGAGCCTGTTCCACGTCGCCAACAACGTCGGGATCGCGGCATACCCCCTGGTCGGCGGCGTCGTCGGCGCGCTGCTCGGCTGGCGCGCGACGTTCGGGGTCACGCTGGGCCTCATCCTGGTCGCCGCTGCGATCCTGCTGCCGGTCCTCCCGCGGATCCATCCGCACGGCTCGTCCGGCCCACGGGAGTCGCTGGGCGACACCCGCGTTCTGCAGGGGCGCGAGCGCGCGGTCGCGATCGCCGCGACGAACCTGGGCGTGGTCGCCAACATGATCAATCGCCATGGTTTCCGTAACACCATCCTGCCGCTCTACGCGGCCACGGCGCTCGGCCTCGGCGGCATCTCGATCGCCACTGCGATCGCGCTCATGTCGATCACCGGGCTGCTCGTCGCGACGCCCGGCGGCATGCTCGGCGACCGGATCGGGCGGCGCCGCATCATCACCGCCGGGCTCGCGGCCATCGCCGCCGGCGACCTCGTCTTTCTGCTCACGCACGACCTCGTGACGTTCCTGCTCGCGGCGGCGCTCATCGGCTTCGGCGACTTCTTCTCGAGCTCGCAGACCGCGCTCCTTTCGGAGATCGTTCCCGCGGATCTGCGCACGAAAGTGCTGGGCACGTATCGCTTCTCGGCGGACCTCGGCGCATTCATCGGACCGGTCCTCCTGGCCGCGGTCATGGATCTGGTCAACGCGCAGGCGGCGATCCTGCTCGCCGCCGTAATTCTGGTGACGGCGTCGTTCGTCGCTCGCGTTGGCGTGCCGCGGACCGTCGACCTTTGACCAACGAAAGGAGCCGCACGATGACCCCCGATGACGTCGTCGCCCGCATCGATCCGCAGGAGGTCGTGGATCTCGCCCTCGCCCTAGGGAATATCGACAGCCCGACCGGGAGCGAAGGTCCGGCCGGGCAGTTCGTGTACGACTGGCTCGCGCGCAACGGCTTCGCGCCGCGAAAGTTCGCGATGATCCCCGAGCGCTTCAACGTCGCGGCGTGGCTCAACGGATCGGGCGGCGGCTACAGCCTCATCTACAACGCGCACCTCGACACGACGCTGCGGCGCGACGCGGTGTGGTCGGCGAAGGATCCGAACGATCCGCTCTACCACTCGGCCTGGGTGGAGGGGGACGACATCTACGGCGACGGCGTCGTCAACGACAAAGGCCCGATGGCCGCGTTCCTTGTGGCAGCGAAGGCCATCAAGGACTCGGGCTATCGGCTGAACGGCGACCTCATCGTCAGCGCCGTCGCCGGCGAGATCTCGCGCGAGCCGATCGAGGAGTGGCAGGGGCCGCTCTACCTGTCGAAGGATCTCGGCGTCCGATTCATGGTGACCCACGGGGCGGTCGCGGACTACGCGCTCGTCGCCGAGGGCACCGGCTTCGGCATCGTCGGTATTGAGCCGGGCAAGGCGCACTTCAAGGTGACCGTGACGACCGACACCCCGCGGTACTACACGCCGTACCTGCCGCGCCCGACGGAGCTCGCCGACGCGCCGAACGCGATCGTTCGGGCGACGGCGGTCATCGCGAAGTTCGAGGAGTGGGCCTACGCCTACCAGCAGCGCAACACCTACCGCGGTCCCACCGGCACGATCGTGCCGAAGGCCAGCGTCAACGCGATCAGGTCTGGTTATCCGTTCAACCTGACGAGCGCGCCGCAGATCTGCTCGTTCTACGTGGACACCCGGATCCTGCCCGGCGCGAACCCGATGGACGTGCGCGACGAGCTGCGCGGCGTCTTGAAGACCGCCGGCGTCGCGGGCACCGTCGAGCTGTTCCTCTATCGGCCGGGGTTCGAAGCCAAAGGCGCGGAGCGGCTCATCGAGACGGTGCATCGCTGCCACGACCAGACATTCAAAACGCCGCCGGCCATCGTCGGCGATCCGGTGACGAGCATGTGGCGGGATACCAACGCGTTCAACGAACTCGGCATCCCGGCGATCAGCTACGCGCCGCGCGCCGCGAGCCACGCGACGAAGAAATCGTTCAAAGTCAAGGACCTTACCGATGCCGCCGTGGTGTATGCCCGCATCGCGATGGACCTTTGCAACCAGGACCGCCCGGCCAGTGTGCCGCTCGGTGCGCACGTGAACCGCGATATCGCCGCGTCCGTCGCGGCGGGAAAGAGGTAAAGGCATGGCGTCGAAGTTGAGTGGCATCAGGTGGCTCGCGACGGGTTTGGTCGGCGCGCTCGTTATCGCCGCGTGCAGCGGCGGGTCCACGAACGGCGCGGCGACGACCGCGCCGGCCGCCGCGAGCGCGAACGCGGATCCGAATGTCCTGCCCAAGCCGGAGCTGACAAAGGTCCGGATCGGCATCGGCGCGCCGAACGAGCCGGTGCAGTACGCGGAGAAGCTCGCCGACACGCTCGGCTTCTACCAGAAGTTCGGTCTGACGGCCGAGATCACCGGCTTCGAAGGGGACGGCAAGGCGCTTCAGGCACTGATCGCGGGTCAGCTTGATCTGATCGTCGGCGGCGCGGGCGCGGCGATCACCTCGGTCGTGACCGACACGCCGACCAAGGTCGTCGCGATGAATAGCACGATCCTGGACGACGGCCTCTTCTGCACCAAGGACATCAAGACGGCAAGCGACGTAAAGGGCAAGACCGTCGCGATCGGCTCCTTCGGTGGTACCGCGCACGGCTCTGCGCTGCTCATGCTGAAGGGCCTCGGCCTCACGCCGAAGGACGTGACCATCACGCAAGTCGGCAACGAGGGAAGCCGGATCGCGGCGCTCAAAGGTGGGTCGATCGGCTGCGCTGTGATCAGCATCAGCCAGCAGAGCGCCCTCCTTCCGCTTGGCCTCACCCTCTCCTTCGACCTCTCGAAGGCGCAGCTCCACTGGGGTCGGAGCGGCCTCCAGGCACGGGCCGACTTCATCGCGAAGAACCCGAACACCGTGCTCGCGGCCGTGGCCGCCACACTGCTGGCCCAAAACTCGATGTTCGCCGACACGAAGACAGCGACCGAAAAGTTCGCGGAGTTCGCGCAGATCAAGCCCGACGCCGCCGCGATCGCGATGAACGCGTTCCTCGGCTACGGCTCGCGGTCGATGATGTTCACCGCTGATGCCTTCATCGCTCCACGGGACGTGCTCGGCACGGTGAACCCTGCGATGTCGAACGTCGACGTCACCAAGGCTTTCGATCTCAGCTTCCTCAACCGACTGAAGGACAGTGGCTTCTACCAGAAGAACGGGATCCCCTTGAATTGAGCCAGCCCGGCTAGCGCTCCGAGAAGACCAAGCTCTTCACGACGACCGGCACGACGGCGTGCTCAGGCACGACCGTCCCGATGTCGATGAAGTCGAGGTCTGACAGCGCGATCTGGTCGACGCAGACGAGCGGCGCCGTGACGTGCAACTCGCTCTCGAGGATCTGTCCAACGATCCCGGCGACGTCGGCATCAAGGACGACGACGAGCGGACCACCTGTCGCGAGCCGCCCACGCGTCCCATCGGTGATGCCGCCGCAGAGCGCGCGAAGCGCGGCGTATGCCGGGCCGTGCCGCCAGCGGATCGCGAGCGCGAAGGCGCCGTCCTCGCGGTCGAGACGGGTGATGCCGCGCCGGATCTCCGCTGCGATGGCGTCTGCGTCCACCGCCTCGGGATGGACGGCGACGGCGGCCAGGTTGCGGAGCGGCAGGATCCGAGGATCGCTGAGGAACAGCGTGTCACCGCTGACCTGGACCGTGTATTGCGATGCGCCGATGCACGTCGCGCGGATCGACTCAACCGGTCGTAGGACCGTGAGGCCTGCCGTGCGGCGGAGGATCACCTGACCGAGGAGCAGGCCGAGGTCGCCGTACTCCCGGTCCTGCCACCCGTTGATGTATTCGCCCACACCGCCGGAGAACACCAGGGCGGGGAAGGGACCCTTCGTGGCGAGCGGCTCGGTCAACCAGACTCCGGCATCGTCGAACGGCCGGCCGGACGCCACGCGGAGCGCGAGATCCGCGATACGTTCCGCGACGGCCTCGAGCGCGCGCTCGTTGCGCCGCTCGCCGGCGACGATCCGCACTCCGGCCTCGGTGGCGACGCGCGCACCGGCGCGGGTGGCGGTCGTGATCGTCCCGGCCTCGTCCCACGCGAAGAGCCGGGCGCCGATATCGAGCGCCGCGGTCTCCTCGACGCGTCCGTCGCGACAGACCGCGAGCTTCGTCGTCCCGCCACCGATGTCGATGTTCAGCACCAGCGGCGTCACGGGCTCGCGGGACCTGCGGACGGCGCCCGACCCGTGCGCGGCCAACAGGCTCTCGAGGTGGTGGCCGGCGGTGGCGCAGACGAACTTGCCGGCCTGGCCGCTGAACAGCGCGACGATGGCGCTGGCGTTCTGCTGCCGGGCGGCCTCGCCG
>DASYVN010000245.1:0-6673 GCA_035937095.1 Candidatus Limnocylindria bacterium
CGATGCGGGCCTCGACGTGAACGACTTCGCGCCGCACCTCTCTTTCTTCTTCGACGTGCACAACGACTTCTTCGAGGAGATCGCGAAGTTCCGCGCCGCCCGGCGCATCTGGGCGCGCGAGATCGAGCGCCGCTATGCGCCGTCGAACGAGCGCGCGCTGCTGCTGCGCGTGCACGCGCAGACGGCCGGCGTGTCGCTCACCGCGCAGCAGCCGTACAACAACGTCGTCCGCGTCGCGCTCCAGGCGCTCGCGGCGGTGCTCGGTGGGACGAACTCGCTGCACACGAACTCGCTCGACGAGACGTACGCCCTCCCGACCGAGGAGGCCGTGACGCTGGCGCTGCGCACGCAGCAGGTGATCGCCCACGAGTCGGGCGTGAGCGAGACCGTCGATCCCCTCGCCGGGTCGTACTACCTGGAGCACCTCACGAACGAGATGGAGCGTGGCTTCGAGCGCTACCGCGACGAGATCGACGGGATGGGCGGCATGGTCGCGGCCGTCGAGCGCGGTTACCCGCAGCGCGAGATCATCGAGGCGTCCTTCCACTTCCAGCAGCAGGTCGACGAGAAGGAGAAGGTCATCGTCGGGATCAACAAGTACGTCGAGAGCGACGACGCGAAGATCCCGGTGCTCGCGATCGATCCGGAGGTCGAGCGCAACCAGATCGCGCGGATCGAGGAGACCCGCGCGAAGCGTGACGCCGGCCAGTGGCGCGAGGCGATGGATCGCCTGCGCGAGGCGGCCAATGCGCATGGCGAGCTCATGCCGGCGTTCGTTGACTGCGCGCGCGCGATGGCGACGGTGGGCGAACAGGTCGAAGTCTTGAAGGAGACGTATGGCGAGTACCACGATCCCGGCTACTTCTAGCGAGCTGCTCGCCCGCGTCGACGACGCGTGGCGGCCGTTCCGTGAAGCGGTGCGCGGCGTTGGGCGGGCCCGGATGAACGAGTCGACCGGCGCCGGCTGGACATTCCGCGATCTCCTCGCGCATGTCGCGGCGTGGCACGACCTCACGACCCGGCGGCTGCGAGAGTTCCGCGAGACCGGGACTTTCGCGGGGCCGGGTGATGAGGTGTCCCTGGGGCTTCCGGCGTTCCGCGACGCCGATGAATTCAATGCACGCGTGATGGCGAGCCACCGCCTCGTTGGCGCGGAGGCGCTCGTCGACGAGCTCGATACCGCCTTTCGTTCGCTCCGCTCCGAGCTCGCGACGCTGAGCGAGGAGCAGATCCACGCCAACGACGACTGGGTCTTCGCGATCGTCACCGCGAATACCTTCGGCCACTATGCGGAGCACGCGCAGGAGCTCTGGGGGCTCCAGTGAAGCGGCCCATTCGCGTCGTGATGGCGAAGGCGGGCCTCGATGGCCACGATCGAGGCGTCAAGGTCGTTGCCCGTGGCTTGCGCGACGCCGGGATGGAAGTGATCTACACCGGGGTACACCAGACGCCGGAGCAGGTCGTGGAGACGGCGCTCCAGGAGGACGCGGACGCGATCGGGCTGTCGCTCCTGTCGGGCGCGCACAACTACCTGTTCCCGCGAGTGGCCGAGCTCATGCAGCAGAAGGGGATGAACGATGTCCTCCTGTTCGGCGGCGGGATCATCCCGGAGGACGATATCGAAGGCCTGCGGCAGCACGGCGTCGAGCGGATCTTCCAACCCGGCGCCTCGCTCGACGAGATCACCGCGTACGTTCGCGAGGCTGTGGCGAAACGCCGCGGCCAGCCCGCGTAAGGAGGAGCGACATGGCCAAGAAGGACGACCGACCGATCGACGTGGGGCTCGCGGCGCTCACCGGCAACGATGAGGCCGCGGCCATCGCGTTTTGGAAGAAGCGGTTCGAGCTGATCGCCGCCATCCCCAGCGACATCGCGCGCGTCGGCGCGATGACGCCCCAGCTGCGCGAGCTGACCCGAATGCAGAACGAGGCCGAGCGCGAGCGGCTCACGCGAGCCCGGATCATCGCCTTCGCGCAGCTCTCGCCGGACGTGCAGCAGAAGATCATGGCGTCGCGGAAGGCGGCGTGGGATGTCGACCGGCCGGTGCTCGAGAAGGACCAGGCCCTCGTCGATAAGATCTTGCCCACCGTCGACGCAAGCGTCCGCTCGGCGTACCCGAGCTAGTGGACCTCCGCTACCGGGACGATCAGCTCGCGGTCCGCGACGCCGTTCGCGAGTTCGTCCGCGACCGCATCGTCCCGCGTGCGGGGGAGTGGAGCGAGCAGGGCGTCTTCCCGATGCCGCTCCTCCCGGAGCTCGCATCGGTCGGGCTCACCGGGCTCACGATCCCGCCCGAGCACGGGGGGTCGGGCCTCGATGCGCTCACCACGGCCCTCGTCGCGGAGGAGCTCGGGGCGGGCGACGGGTCGATCGCGTTGACCCTCGCGGCGCACAACTCGCTCTGCATCGGCCACGTCCTGACGGCGGCGTCCGCCGAGCAGCGCGCGCGCTGGCTCCCGCCGCTCGCTCGCGGCGAGTACCTCGGCGCGTGGGCGCTGACCGAACCGAGCGCCGGCTCCGACGCGGTCTCCGCGAAGACGACCGCGAAAAAGGACGGCGACTGCTGGGTGCTGAACGGGCAGAAGCAGTTCATCACCAACGGCTCCATCGCCGGCTTCACCGTGATCATCGCGGCGACGGCCGATCGAAGGCTTACGGCATTCGGGGTCAGCGCGGACACCCCGGGCCTCACCGCCGGCAAGCGCGAGAAGAAGATGGGCCTCCACGCGTCCGACACCGCCCAGCTCATCCTGCAGGACTGCCGGGTGAGCGAGGCCGATCGCATCGGCGAGATCGGCGCCGCCTTCAGTGACGTGCGGACGGTTCTCGACCGCGGCCGCATCGGCATCGGTGCGCTCGCCATTGGCCTCGGGCGCGCGGCGCTCGAGACGGCGACCGCGTACGCGAAAGAGCGGACGCAGTTCGGCAAGGCGCTCGCGGAGTTCCAGATGATCCAGTGGAAGCTCGCGCAAGCGCGCACGGAGCTGGACGCGGGACGGCTGCTCATCCATCGAGCGGCGAGCCTCGCTGACGCCGGCCGGCCGTTCACGCGCGCGGCCTCGATGGGGAAGCTGTACGCGACGGAGGCCGCGAGTCGCGCGGCGAACGCGTCGCTGCAGGTGCTCGGCGGCTACGGCTATCTCCGCGACTATCCGGTCGAGCGCATCGTCCGCGATGTGCGGCTCATGGAGATCGGGGAAGGCACGAGCGAGATCCAACGGATCGTCATCGCGCGGGATCTCGTCGCCGCGTCTTGATCGCGGCGGCGGAGTCGCTGCTCGCCGGCGCGCGGAAGGGCGACAAGCGCAGCATCGCGCGGCTCCTCACCATCATCGAGAACGACGAGCCGGGCAGCGCGGACATCCTGCGCTCCCTCTACCCCGATACCGGGAAGGCTCGCATCGTCGGGTTTACCGGTCCACCCGGCGGCGGCAAGAGCACCCTCGTGTCTCGCCTTGCCGCCGAATACCGGAAGTCGAACGATCGCGTCGCCATCGTCGCCGTCGATCCATCCAGCCCGTTCACCGGCGGCGCGATCCTCGGTGACCGCATCCGGATGCGCGATCGGTTCCTGGATGAGGGCGTGTTCATCCGCAGCATGGCGAGCCGCGGGCACGCCGGCGGCCTCGCCCGCGCGACGATGCGCGTCGTGAACGTGCTCGACGCGCTCGGCACCGGACTCGTCATCGTCGAGACCGTCGGGGTCGGCCAAGAGGAGGTCGACGTCGTCCGCGTCGCGGACACCGTGTGCCTGGTCACCGTGCCGGGCCTCGGCGACGACATCCAGGCGATCAAGGCGGGCGTGCTCGAGATCGCAGATGTGCTCGTGGTGAACAAGGCCGACAAGCCCGGCGCGGATGAGGCGGCTCGCGACCTGGCGCAGATGCTGAGCCTTGGTCCTTCCGTGCGCCCGGGCCCGGCTGCGCCGGCCACGGGCGAGCCCCATTCAAAGGCCTGGAAGCCACCGATCGTTCGCACGAGCGCGCAGGACGGGAGCGGCATCGACGAGCTCGTCCACGCCATCGCCGCGCACGCCGACTGGGCTCGCTCGAGCGGCGAGCTCGAGGAGCGGCGCGCGGGCGCGGCACGCCAGGAGGTCGAGGCGCTGCTCCGCGACGCGCTCGTGAAGCGGCTCGAGTCACGGATCGGCTCCGAGCGCGTGACCGAGGCCGTCAAGCGCGTCGCGAAGCGCGAGCTGGATCCATACCGTGCGGTCGAGGAGCTGCTGGACGGATGACGATCGAGCTGACGATCTTCCGTACCGGAGCGGTGAGGCTCGCTCGCTCCAACTTCGCGCCGTGGCTCGCCGCACCAGAACGCGACGAATTCGTCGAGTGCCCGGTCTGGTCGGCGCTGCTTCGGACGCCGGAGGGCCTCATCGTGTTCGATACCGGGCTGCATCCGGTGCACGTAAAACGGCCCGAGGCGACGTTCGGGGCGAACCCGTCGATGCAGATCACCATGACCGCCGAGGACGCGATCGTCGCGCGGCTCGCCACGAAGGGCGTGAAGCCCAACGACGTCGCCGTGGTCGTGAACAGCCATCTGCACTTCGATCACGCCGGGAACAACCGCGCGTTCCCCAACGCGACGTTCATCGTCCAGGGCGAGCACCTGGCCTACGCGAAAGGCCGGCCGAACTTCCCGGCCATCTATTGGGACGACCCGGCCCTCCAATACATGCCGGCAACCGGTCGGGCGCGTGTCGCGGCCGGCATCGAGGTGGTCCCCACCCCCGGGCATGCCCCCGGACATCAGTCGCTCGTCGTCGATCTCGCGGAGACCGGCCGCGTCGTGCTGTGCGGCGACGCCGCATTCACCCGCGCGAACCTGGAGCGCGGCGAGATCCCGGGCCAGGACCCCGCCGCAGGCAAGGAGTCGCTCGCGCTCATCCGCTCCCTCGTGACCGCCGATCTGGACCGAGCGTTCCCCTCTCACGATCCGACGGCGTTCCGGCCTGGGACCTACCGCTGATGTCCTGCTCGTATCCTCGACCTCGATGACCACCCCGATCGAGCGGCTCGAGGCGCTGCGCGCGCAGTCCGCGCGCGGTGGCGGCGACGATCGCATCGCCCAGCAGCACGCGAAAGGGAAGCTGACGGCGCGTGAACGCATCGATCTCCTCGTCGACGAAGGGAGCTTCGTCGAGCTGGACGCGTTCGTCGCAGCGCGGCCGAGCGAGCACGTCTCCGACGAAGACCAGGTCCTTGGCGACGGGGTCGTCACCGGCTTCGGCCGGATCGACGGCCGCCTGGTGTACGTGTTCTCGCAGGACTTCACCGTGTTCGGCGGCTCGCTCGCCGAGGCCCATGCAGCCAAGATCGTGAAGGTCATGGATCAGGCGCTCCGCAACGGGGCGCCGATCATCGGTCTTAACGACAGCGGCGGCGCGCGGATCCAAGAAGGCGTCGTGTCCCTTGGTGGATACGCGGACATTTTCCTGCGGAACGTGCTGGCGAGCGGCGTGATCCCGCAGCTGTCGGCGATCATGGGCCCGTGCGCGGGGGGTGCGGTGTACTCGCCCGCGATCACCGATTTCGTCGCGATGGTCCGGGACACCTCGTACATGTTCGTGACCGGTCCGAACGTGGTGAAGGCCGTGACCCACGAGGACGTGACGTTCGACGAGCTCGGTGGCGCCGAGACCCACGCTCGGCGATCGGGCGTCGCCCACTTCGTCGCGGACGACGAGGTCCGCTGCGCCGCGCTGCTCCGCGAGCTCATCGGCTACATCCCCTCGAACAACCTCGACCCGGCGCCGCGCCTCGCGACGGATGACCCGATCGACCGCATGGATCGCGAGCTCGACGCGATCGTCCCGGAGTCGGCGGCGAAGCCGTACGACATGAAGGACGTCATCCGCCGCGTCGTGGACGACGCGACGCTCCTTGAGGTGCACGCGGAGTGGGCCCAGAACATCGTCGTCGCCTTCGCGCGGCTCGGCGGGCAGAGCATCGGCGTCGTCGCGCAGCAGCCGATGGTCCTCGCGGGCGTGCTCGACATCGATGCCTCGATCAAGGCCGCGCGCTTCGTCCGGTTCTGCGATGCGTTCAACATCCCCCTCGTGACGTTCGTGGACGTCCCCGGTTTCCTCCCGGGGACCGCGCAGGAGCACGGCGGCATCATCCGGAACGGCGCGAAGCTGCTGTACGCATACGCGGAAGCCACGGTGCCGAAGCTCACCGTGATCACGCGCAAGGCCTACGGCGGCGCATACGACGTCATGTCGAGCAAGCACATCCGGGGCGACTACAACGTGGCGTGGCCGGGCGCGGAGATCGCGGTCATGGGCGCCGAGGGCGCGGTGAACATCCTATACAAGGACGAGCTCGCGAACGCGAAGGATCCTGACAAGCGACGGGCCGAGCTGACGCAGGAATACGCGGCCAAATACGCGAACCCGTACGCCGCGGCGGCGCGCGGCTACCTCGACGACATCATCGAGCCCCACGAGACGCGCCCGCGGCTCGTCGCCGCGCTGCGCGCGCTCGCCGGGAAGCGCGACACCAACCCGAAGAAGAAGCACGGGAACATTCCGCTATAGGCGCAGCTCCCTTCCGCAAGGTCCTCGTGGCCAACCGCGGCGAGATCGCGCTCCGGGTGATGCGGACGTGCCGCGAGCTCGGCGTCGCGACGGCGACCGTGTACAGCGACATCGACCGCCTCTCGCCGC
>DASYVN010000246.1:0-13347 GCA_035937095.1 Candidatus Limnocylindria bacterium
GCGCGCACGTTCTTCGATGAGATGACCAACAAGATCGCGTACGACGTCGCGCAGACCATCCTCCGCATCTCGGTGCGCACCGCCGAGCAGGCCGAGCAGGAGGAGAAGAACGCGGCCGCGGAGCCACAGCGCACGGTGACGACGGCGGGCGCCGCGTCGAGCGCGACCCTGCAGACCAACCGCGCCGCCACGGCAACGGCCACCGCGCCGTCGCAGAAGCTGGGCCGCAATGATCCCTGCTGGTGTGGCTCCGGGAAGAAGTACAAGAAGTGCCATGGGCGCTAGGTAGCTGAACCTCCCGTTCGATCCGAACGTCCACCTCGGACCGTTCCAGGTCGCGTGGCATGGGATCTTCACCGCGGTCGGCATCTTTTTCGGGGTGTGGCTCCCGGTGCGGCTGCTGCGTGGGCGTGTCGCCGAGGACGCTCTCTACGCGATCGCGACGCCCGCGGTCATCGGCGGGATCATCGGCGC
This sequence comes from Candidatus Limnocylindria bacterium, assembly GCA_035937095.1. Taxonomy (GTDB): domain Bacteria; phylum Chloroflexota; class Limnocylindria; order P2-11E; family P2-11E; genus UBA4735. The sequence continues at coordinate 475 of DASYVN010000246.1, forward strand.
GCGCATCTTCCACGTGGTCGACTGCTGGACCCTCTGCGGCTACGACACGAATCCGTGGCTGATCCCGCAGATCTGGACGGGCGGCATCGCGATCATGGGTGCGGTGGTGGTCGGCGCGATCACCGGCTACGTCGTCGCCGTGCGCCGCGGCGACGTGCCGATCGGGGCCGGGGCCGACGCCGCGGCACCCGGCATCGGCCTCGGGATGGCGATCGGCCGGATCGGCGACGTCATCAACGGCGAGCACCACGCCGTGTCGTGCGGCGCGCCGGGCATCTGCGTCACCTACGACCACCCCGACTCCCTCGGCCAGGGACCGGCGTTCGGGCCGGGGGATCCGCGGTATTCGGCGGATCCGGTCCATCTCGCCGTCGGCTACGAGATGCTGTGGGACCTCGCGGCTGTCGGGTTGGCGCTGCTGCTGCGCCGTCGCTTCGCGGGCCGACCGCCGGAGGGCCGGATCTTCTGGATCTGGCTCGCGTTCCAGTCGCTCGGCCGGTTCCTCATCTCGTTCCTCCGCGTGGACAAGGTCGATCTCTTGGGCCTGTACCAGGCCCAGCTCGTCTCGCTGGTGCTCATCGCGCTCTCGATCCCGATCCTGATCACGCTCGTTCGGATGGCCCGCCGCGCGCCCGCGACGGCGTGAGGTAGATGGAGAAACACGAGGGAGGTCCGGCCTTGCCGGACCGAGCGAGCTCCGCCAGCCCTGCGCGTGTCTCCCGCCCGAAGGGCGGAGATTGAATGGATCTTCCGTTCGATCCGATCCTGACGCTCGGGCCGTTCCGGATCGCGTGGCACTCGCTGTGGTCCCTCGTCGGCATGGGCGCCGGCAGCTGGCTCAGCTTCCGTCTCGCGCGGCGGCTCGTGAAGGATGAGCGCATCTACCCCTTCGCGATCGCCGTCGTGATCGGCGGGCTGCTGGCCGCGCGCATCGGGCACATCGCGGACAACTGGTCGTACTACGGTACGCATCCGGACCAGCTCTTGGCGTTCTGGAACGGCGGCGTCGCCGTGACGGCGGCGCCGATCGGCTCCGCGATCGGGGGCTGGCTCGCGTGCACGCGCCTGCGCTTGCCGCTTGGGTTCATGTTCGACATCACGGTCATCGGGATCATCCTGGGCGAGGCCGTCGGCCGGGTCGGGGACATCATCAACGGCGAGCACCACGCGATCGCATGCTCCGGCCTCCCGTGGTGCGTGCGCTACACGGATCCGGCGACGCTCGGCCAGCTCGAGTTCGTGCATCCGGTCGTCGCGTACGACCTCCTCGTTGACCTGCTCATCTTCGGCGTGCTCCTCTGGTACTGGTCGCGACTGGGCGGCCATGCTCCGGAAGGGCGGGTCTTCTGGCTCTACCTCGTGCTATACGGCGGCTTCCGCTTCGCCACGTCGTTCCTGCGGCTCGATCCCTCCGTCTTCCTTGGATTGCAGGAAGCCCAGCTGCTCGGGCTCAGCTACGTCCTCGCCGGCGTCCCCGCTCTCGTGCTCCTGCACCGGCGCGAACGGGCGCTCACGCGGTGGTACGCTACTACTACATCGTTGTAGTAATACGAGACGCGGGAGGACCGACGTGCGAGTGGCCATCACCGGCGCCAACGGATTCGTCGGCCGCCACGTCATCGCGGCGCTCGAGGTCGAGGACGGAGTCCAGATCCGCGCGATCGTCCGCGATCCCGGCCGCGCGTCGTCCGAGCTGCCGCGCACGGTCGTCGACGTGCGCCAGGCGGACGTCACCCGACCGGAGAGCCTCCGCGGGGCCTTCGATGGGATGGACGCCGTCGTGCACACCGTCGCGATCCCGACGGAGCGCCACGGAAGCTTCACCCTCGTGAACGCCGAAGGCACCCGGGCCGTGGTGGCCGAGGCCGAGCGGGCCGGGGTCACGCGGCTCGTGCACCTGAGCGCCATCGGCGCCTCGCCGGACAGCCCGTACCCGTTCCTGCGCACGAAGGGCGAGGGCCAGGCGGCCGTCGAAGCGTCGCGGATCCCGCACGTCGTCCTTCGACCGTCGATCCTGTTCGGGCCCGGAGACGACCTCTTCCCGCGGCTGCGATTCTCGCTCCGCTTCCCGGTGGTCCCGCTCCCCGGCGGGGGCAGCGCGCGCTTCCAGCCGTTGCACGTCGCCGATCTCGCCCAGGCGATCCGGGCGGCGCTGCGCGGTCCGATGACCGGGACGTTCGAGGTCGGCGGTCCCGAACCGGCCACGTACCGCCAGATGCTCGAGGAGACCATGCGGGCCTACCGGACGAAGCGGCTCACCGTGCCGCTCCCTGTGCCCCTGATGAAGCCTGCGGCGTTCCTGTTTGAGCGCACCATGGCCGACCCGCCCGTGACGGTCCGTCAGCTCGATCTGCTCGCCGTGGACAACACGCCACGGCCGAACGCCATAGACCAGGTGTTCGGGATCCGCCCGCGGCCGTTCCTCGGAGGCGGGCTTTCGTATCTCGGACAACGCTCGGACCGTGCATAAGGGCCTTCCCCCCGGGCCCGCTGGCGGGTATCCTCTCGTTCGAAAACCGGCACAGATCAGGCGTGGGGAGCGGTGTCCAAGCGGTCTCTCGGGCCTTCCAGACGGCGCTCGCCTGCCCGAACTGCGTCTAGAGAGGACAGTCCCGCATGAAGGAATGGATCGTCTGCGAGGACAACTGCCTGAAGTGCAGCTACGGCGCGACCCTCGACTGCGATGGGGATTGCCCGCGCTGCCCGCGGAACACCTATTGCCCGTGCGTCACCTTCGTGAGCTTCGCGGCCGGCAAGCTGGCACCCGTGGCCCAGCCGGTCACGACCACGTTCGAACGTCCCCGCAAGCGCTAGCTCCGAACAGCTGATGGCGATCAACCTCGGCGCGCTCGCGTCACTGCGCGAGCGCATCGACCGAATGGCGGTGTTCCTTTGACCTCGACAACACGCGACGCGAGGTCGCGCGGCTAGAGGCTGAGGCCTCCGCGCCGGACCTCTGGTCCGATCGCCAGCACGCCCAATCGACCTTGAAGAAGCTCGACGCGGCGCGGCACCGCGTCAAGCGATGGGACGGCTTCCGGTCGCGCGCCGTCGAGATCACGGAGATGCTGCCGCTCGCGGATGAGGATGCCGCGATCGCGCGCGATCTCGCCGCGGACCTGGCCGCGCTCCAGCTCGAGGTCGACACGGCCAGCCTCGAGGCCCAGCTCGGAGGGCCGTATGACGAGCGGCCCGCGTTCCTCGCCATCAGCGCCGGCGTCGGCGGTACCGACGCCGCCGATTGGGCCGAGATGCTCGTGCGGATGTACCTTCGGTGGGCCGAGCGGCGCGGCTTCCGCGCCGAGATCCTCGAGAGCACGCCGGGTGAAGAGGCCGGGCTCAAGAGCGCGACGCTGTCGGTCGACGGCGAGTACGCCTACGGATACCTGAAGCACGAGCGCGGCACGCACCGCCTCGTGCGCATCTCGCCATTCGATTTCCAGAAGCGCCGGCAGACGTCGTTCGCGCTCGTCGACCCGACGCCCCAGGTCGAGACCGAGACCGAGGTCGACATCCGTTCTGATGAGCTGCGGATCGACACCTACCGGAGCACCGGCGCCGGTGGGCAGAACGTGAACAAGACGGAGACCGCGGTGCGTATCACGCACCTCCCTACGGGCATCGTCGCCGCGTCACAGAACGAGCGTTCGCAGCTGCAGAACCGCGAGATCGCGATGCGGGTCCTGCGGGCACGGCTCCTGGAGAAACGCGTCCTCGAGCAGGAGGCCGAGCAGGCCAGGGAGCGTGGGGAGCTGCGCGCGGCGGACTGGGGGAGCCAGATCCGCAGCTACGTGCTCCACCCCTACACCCTCGTGAAGGATCACCGGACGGGTGTCGCGATGGGCGACCTCCAGCGGGTCCTCGACGGCGATATCGAGCAGTTCATCGAGGCCTCGCTCACCGGCCAGACGGCGTCCAAAGGCGCTGGCACCGGTCCTGCGGACTAGAGCCGCGGCGACGTCGGCACAAGGAGAGGCAGATGAACGCGCTCAAGGATCTCAAGCTCGATGACGTTTTTGACGACCTACGTTCCCAAGCGAGCAAGCGGATCGACGACATGCTGTCCGAGGGTCGCAAGCAGGCCCGGAGCGCGGGCGGCGGCCACGACGACACCGCGCTCTTCTCCGCATTCACGATCGGCATCCTCGCCGGTGCGATCGTCGGCGCGGCCGTCGCGCTCCTGCTGACCCCGTTCAGCGGGCGCCAGGCGCGCGCCAAGCTGAGCGAGCAGGTGGACAAGATCCGCACGGACAACATGTCCTCCTGGGATTCGGGTACCGACAGCGGGAACGGCAAGGCCGCCGGCTCGTACGAGCCGACGTACACCTCCCCGAAGCCCATCTAGCTGAACGGCTGCGCTGCCTAGCAGCGCGGCCGGGGAAGACGGCAACTCGCGGCAAAGCCGCTCGTCGCGCTCCCTCCCCTAATCGCCTCCGGCTCTGGCCCGGCCTTCGCGCACGAGCCGCGGGATCCCCGCGGTCGTGACGTCGACGGTGCCGGGCCGGGTATACCCGGCCTCCCGCGCGCCGACGTCCAGATGGACCGTGGCCGCGTCCTCCGCCGCAAGCCGTGCCGTCGGGACCGAGTTGAACGTCGCGACCGACTTCAGGTACCCGTGGCAGCGCTCGCAGACATCGACCCTGTCGCGCGAGTCCTCTGAGCTGAGCGTGCCTAGCGAGCGATGGTCGTCATTGCCGCAGTACGGGCAGAGCAGCACGAGCCATGACCACCACGTCCCGCAGCGGCCGCAGCGGAGCACCCGGCGCTTCTCCGCGCCGACGAGCTCGGCCAGGGCCGGCCAGGCGCCGCACACCGGGCAGTAGCCGCGATCCCACCTGTCGATGTCGGTGAGCGCCGCGCAGCGCGCGGCGGCCTCCCAGAGCACCGGCTGGAGCGCGAGCTCGACGAGCTGCGCGAACGCCCCTGGGTCGTAGCCGCGCTCGATCGCGGCGCGGGCGATCGCCGCGGTGTTGCCGTTCAGGGCGTCCTCGAGGAACGGTCCCACGTCGAGATCCTCCGTGGCGAGGCGCTCGGCCGTTCGCTGGGCGTCCGATCCCTCGACGCTCGTCTCGCTGAGATTGCCGGCGAGGCGCCGCAGCTCCGCGGCCACCTCCACGGTCTCACAGGTGAGGGCGCCCTCTCCCAGGAGCGCGCGGCCCGCCGCGATCGCCTCCGTCGCAGCGTCGGGCGACAGATCGATCGCGATGTCCGGTGGCGGCGCGGCCGCCACGGCGGCGAGGCGCTCGTCGTGGAAGGCCGCGATGGGACCGAGGCCCGCGTCCTCTCTGGCGAGCTCTCGCCAGCGGGCGCGGGCCTCGTCGATCTCGAGCGGGGTCGGGACCTCTAGCCCTGAACGAAGGAGATCGCAGAGAAGAACATCGCGTACCGGAACGCCAGTACGCCCACGAGCACGAGCACGCCGATGAGCGCGAGCGATCCGTTCGGGATGCGGATGATCTGCCGTGGCGAGAGCGCGACGAGCGGCACGACGAGCGCGAGCCCGACGGCGCCGATCCAGAAGGCCGGCGCGACGAATTCGTGGAGGCTCGCGACAAGGGCGCTGAGTGAGCCGTCCTGCTGCGTCGCAAGACCGGCGAGGAAGATGACCAGGAAGACCGCGCTCACGGCCGCGAAGCCGAAGAGCGCGCGCCGCACGGCCGCAGCCGTGACCGCGGTGCCCCAACGGTCGCTCACGATGGCCGCGACGGCCATCCCCGAGAGCTCGCTGAAGCAGACGAACAGACCGCCCATCAGGAAGGTGTCGGACCAGACGCCCTGGTTGGTCACGCTGAGGAGCACGCCGCTGTAGCCGGACACGACGAGCGCGAAGAGCTCGCCGACCGCGAGGACGATCACGTTGTGCGAGACCGGCTCGAGCCAGCCGAAACGGATCCGGCCGCTGTGATGGAGCGAATCGGCGAACGCGATGGCCGTGAAGCCGGCGAAGATGACCATCGCCCACGAGCCCCAGTTCATCGGCGAGTTCGGATTGAACATGAGCGGTCCCGGGCGCTCCGTCGCGGCGGGACTCGTCAACAGGAGATTGAGGAAGCGGCCCCGCTGGCCGAGGTCGTAGATGAGCAGCAGCGGGACGACGAGCATGATCGGCATCGGGAGGAACCCGAGCCGGTGGATCACCGGCGCGTCGCGCTTGTCGCCCCCGAAGTGCATCAGCCCCATGGCCGAGTAGGTGCCGGCGGCGACGCCGGCGAGGAAGAGCGCGATCGTGATCGGCCACTCCCACTCGGGCGGGAGGACGTATTTGTCCGGCATCAGGCCCCTCCCTCCGTCGCCGCCGCGGCGGCGTTCTCGCTCATGCGGTTGCGGCGGAACGCGGCGAGCCCGGTGACGCCGAGCACAGCCGCGGAAATGAGCGCGACGCCGGCCGATGGCACGAAATTGCGCTGCGGCAGCGCCGCGTGCGCCGGCAGCCCGTAGACCTCGGGCTTGTCCAGCAGCAGGTAGAAGACGTTCAAGCCGCCGACGACCTCGACGTCCTTCACCGCGGTGCCCTTGTTCGGTCCGGCGGTGATCTTCCCGGTGTTCCCGAGGTCCCAGCCGTAGATGTAGGCGTCGGTCTGACCGCGGCCGTGGAGGGCCTTCACGCGTTCGTTCGCCATGGCCTGGAGGTCGCTCACCGTCCCGAAGGTCAGCGACGAGGTGGGGCAGGCCTTCGCGCACGCCGTCCCCATCCCGATCTCCAGGCGGTCCTGGCAGAGGATGCACTTGTTCACGCGCCCGGTCCGCTGGTTGAACGCGATCACCCCGAACGGGCAGGCGCCGACGCAGTAGCGGCAGCCGATGCACACGTCCTGGTGGATGTCGACCGAGCCGAATTGCGTGCGGTAGAGCGCGCCGGTCGGGCATACCTCGAGGCAGCCGGCCTGCACGCAGTGCTTGCAGGAGTCGCTCATCATCAGCCAGCGCGGATCGGACCGGTCGGGTGTGCTCGGGTCGGGTCCGATCTGCTCGATGAACTTCACGTGCCGCCAGTTGGTGGCCGAGAGATGCCCGGTGTTGTCGTAGCTGTCGCCGGTGAACGCGCGGTGCTCGCGGACGGCCGCCTCGTCCTCCATCGGGAGGGGAACGCCGGGGGCCATCTCGTTCCATTGCTTGCACGCGACCTGGCAGGCCTTGCAGCCGGTGCAGATCGACGTGTCGACGAACATGCCACGGAGATCGCTCATGCCCGGGCCCGTCCCTTCTCGATCCGGCAGGTGAAGGCCTTGCCTTCGTGGATCGACACGTTCGGATCCGCGACGAACGAGGTCACGTTGTTCGCGATGTCGCCGGTGGCGATGCCCTGATAGCCCCAGTGCCACGGCATCCCGACCTGGTGGACGGTCGCGCCGTTCACGATGAGCGGACGCAGCCGCTTCGTGACGAGTGCGCGAGCCTCCGTCGTGCCGCGCTCGGTGATGACGCGGAGGTACTCGCCATTCTGGATGTCCTTCTCTTTCGCGAGCTCGGGCGAGATCTCAACGAACAGCTCGGGCATGAGCTCGGCGAGCCACGGGAGCCAGCGGGTCATCGTGCCCGAGAGGTGGTGCTCGGTGACGCGGTAGGTCGTGATGACCGTGGGGAACTGGGTGCCGGCGAACTCGTTGTACTTGTTGCCGGCGACCTCGTAGATCTTCGTGATCGGGTTCCGGTCCTGCTTATAGAGCAGGTTCTTCACCGGCGATTCCCACGGCTCGTAGTGGGTCGGGATCGGCCCGTCGGAGAGGCCCTCGTACGCGAAGAGCCAGCCCTTCCCGTCCTTCTTGAGGAGGAACGGATCGGCGCCGGAGTGGAACGCGATCCCGATCCCGTTCGGGTTCGCCGGCGTGGCCGGATCCTTCGTCGCGGCGAAGTCGATCCCGTCGCCGGGGTCGTTCTTCCAGGTCTTGGCGGCGGCGTCCCAGTACGTGTACTTCTTCTTCGCCGACCAGGGGTTCCCGGCCGGATCGGCCGACGCCCGGTTGTAGAGCTGATGGCGGTTCGCCGGCCAGGCCCAGCCCCAGTTCGGGCTGACCCAGCCGTCGTTCTTGCCCGGGTTCATCTCGCCGCGGTTCACGACCTGGCCGTTCACGAGCTGCAGCATCCCGGTGTAGATCCAAGCGCCGCAGGCGGTGGAGCCGTCGGACGCCAGGTTGGCGAAGCTGTTCAGGGGGTTCTTCGTCTTGTAGTCGTAGCCGTTGATCTCCTTGAAGATCTTCAGCGCCGACGGCTCGTCCTTGTTGATCCAGTCCGCGACCTCGGCCGGATCAGGCGCGTAGTCGAGGGTCATGTTCTTGATCCCGTCGAGGTTCTTCGCACCGGGGCGGCCCGCGGCGTACAGCTTCTTCAGCCGGAGGCCGAGGTCGTACCAGAAGAACAGGTCGCTGCGGGAGTCGCCCGGCGGGTCGGCCGCCTTCTTGTGGTACTGGATCGTCCGCTGGGTCTGGGTCATCGAGCCGTCCTTCTCGGCGATGTGGGCCGCCGGGAGGAAGAACACCTCGGTCTTGATGTCCTTGGCGTCGGCATCGGCGTGCTTCCAGAACACGGTCGACTCGGTCTCGTAGAAGTCGAGCACGACGAGCCACTTCAGCTTCGCCATCGCGTTGCGCTGGAACCCCGCGTTCAGGCTGGTGGCCGGGTTCTGGCCGGTGAGGATCATCCCTTCGATCTTGCCCTGGCTCATCTCGACCATGACCGGGAGGTGGCTGTGGTCGCCGGTGATCTTGGGGAGCGTGTCGTAGAGGTAGTCGTTGTCCGCGGTCGCGTTGTCGCCGAACCACGCCTTCAGCTGGCTGACGACGTACGCGGGCGTATTCGACCAGAACGACGTCGGCTGGGTCTCGGTGAGGATGTAGTTGAGGAGGGTGTCGTGGCTCTTCGCTGCGTCGGGCACGTTCAGGTAGCCGGGGTGGATGTTGTAGAGGCTCGCGATATCGGTCGAGCCCTGGATCGAGGCGTGGCCACGAAGGGCCATGATCCCGCCGCCCGGCCGACCGATGTTGCCGAGGAGCAGCTGCACGAGGCCGGCGGTCCGGATGAGCTGCACGCCGGTCGTGTGCTGGGTCCAGCCCACGGCGTACACGAACGCGCTCGTCTTGTCGGGGCCCGAGTTCGCGATGAGCGTGTCCGCGACCTTGATGAACAGCTCCTTCGGCGTGCCGCAGATCTTCTCGACCATCTCCGGCGTGTAGCGCGCGTAGTGGCGCTTCAGGATCTGGAACACGGTGTTCGGGTCGTTGAGCGTCTTGTCCTGGATCGGCTGGCCGGGCAGGCGGTTCGCGATGAGGGCCGCGAAGTTCACGCCCTTCACGGATCCGGCGACCGGCTGGGTGGGCGTGCCGACACCGCCCGCCTTCGTCTCACCGGTGCTGGAGGGCTCCGGGACGCGCTCAGGCGCCTTGGTCGTCTGGTACTGCCACGTCGCGCGGTCGTAGGCGCGGGTCTGCGCGTTGTAGCCGGAGAAGAACCCGTCGTTCTCCTCGGTGTCCTTGAACCCGGCGTTGATCAGCGTCGCTGCGTTGCTGAACGCGAGGACGTAGTCCGAGAAGTACTTCTTGTTCGTGAGGATGTAGTTCACGAGGCCGCCGAGGAACGCGATATCCGTGCCCGAGCGGATCGGGACGTACTGGTCGCACATCGCGCTCGTGCGCGTGAACCGCGGGTCGACGTGGATGAGCGTCGCGCCCTTGGCCTTGGCCTTCATCGGCCACTTGAACCCGACGGGATGGCACTCGGCCATGTTCGAGCCCATGAACACGATGGCGTCGGAGTTCTGCAGATCCATCTGGAAGGTGGTGCTTCCGCCGCGTCCGAACGAGACCCCCAGACCGGGGACCGTGGCGGAGTGTCATATCCGGGCTTGGTTCTCGATCCGGACGACACCCATCATCCGGTTCACCTTCGCGATGAGGTAGTTCTCCTCGTTGTCGTTCGTCGCGCCGCCGAGGGCGAAGATGCCCGTCGACTGGTTGATGAGCTTCCCGTTCGCATCCTTCTCGACGAAGGTCGCGTCGCGGGAGTCCGCGTAGAGCTGGGCGATCCGGGTCATCGCCTGGTCTCGCGTCATGGACTCCGTGTCCCAGTCCGCGGCGTTCGCCTTGCGGTGTTTCACGACCGTCGTGCGGAGCGGGTTCACCGCGAGCTGGAACGTGGCCGCGCCCTTCGGGCAGAGGCTGCCGGTGGAGATCGGGCTGTCGGGGTTGCCCTCGATGTTCACGATCGTCGTGCGGCCGTTCTCGGTCTTCGCGTTCACGAGCGTCCCGCAGCCGACAGCGCAGTACGGACAGATGCTCGCGGTCTGCTTCGTGCCCTCGAGCTTGCGGCGCGCGGCGCGCTGGCCGGCGAAGGCGAGATCGAAGCCGAGGCCTCCGAGCTCTGCCGCGGCGATCCCGGCCGTGCCGATCCCGGTCAGCTTCAGGAATTGACGCCTCGAGGTCACCGTGTCCATGGCCATCGCACCCCTCCCGACCTGTGCTCGGAGCCGATGGCCGACAGGATAGCCCCGCGCTAGCCCGGCTTCGCGCCGATCTCGCGGATGAGCGGGACGAGCCGTTCCCGACTGTTGAGGTCGGGATCGTCGAGCACCCGCTCGAAGAGGGCGGCGATGATCCGGCCGACCTCGGGACCCGGCCCGATCCCGAGCTCGCGCATCACGTCGTTCCCATCGACGACGAGATCGCTCGGCGAGAAGGCCGTGCTGCGCTCGATCTCCTCCTGCACGCGGGCCCAGAGGTCCTCGAGGGCGTACATCCGGGGGGCCCGGATGCCGCTCCCGATGTTGTCGGCGCGCCGCAGGGCGAACAGGTCGGGGATGACCTCGAGGCCGACCTTCCGGATGAACCGCCGGACGGCCGAGCCAGTCCAGTCGGTCTGATACCAGAACATATGGTGCCGGATCAGGTGCGTCACGGCCGCCACCGTGTCCTTCGGATACTTCCAGCGCCGCAGGACCCGCCGCGTGGTCGCCTCACCGACGAACTCGTGCTGGTGGAAGTGGCCGTCGGCGAAGGTCTCCGGCTTTCCCACGTCGTGGAACAGGCCCGCCAACCGGAGGACGAGGTCAGGCGGAGCGGCGTCGACAGTGATGAGCGAGTGCTCGAAGACGTCCTGAGCGACCGCCTTGTCCTGGGGGATCGACTTGCACACCTCGAGCTCGGGGCACAGGACCGCGAGCAGGCCGAGATCGGAGAGCAGGCGGATGCCCGTCGACGGGCGCTCGGCGAGGAGGATCTTGTTCAGCTCCTGCTGGATCCGCTCGCCCGAAAGCGCGGCGGCGAGGGCGGCATGCCCGCCGATCGCGTCCGCGGTACCGGTCTCGATGCGCATGCGGAGGACCGTCGCGAAGCGGACCGCGCGCAGCATGCGCAGCGCGTCCTCGGCGAAGCGCTCGCCGGGGTCGCCGACCGCCCGCACGATCTTCGCCTCGAGGTCCGCCCGTCCGCCGAAGGGGTCGACCAGCTCGCCACCCTCGGGCGTCGGCCGCCAGGCCATTGCGTTCATCGTGAAATCGCGCCGGGCGAGGTCTTCGTGCAGCGACTCGGTGAACGCGACCTCCTCGGGCCGGCGGTGGTCCGCGTAGTCCGCCTCGACGCGGTACGTGGTCACCTCGATCTCATGGGCTCCGCTCGACACGACGACCGTCCCGAAGCGGTTCGTGTACAGCGACCGCTTGAACAGCCTCTGGATCTCCTCGGGCTTCGCGCTCGTCGCGATGTCCCAGTCCTGCGGATCGACGCCGCGCAGCGCGTCCCGCACGCAGCCCCCGACGACGAAGGCCTCGAAGCGGCTGGCGATCAGGGTGTCGACGACGCGCTCGACGTCTTTGGGGACCGCGAGGGCGAGCGAGGTTGCCACGCGCGGAGTCTAGGAACCGCTGCGAGCTAAATGCCGAGGTAGGCGCGCTGGACGTCGGGCGAGTCGAGGAGCTCCTTGCCCGAGCCGGTCTTCACGATCGAGCCGGTCTCGAGCACGTACGCGCGGTGCGCGACCTCGAGCGCCTTGTGCGCGTTCTGCTCCACGAGCAGGATCGGGATGCCCTGCGCGTTGATCTCGCGGACGATCTGGAAGATCGTCTCGACGAGGATCGGCGCCAGACCGAGGGACGGCTCGTCGAGCATGAGGAGCTTCGGCTTCGACATGAGCGCCCGTCCGATCGCGAGCATCTGCTGCTCGCCCCCGGAGAGCGTGCCGGCCAGCTGGGTGGTGCGCTCCTTGAGGCGGGGGAACAGCTCGAACACGCGGTCCATGTCCTTCTGGACGCCGGCGGGGTCCTTGCGGAGGAATGCACCCATTCGGAGGTTGTCGATGACCTGCATGCGCGGGAAGAGCCGCCGGCCCTCCGGTGATTGGCAGATCCCGAGCCCGACGATCTTGTGCGCCGGCGTTCGGGTGATGTCCTTGCCGTCGAACATGATCGAGCCGCTCGGTGGATGCATGAGGCCGGAGATCGTGCGCAGGGTCGTCGTCTTCCCGGCACCGTTGCTGCCGATGAGCGCGACGACCTCGCCCTGGTCGACCGCGATGGTCACGTCGCGCAGGGCACGCACCCGGCCATAGAGGGCGTCGATCCCCTTGAGCTCGAGGAGCGCCATCAGGCCCCCTTGCCCAGGTACGCCTCGATGACCCGCTGATCCTTGCGGATCACCTCGGGCGGCCCGAGCGCGATGAGCTCGCCGTGGTCGAGCACCGCGATGTTCCGCGAGATGCCCATGACGACCTTCATGTCGTGCTCGATGAGGAACACGGTGATCCCCTCGGCGAGGATCTTGTCGACCAGGCGCATGAGCTCGACCTTCTCCTGTGGGGTGAAGCCCGCGGCAGGCTCGTCGAGCAGCAGCAATTGCGGCCGGGTGGCGAGCGCTCGCGCGATCTCGAGCCGGCGCTGCTGGCCGTAGG
>DASYVN010000247.1:0-14263 GCA_035937095.1 Candidatus Limnocylindria bacterium
CTCCGCGACGAGGTGGAACTGGACGCGCTGCGGGGCGATCTTCTGACGGTCGTCGGTGACACGATGCAGCCGGCGCACGCGAGCCTGTGGCTGCGCCGATGAGCTCCCCGACGCGTCGCGTGACGTTCACGCACACAACACGGGTGGCCAGTTTCGTAAGGCCTTATCCCTTATCCCGACCGGTCTTTGATGGGAGGGGAGATAGGGGCCTGCGAAATGGCGCGAGACGGTACGGTGGTCAACGTCGCACGTCGCGTGTGGCTCGCGCGCGACAAGCGACAGGCCACACACCGGCCTGAAGGGACGCCGCTGGACAAAACAATGGGAACCATCCCCTAGATGCCTGTGCGATGACGTTCGTTACGCGCCGCCCGCACGGCAGGCATCCGGCTCGGGTTGCTCATCCGCCCCTCGGTGATGCAGGAATGCAAAAGAATGAACGACCCGCTCTACCGATTGAAGTCGAAGGTCGGACGCGCCTACGAACACACCGATCTGCTCGACCAACAAGCGGCACGCACGTCTTCGGCGCCGCGATCACCGGACCATTCGCGCTACGGGGCGATGCGGACCGACAACGCTGGGCAGGACGTTCCACCTGTCTCGACAACGGCGCTGCGAGCGCTGGAGAGATCGACCGCAACGCAGTACACATCGGGATGGTTGCCGGTGAAGCTGCCGCTGAGCGCGCGGCCGACGAAAACGGCGCTCCCGTCCGCGCGGAAGGCGAGCACGCGGTTCAGGTTCGACGTGGCTGGGATCGGCGGGAGCGGCACGGCGCGCCGGGCTCCGTTCGTATCCCATAGCTCGATCCGGTCGTCATCGAAAAGGACGCCGATCTCTGCCGTGCCGGGTCGCCAGGTCGCGGTGACGATGTGCGTGCCGCTGTTCGCACGCAGCTCGACAGCCCGCGCTGGCGAGGCGAGCGGCCAGATCCGCAGGACGTCGCTGAAGAGACCACGCCCAAGCACCTGCTTCGCGTCGTGGCTCGCCTCCAGAGTGAAGAGGCCCTGCCCCCCAAGTTGCGTGCGCTCGAGCGTGCCGCCCTCCGCAACGACGCTGTAGGCGAAGATGCCGGCGGCGCCGGCCTCGTACGCCGCGACCAGTCGCGCCTGACGGTCCCAGGCGAGCGGCTCCAGCGGGCCGCCAGCGATGCGCGCGATCTCGCGCGGCTCTCCGCCAACGAGGTCGAGCACACGGAGCGCCGAATAGCGTGGTGGGGCATCGGCTCCGGGGCCGGACTCGCTCCTGACCCCGATGACGAGCCCCGTTCCGTCGCTCGACCACGCGATGTGGCCGGCGAACTCCTGCGACGTGAGGGATAAGCGCGTGCGTGGTTGCGCGCCCGGCGCGACGTCGAGGACGCGCAGGTCGTACGGGAGCCCGTCGCTTGATCCGGCTGTCCCCGTCCAGTACGCGAGGCGGCGGCCATCCGGCGAGACCGCGATCTTCGACCGGACTTCGCCGAGCGCGACCACGAGCCCCGGGTCAATCTCCCTGCGGACCGCCGGTCCGCTGAACCCCAGGATCGGGTCACCAAGGAAGCCGAAACGGTCATCAAGGACCGGCGCTGGAACGGAGCTCGCGGTCGACCCGGCGGAGGTGCCCGTCGACGAGGTTGGCGTCGCCGCGGGGCCATTCGCGCGCCACTGGCCAAGCCCCCGCCCGACCAGGGCTGCACCCACGAGCACCGTCGCGACCGAGGCAACGACCAGAAGGCGATTCGGTCGGTTGCGCTGGGGGCGAAGGGGCACGGCCGGGACGCGGATCGCCTCGGCATACCTCCGGATCGCCGTCGCGAGCTCGCGCTCTTCGTCGTCCCTCATCGCAGCGCCTCGCGCAACGTGGTCCGTGCGCGCGTCAGGATGGGGCCAACCGCGTTCGCACTGACCCCGAGCACCGAGGCGATCTCCGCGTACTCAAGCCCGTGGTAGTAGCGCAGCACAACGGCAGTGCGCTGGTTCGCGGGCAGCCGCGTCAAGGCCTGCCCCAGATCAACGTCGCGTTCCGGTGTTGCGCTCGGACGGAGGAGCGCTTGCACGCCGTGCCATCGCTGCTGACGTCGCAACCGGGAGAGCGCCTGGCGTGCTGCGACCACTCTGAGCCAGCCGCCGGGGTTTTGGATGCGCGTGAAAAACTCGGGCCCGCGCATCGCGCGTTCGAACGCTTCCTGCACGATCTCCTCGGCGTCGTGCCCGCCGACAAGCATGCAGGCGGAGCGGTAGATCTTGTCCCGGCACTCCCGGTACAAAGACTCCCAACGGTCCTGCAGGTCATCCTCCTCGTCCGCATATCCCTCTGACGCCGCAGCTGACCGATTCCGTGCAGTCAGACGTGCAATTGCAACACTCGCATCTGAAAGGATTCTCGGGCGACGCGACACTCAGTAGGTACGC
This sequence comes from Candidatus Limnocylindria bacterium, assembly GCA_035937095.1. Taxonomy (GTDB): domain Bacteria; phylum Chloroflexota; class Limnocylindria; order P2-11E; family P2-11E; genus UBA4735. The sequence goes on from DASYVN010000247.1 coordinate 2,397, forward strand.
CGCCCCAGTGCCCCGCTGGATCTTGCCTGACGGGTGGGAGGAGCGCGACGAACATGATCGCGAGACTGGCGACCACGGAGATGCTACGGCGCTGGCTGTACGCCGGACGAACCAAGACCGTGGGGGTCACAGAGTTCGAGGCTCCCCCGCACGGCTGGAGGCGAGCGCCACCGGCGCCTATCCCCAGGTCCAGGCAGACCTGTCTCGCTCCTGGCGGCGGCGTGCGCTACCCTCGCAGCGGGGCGGGTGTGGAGGAGAGAAACGTTTCCCTCCGGAGGCGCCATGTCGAGGCCGCGGGCACCACACCCCGCCGCGCGAGCGTTCGCCGACCTGGCCGATGGCGTCATCGTGCTGGTCGCTGGCGTGACCGCGCTCGCCGCCGGGCTGATGGTCGCGGGGGTGATCGGCACCGGCGCGGCGGAGGGGCGCCTTCCGCCGACGTCCGCCCTATCCGCCAGTGCGTCCGTGGCCGCCATCTCGCCCGCGCCGACGCCCTCGGCGACGCCACTCGCGACGCCCTTGCCCTCGCTGGAGCCGATGCCGGCGATCTCCGTCTCGCCCTACCGCTTCGGAGGCCGCAGTTACGCCGGCATCGAGGTTCGACCGGGGACCGTCTTCCGTACGCCGTTGGAGGGGACGGTAGAGGTCCGGCTCTATCAGTACATCAACAACGACGTCCGCATCGGCTCGAACGTGCCCTCGCTGCCTTTCTTCCCCTACGTGACGGTCGTCTCGTCCGACCGCCGGCTCACCTTCCGACCGGGCGCGCTCAGCGCGGACACTGAGCTGCTCGTCCGCGACGCTCAGCGGGTCGGCGTCGGCGCGCCGCTGTTCCGCGCGATCGGACCCGGTCTCTCATCCTGGGCGACGTTCTACGACCCGACCATCACCTTCCAGGTCGTCGCCTCGCTCAACATGCTCCCCAGCGGGCGCGAGCTCGATCCGCTCATCGGCTACCTCGCCGACTGAGCCGCGGTGACGTGTCGCTCGAGGATGTGTGCTTAGATTTCGCAACCAGTCGGAGGGGGCGGTGGCGGAAACAACGCTGAAGCTCGCGGAGGCGGCGAAGCGAACGGATGACGCGGTGAAGCCCGGTCGAAGTGCGACCGGGCTTCACCGCGGTTGAGCTCGAGTCTGCTATCGCGCGGCGACTGCCTCCGCTGCCTCGGCTGCCTCTGGTGCGAGGCCAAGCTGCTGCATGAGCGTTCCGGTGTCGTAGTACCGCCGCTCCTCGACGATGAGATTCTCCGCGTTGATGCGGCCGACGAAGGCGACACGCAGGTCCATGCGCTTGCCTGTCGCGGGAACTTCGCCTGTTGGCGTTGCCAGCGGTCCGTTGTTCGTGCCGGTCATCTTGATCTCTCCGGCCGCTCGGTCACCTTTCTCGAAGATGTTGATGACCTCGACCCGGAGGTCGGGGAACGCGCGGAAGAAGTCCGCGGCGTCCTTCTCGATCGCCGCTCGACCCTTCAGCGGCTCGGGGTAGAAGGGGTCATGCGAGACAGTGTCCTGCGTGTAATACGCAGCCACGGCGCGCGGGTCGTGTCGGTTGTACGCGTCGGTCCACTTCTTCGCTAGATCCTCAAAAGCTGTCATGTGTTTCTCCCCGCCATGTGCTTCGACGCTCGACGAGGCGTCGCCGAGCGTGCGTATGCCCGCTGAGACTAGGCTGCCGCTTGCGAGGCGGCGCGAGCAATCTTGTTCTGCTCGCTAAACACGACACCCGCCCGTTGCGGTGGGACACGAGAGTGTTCGCGGGGGGCCTGGGGAGCACCTCGCCGGCACTAGGGCGCGGACGGTGCTGCGGGTCCGGAGGAACGTCATAGCTGTACTCCCGATTCTCAGCAATACAAGCGCCGATTCCGTAACGCTCGCTCCCGCTGCAGAGATCCGCTCCATGCAGGACCGCTCATCGTCCGCGCACCAGCGCACGCACAGAGTGGTTTGACCTCGCCAGGAATGCGCGGGAACCACCGGCAACGCTCAGGAGGGCGACGGGTGTAGGGAATCAGTGACCACGGTTTCGTAGGGCCTTACCTCCAGGCTTACGCGGCGGCCCCCGTCCCGTTCACAGACCTGTATTTCCCCGTACCCCGACCGGTCTCTGATGGGGTATGGGGAAACACTCACGATTTCGGCTACCTGCTGAACGGGGCCGTCTTCAGCTCCGCGACGCCAATATCGCTTCGGTTCGTCAGCAGCTTCCCGCCCATTCCGGCAAGGGCGACGAGCAGTAATACCACGGGAAGGTTGTTCAGGGCCAAGGTGAGCGCACTCTGCGGTGCGTTCGGGCCACTACTCAGGAAGAACGACACCACCGCCAGGGGCGCCGAGATAACGAGAGCGTAACCTGGCCAACGCGGAAGCACCTGGCCGCGGAGCATCGGAATCGCGAGACCGATCGTGCCGATCAACTGAATGAGCGTCCCGACGATGAAGTAGGGGAAGAACCCAGACGGCCCGTCGCCGCTGAGCAGCTGTGGCGCCTGCGTCGCGAAGAACGGAAAGAGGAGGGCCTGGAAGAGGCCGAAGAAGATCGGGAACATCAGCCCGGTGATGAAGATGCCGACGAACCCGACCAGTCCGCTGACACCCGCGGCGCGCGCGTGCATCGCGTACCAGCCCGGAAGCCCGAGGAGCAGCAACACCGAGGCGGCCACGCTGATCAGCGCGAGCGGCACAAGGAGCGCGTTCTGCGCGTACGTCGGGTCGTTGTTCGACGGGAAGAGCGCCGCCTGCGCGACTGTGGTGATGATCGAGACGATGGCGCCGATCACGAGCGCGTACCCGCAAAGGCGATAGAGCTGTGCTGCTGTCATGTCCGACCTCCCTACCCGTTCCGAGACGGGCTAAGACCTGCGTGGCTCGCGGCAACGGTATTCCTGGCGTCAACTGCGCGAAAGTCGCGCGAACGTGGGCCAACGACTCGCGATCATTATCGACACCGTTCACAGACCTGCATTTCCCCATACCCCGACCGGTCTCTGATCCAGTCTTTGATCGGGCGCGCGCGGCTATCCTCATCGCGTGTTCACCCGTGAGGAGATCAGGCTCACCAGCTTGTCGTCCTGCGCCGGCTGAGGCGCCAAGCTGGGCCCCGGCCCACTGGCGCAGGTCCTGCGCCCCCTCGCCGCGCAGCGCGACCCCGCGGAGCTGCTCGTCGGACTGAGATCGTCCGATGACGCGGCGGTCTATCGCGTTGCCGACGATCTCGCGATCGTCGAGACCGTCGATTTCTTCCCGCCGATCGTCGACGACCCGTACGCCGCGGGCGCGATCGCGGCGGCGAACGCGATGTCCGACGTCTACGCGATGGGCGGCGAGGTCCTCTTTGCGCTCAATATCGTTGCGTGGCCTGAAGAGCTTTCCTTCGACGTCCTCGAGCGGCTCATGGCCGGCGCGGTCGACAAGCTCGCGGAGGGCGGCGGCGTGATCGCGGGCGGCCACACGGTCATCGACAAGGAGCCGAAGTTCGGGCTTGCGGTCACCGGTCGCGTGCATCCCGACCGCATCGTGCGCAAGGGTCCGCTCGCGCCGGGCGACGCCTTGTGGCTCACGAAGCCCATCGGTACCGGTGCCCTCACCACGGCGCACAAGAATGGGAACTGCAGCCCTGAAGACCTCGCGTCGGCCGTGGCCTCGATGGTCGCGCTCAATCGCGACGCCGCGCGTGCCGCGTCCGAGGCGGGACTGCACGCGGGGACGGACGTCACTGGATTCGGCCTCGTCGGGCACGCGAACGAGATGGCCGAGCGGTCGGGGATTGGCGTGCGTATCGAGTCGACGGCCGTCCCGCTGCTTCCTGGAGCACGGGCGCACGCGGAGCGCGGTGTCAGCTTCGGCGGGCTCGAGCGGAACACCGCGTACTACGTCGGCGAGGGGCACGTGCGGTTCGCCGACGGCGTCGACGACGCGACGCGCCGGCTGATGCTCGATCCGCAGACATCCGGTGGCTTGCTGCTCGGCGTCCCGGCCGCACACGCCGCGGCGTGGGATCGCGCGCGCGAGGCCCATGGCGTCCGCGCGTGGAAGATCGGCGAAGCGAGCACGGGGCACGGCGTCACGGTCGCGTGACCGCGCGTGCATCCTCGCGCTGCGGTTCAGGAGCGGGAAATGGGCAAGGCGCGTGTTGTGATCCGCTGAACCTCTGATCGGTGCCCAGGGCGGGACTTGAACCCGCAAGCCCTTTCGGGCACATGCCCCTCAGACATGCGCGTCTGCCGGTTTCGCCACCTGGGCTGAACCTACATTCTACCAAGGGGTGAGTCGCGCGAGTGTCGCTCGACGTAGTCCGCCCATACGCGCCACTTCCTTGTGAGCCGCGGCGCAGCGGGATCGGCGTAGATCCGTGGCAGCAGTTCGAGGCTCCCGCGTTTCCCGAATCGAAGCGTGTACATCTCGTGATGCCCATCGCGCGCACGCGCTGTCGCGATGTATCCCTGCAGACCGAAGGCGACGTCGATGCGCTCGCGCAGCCAGACGATGTGGGCTCGGCTCGCGCTCAGGAAGCTTGTCCGAAGGTACTCCCAGTAATAGCTACGGGTGCGCCCGGTGTCCGCGCGGGCGCGCTTGTTGATGATCGAGCCATCGCCGTCTAAGAGTCCGCGAAGAAGATCGGCCAGCAGGGCGTCCGGTACCTCGACGGCCCCGAGCACCAGGCTTTTCCGTGCCGTGATGCCGATCGTCGGAAGCCAGCGGCACAACGCGACATCGCCGATCTGCGTGCGGTAGGCCGTGGCTCCTGTCTTTGTCCGCACTGCCGAGATCGTGTTGGCTTTTCCAAGGCAATGAAGCACGTGCTCTACGAGCTCGCGGTCGGCGCTCGGGAAGGTGATCGTTCGGCCACGGACGATCGCGCCGTCCGTCGCGAGCAGCCCCATGACATACGCGAACTTCGGCTGCCATTCGACGACTGCGGGCGCCGACTTGCGCCGCGGGTCCTGCTCCGGCGGCAGATGCGCCACGTACTGCATCCCGCGATGGGCGGACGCGGCATGCGCGACGCGGGGATCGTCCTGTGCGGTACGGCCCTTCGCCCATCCTTTGCCCTCGCCCGGCGGCATGCGTCCATATATGCGCAGATACCGAGCGTCGTGACAAGGGGACCAAACGGCCACCGGCAGTGGCTATCGCTGTCCCGCGGGCTCCCCGTTGTGCGGTTTTCCGTTGCGCGAGGGCGGATCGACGCGGCGTTCGTCGGCGGCCGCCGGTGCCGGTTTGTTCTTCTCCGCCTCGATCTCCCGCGTCTCGCGCGCGAGCTGCTCGTCCGGCTCGCTCTCCGCGCCGATGAACTGATTCCGCCCGTCGCCGATAGCCCGGATGAGCTCATCGAGCTTGAGCTCGGTCGCCTTCGCGTCGCGGTTTTGGGTGTTCTGGATGAGGAACACCCTGAGGAAGGTGACCAGCGTCGTGAACGTGTTCGCGACGAGCTGCCAGGTATCGGAGAATCCGAACAACGGGCCGCTGACGGCCCACGCGGCGATCACGGCGATCGCAAGGGCGAACGTCCAGACGGAACCCGTGGCGTCCGAGACCCTGGTCGCGACCTTGCCGAACCACGCCTTGAACGGCGAGACCTGGTGCGCGGGATCGTCGACCCGTTCGTCCGCCGCGGCCGCGGCCCGGCTCGTTCGCCCAGTGTGTCCGCCATCGGGCAAGCAGCAAAGCACACGTCGGTGCCAGCGACAATGCGCGGATGCGCGTCACTCGCTGCCCGCGCTGCCGCGCTGAGGACATCGCCGCGGACGCGCACCCCTCGCGGGTCCTCAACAACGGCGCAGAGACGCGAGTCTTCGTCTGTCGCGGCTGTTACCGCCCGACGGAGCTCGAGTACCGCATCGCGTGCGACACGACGGGCACCTCCTACCGGCCGCTGCCGATCCGCGAGGCGCTCGCCGGACTTCATGACTTCTACGTCGCGCGCCTGGCTGAGTCCGAGGATCCGGACCGGCTCGTGGAGGACGACGAGCGCGCGGCGCGATCGGAACCGATCCGCGCGGCACTCGCGGACGTCGACCGGCGCCTTGCGATCAGGCCCGTCGGCGACCCGGGCACCTAGACTTGACCCGTGACGAGCGTCCGCCCCGATCTACTGCTCCTGTGGCCGTCGTACACGTTCTTCCCGCTCGCGGGTCTCGCGGTGCTCGTGTTCGGCGTCGCCGGTCGCGACGGTGTCATGGCCGGTATCGGGATCGGACTGCTGGCACTCAATGCGCTCATCGTTCTCAACTACGCGTACTTCACCGACCTCCGGATCGAGGGGGACGAGCTCGTGTACCGCACGTTCTTCGGCACGCATCGGGAGAGCGTCGCGATCGGTTCGCTGCAACGCGTCGACGCCAAGCGGTACCCCGGCGGGCACTCGGGCGTCTCGGCGCCGCACTTCGTGGCGCGCGGCCGCGCGACGACGGTGAAGGTCAATACCAAGCCATACCGGCTGCGGGATTTCGCCGCGCTCATCGCCACGCTCCGTGTCGCCAACGCCCGCTTCGAGCTCGACCCGTTCTGGTCGCGCGTCGCGAGCGGCGAAGACGTGACGAAAGAGGTCGCGCTCACCCCACGCAGCCGGTGGTAAGGCGGTGAGCTAGCCCCCCGAGCGCAGCTGGCGGTGCTCGATGGCGGTGCAGCGATCCCAGACGACCCGCAGACCCATCGACTCCGCGCGCCGCGCGGCATCGACGTTGCCGAGCCCGAGCTGGAACCACATCGCGCTCATGCCGCTCGCCAGCGCGTCGTCCACGACGGCGTCGAGGAACTCGCCCCGCCGGAAGACGTCCACGAAGCCGATCTGCTGGTCGTGGGGGATGTCGACGAGCCGGTCGTAGGCGCGTTCGCCTTCGAACACCGCGCCGAGGAGCTGGGGATTCACCGGGACGATGCGGTATCCGTTGCGGCGCAGATACGCCGACACCGAGTTGCTCGGTCGATCGGGACGGGAGGAGTAGCCCACGACGGCGATGGTCCGGGCGGACCCAAGGAGGGACCGCGCGAGGTCAGGCTCATTCATTTTCTCATGTCCCGCCCGTCATGAACAGTCTTGTGCAGGGTGCGTGCGGCAGGATAATCGCCGGCACATGCCGCCTCGTGCGCCGGTCGTCTGGACGACCACCGCCGTTCGCAGCGAGCGCTTTCGCCAGCGCATCGACGAGCGCCACCGTGAGCTCTCGGTGCAGGCCAAGGCCCGCGGGCGCGCGTACCGCCGATCGCGGGCGGCCACCGGCAGCGATGAGGTCATCCGGCTGCGCGCCGATTTCCTCGCCGCGCTCGGGCGTCTGACGACGTTCGAGACCGCCAGCGTCCGCCTCGCGCGTTGCCGCTACGAGGCGCAGCTGACGGTCCATGCCGACGACCTCTCACGCGATTACTTCGAGCTGTGGCAGCTCATCGCCCGCCGAGGCAGCGAGCAGGCGGACCTGGACGCGCGCGGCATGGAGCGGCTGGACTACTTCGCGACGCAGCTGGGCCGGCTCGAGGGTCTGGCGGACGCGCTCATCCTTGCCGGGCGCAACGTGCGTCTGTTCCCGCTGCCGCCGATGCCGTGGATGGTGGTGAGCTAACGCGCCCGGATCTTCGCGAGCCGCTCCTCATCCGATATCCGTCGCGCATGGGCCTTCGCGACGAGCCCCGCGATGTCTTCTTGGGGCCAGATGACGACGCCATCGTCGTCGGCGATCACGATGTCGCCGTCGCGGACGACCGCGCCGCCGATGTCGACGCTGCCGCCGACGCGGCCCGGCGATGCCCGATGTGGCGCGGTCGGGGTCGTCCCACGGCACCAGACCGGGAAGCCGAGCTTTCGGATCGCTGACCCGTCGCGGACGAGGCCGTCCGTGATGAGGCCGATGACGCCATGCGCTTTGAGATCCGCGGCCATGATGTCGCCGATCGTCGCCGTCCGCGATGCCGCGTGCCCGCTCACCACGAGGACCACGCCCGGGGTCGGCGGCGCAGCGAGCGCGGATACGACCGCCTGGTTGTCGTCGCGGCTCGCCTGGACCACGAGCGCCGGCCCCGCGATGCGCGAGGCGGGATCCAGCGGACGGAGGCCCGGCTGGACGACGCCCTGACCCTGCGTCGCGTCGCTCGCGAGCGTCGCGGTGCGCCAGCTCGGGAGCCCAGGCATCGGCGCCTCCGATGTGTCCATTTCGCGCTGATCGGGTGGGGCCTGGGGGATTCGAACCTCCGACCCGCTGCGTGTAAAGCAGCCGCTCTGACCGCTGAGCTAAGGCCCCGCGCAGAGGATAGCCGCGGAACTTTCCGGCCCGCCGCACGTTCCACTCACATGCGCAGGCTCGCCTGTCTCGCCGTGGTCGTCGTGCTCGTGGCCGCCTGCGGCGACCGGCTCGGCTCCACCGTGGGCACCCCGGGCAGCCCCACGCCGCAGCCGGCCGTATCGGCCACCGCCATCGCGGCGACGATCGAGCCGGTCACACCGCGGCCGAGCGGCGCGCCGTCGCCGACCCCCATCGTCACCATCGCGCCCACGCCGTCGCCGACGATCACACCGGCCGCGTCTGGTGCACTCGCGCTCGCGCAGCTGAAGTACCGGCTCGTCGATCGGTTCGGTCGGCTTTGGTACTGCGATCCTGATTTCTACCCGGTCGCGCGCGCCGACCAGGACACCCTCGCCGAGTCCCGCTTCCCCGAGGTGCAGCGGGACGCCGAGACCTTCAACGCGATCGTCGCGCATCTGGGCTATGCCCCGAGCCCGACCTACACGCACGCGCAGAAGGTCGCGATCTACACCGACTGGAAGATGCTCGGCGCGCTCCGCCTCGACCCCGCCGGGGCCACGTATCACTTCACGGCGCGCTTCACCCAAGATCAAAAGACCGGTTCGCTCGTCGATGGCACCATCGATCAGCGTGGCCAGATCGCGGTCACGTCGCAGACGGCCAGCGGCGCGCCGCCGTGCCCGATCTGTCTCGCGCGTGGCACGCGCATCGCGACCCCCGACGGCCTGGTCGCCGTCGAGGATCTGCGGGAGGGCATGGCCGTCTGGACGATGGACGCGCGGGGCGCACGCGTGGCCGGCGTCGTCATGCTGATCGGTAGCACGACCGCACCCGCTGATCACACGGTCGTCGATCTCGTGCTCGGCGACGGCCGTGAGCTCCACGCGTCGCCCGGCCACCCGCTCGCAGATGGGCGGGCGCTCGGCACGATCCGCGTCGGCGACGTCGTCGACGGCACCGCGGTCGTCAGCGCGACGCGCGTGCCGTATGGCGCGGGGACCACCTTCGATCTGCTGCCATCCGGGCCGACCGGAACGTACTGGGCGGATGGCGTACCGCTCGCCAGCACCCTCGCTCGGTAGGGGCCCTCGCTCGACGAACCGTACAGGTGCGTGACCGCTTCCGTATTTGAACGCGTTGACGCGACGAAGGACACAGGCCCCGACTCCTAGTCGCTGATCCCATGCGTCGCGATCGCGAGCACGAGGAGAGCGGTGCACACGAGCAGCGCGGCGGCGATCACATCCACGACGCGCCACGGCGGTCTCGGCAGGCGAAGGCGGGCGTCGATCGTCCAGTCCTCGATCGCGAGCTCGCCCCCAAAGAACGCGAAGCACGCGAGCGCGAACGCGATCGCGGGCAGCCCGACGAACACGACGAGGACCACGAGCCGCGCACCGAACGACGGATCCGCGCCTGCGAGCGAGCCGACGGACGCGATGAGCGCGTCGAGCGGCCGGCCGAGGCCGACGAACTGGAGTGCCGCGGTCAGCCAGAGCGCCGCCGCAGGGGCGTCGAGGATCGGGACGCCGATCAGCAGCCATGGGGACGCGTCCCAGCGGAGCCGCATGCGTCGATGATGGGGCACGGCACGTGCTCTTTGGGTCCCGCATCAGCCGACCGCTCCGGAACCGTGCGCGGCTTGGGATGACGATGCGGTCATCCGTCGTCGCGTGGCGTCGTGCGCTAGGGCCTGAAGTCGCGGGTGGTGGAAATGACGTGTTCGCGCCCTAGCAATGGGAGAGCGGATGGCGCATCCTTAATGCCGGATCCGAGAGGAGACACCATGTCGCGACGCACAGGATCACGAGCACGGCTCAAGAACGCCAGACGACGCGCGAAGAACCCGGACGTCAAGAAACGCAAGCCGATGGATCGCACCGGCAGCCCGTCCTCAGCGCCCGCTCCCGCCCGGTAAGACCGCCGCGCGGCGGCACGCCGACGTACTAGGCGCGGCGAACCCTCGGCAGTGGAGGGTCTTCGGCCCGGAGCTGCCAGCCATAGGCGACCGCGATCGCGGCCGTTTCGACGACGTTGTAGATGAAGTGCAGATCCGGCTACCTCCCGCCCTCGGTCGAGCGACCTCTCGAGCCCGTGATGATCTGGTACGGCGCCGACCGAGCGCGGCGGTCTTCACCGTGCTGCTGCTCGCGCAGACAGGACACGTTCTCGAGCACGTGGCGCAGATCCACGTTCTGGGCCTGACGGGCTCGGACGCGCGCGGGATCGTCGGCCAACTGGACATCGAATGGGTCCGTTTCGTCTGGAACGCCGGCGGCGTCGTGCTCCTCGGCGCCCTGCTCGTCCACGCTCGCTCCAACCGATGGCTCGTGGCCGCCTGCCTCTTCGCGGTATGGCACCTGGTCTGGTCTGAAGGATCGCGGACCGGCTCGTTCCCGACGGTTGCTCGGACATTCGCGGCTGCGCGCGATTTCCGAGGTGAAAAACGAATAGTCTCAACGCGCCACAGTTCTGAACAGTGCTGCGGGCAGGCCACACTGGTTACGGAGCGATGCACAACGGAATGATCGTCCGTCTTCGACATGAAGGGACCCTGAAGGTGCGACCGTGACCCACCGACCTCGCCGGCGCGGTCGCTCAGCGCTCGTGCTGCTGGTGGTGCTGACGGGCGCGTGCACGAGCGTGGCTGCGCCGACAGCGCGCACCACTGACGCCTCTCCGGCCCTCCAAGCGGTCCTCGTCGCATCGGAGCTCGCGGTCGGCGAGCAGCGTGTGCCGGTCGGGATCCTCGAGCACAACACGCCGGTGAATGACGCGGCAGTCCATCTCCGCGCCTACCGGCAGGCTCCGACCGATCCGTTGCTGAGCGAGGCCGATGCTCCTTTCAAGGGCGAAGGGTTGCTGGGCCAGGGGGCCTACGTCGCTTCCCTCACGTTCGCCACCTCGGGCCGCTGGCTGATCGAAGTGAGCGCCCGCCGTGCGGGCCGGCCGGCTGTTACGACGGGGCTCTCGGTGAACGTGCTGCCGCGTCCCACCGGCCTCGCCGTCGGCGACGCCGCGCCGCAGAGCCGCAACCCGACGGTCCGCGATGTCGCGGACGTGCATGACATCGACAGCGGGAGCCCGCCGGACGATATGCACGACCTCTCCATCGCGGAGGCCATCGCGAACCACCGGCCGACGCTGGTGCTGTTCGCGACTCCGGCCTTCTGCACCAGCGCGATGTGCGGTCCCGAGGTCCACGCCGTGCAGGCCCTCGAACCGGCGTACCGGGACCGGATCAGCTTCATCCACATCGAGATCTACAGGGATTACCGGCCCGATCCCACCAAGCGCCGGTTCACCCAGACCGTGCAGGAGTGGCGACTGCAGTCCGAGCCGTGGGTGTTCCTCATCGATGCTCGCGGGATGATCCGAGCCGCCTTCGAGGGCCCGACGGCCGCGGACGAGATCCGGGTGGCGGTGGATCGGATGCTCGGCGCGCCGTAGCGCTCGACCGCTGGGCGACCAGCCGGTACTGTGTGCGACGAACCAAGGGGGGGACGATGAAAGCAACGGGTCTCGTGTCCATGCTCGCGGCGGGGTCGCTGATCGTGGCAGCGTGCGCGCCGGGCGGCGCGACCCCGGCCGCTCCGGCCACCTACGACGTGCAGGTCGACAACAAGAGCCAGG
>DASYVN010000248.1:0-2404 GCA_035937095.1 Candidatus Limnocylindria bacterium
GGCACGAATGGGCTCGCGCTCGCGTACGACCGCACCGCGTCGGCGGCGCTTCTTACCGACCTCCGCTCCGACGCGGGCATGGGCTGGATCCCCGCGACCGGCTGGCTGAGCCAGCTGCGCATCGATACCGTCGCGTCCACCTTGACCTACGACCTGGCGGTCGACGCGGCCGGACGCAGCCCATCGCGCGTCGCCGCCGGCTTCGAGGCGCCCGGCAGCGCGGACCCGACGCCGATCGCCGTCACGATGCTCGCCGCGGCGATGGCCGCGCTCATCCTCGTCGTCATCCGCGAGCGGCGGCGGACCGTCCTCGCGTGATCCGGCCGGTCTCCCTTCTCCTGCTCCTCCTCGTCGCCGTCGCCGGTGCGTGCGCACCGGCGACGCGACAGCAGGCCGCGGTGGACATCGCGATCCACTACTCCCACTACTCGACGACACGGATCGACGTGCCCGCGGGCGTGCCGGTCACGTTCACGATCCACAACGACGATCCCATCGATCACGAGTGGCTCGTCGGCGACGGGGCGATGCACGAGCGGCATCGCACCGGGACCGAGCCGGTGCACGCGGCGCGGCCTGACGAGCTCACGATCCCCGCGCTCTCGATGCGCACAACGACGCTTACGTTCCCGGTCGCGATGACGCTGACCTACATGTGCCACTTGCCGGGACACGAGGCCTATGGGATGGTGGGCACGCTCGTCGCGCGGTAGCGGGCCGCGACCGTGCCGACCCCGAGGCCGAGCAGCGCGACGAGCGCGTATCCGACCGGGATGAAAAGTTGCCAGTCGCTCGCGAGGTGGAACCCGACATAGAACAGCTCGGGGACGCGCAGCTGAGGCGACCACGGGCCGATGAAGAAGACGACGATGACCACGGCGTCGATCAGATGCCGTCTGCCGAAGGCCCCAAGGACCAACCCCGCCGCGAGGGCGCCGAGCAGCTGCACTGCGATCACCCAATAGAAAGCGCCGTGAGCGGCCTCGCCCACGGGGCTGACGCCGAGGAACGGCACGAACGTGATCCGCGCGAGCGGGAACGCGAACGCGAAGACACCGACGCCAAACGCGACCGCCGAGACGCCGGGTCGACCGTGACCCACCATACGCTGCAGCAGGATCCCGATCGCGATCCCGAGCAGCGGTGGCCAGAGCTGCTGGAACGCGAGGGCTGGCAGGTCGCAGCTCGTCGCGCTCCGCTCACAGAACGTCAGACGTCCCGGGAGGTTGACCCAGAACTGCTCGACCCAAGTGAGCGCGAACAGACCGACGGCCGCGATGACGCCGCGCCATCGCGCCGAGCCGAACGCGAAGAGCGTGCCGAGCGCGTACCGACGACGGTGACCGGCTCCCCGTTGCGCAAGAGGTAGGTTCCAAACGCGTAGAGGTCCGCGCTTTGAAGCGTATGGATTCCCGCGGACGTGAGGGATTGGACGCCGAGCGCGCCGAGCGCCGCGAGCGCCGGTGCCATCTGCCGCACCGACGGCCAGCTCGCCCGCGCGGCCAGGACGAAGACCGCGGGCAGCTCCGCGCGCAGACCCTCACGCAGCACGTGCCTATGGTGCGCAACGCGCATCCAAGAAACGCCCCGGCGAGCGAGGGTCCGCTCGGACACGAAAAGGCGGGCGGCGTGCGCCGCCCGCCCTCATGTACGTCGCCGCCGGAGCTAGCTCTGCTCTTTGAACTCGCCTTCGATCGTGTCGTTGTCCTTGTGCGGCGCGTCGGCGCCGGCGGTCGCGCCGGCCGGCTCGCCATGCTGGCCGGCCTCGGCCTGCTGCGAGGCTTGATCGGTCTTGTACATCGCCTCACCGATCTTGATGGACGACTGCCGCAGCGCCTCGGCCGCGGACCGGATCTTCTCCGTGTCGTCGGTCTTGAGGGCGTCGCGGACGGCCGCGACCTTCTCCTCGACGTCGCTCTTCACGTCAGCGGGGACCTTGTCGCCCGCGTCGCGAAGGGCCTTCTCCGACTGGTACGCCAGGTTGTCGGCCTCGTTGCGCGTCTCGATGCGCTCCCGGTTGCGGCGGTCCTCCTCGGCATGGGCCTGGGCGTCGCGGACGAGCTTGTCGACCTCATCCTTCGCGAGGCCGCTCGAGGCCGTGATCGTGATGTGCTGCTCCTTACCGGAGGCCTTGTCCTTCGCGCGGACGTTCACGATGCCGTTCGCATCGATGTCGAACGCGACTTCGACCTGCGGGACACCGCGTGGAGCCGGCGGGATCCCATCGAGGATGAACCGGGCGAGGCTCTTGTTGTCCGCGGCCAGCTCGCGCTCACCCTGGACGACGTTGATCTCGACCTGGGTCTGGCCGTCGGACGCGGTCGTGAACGTCTGCGACTTCGAGGTCGGGATGGTCGTGTTCCGCTCGATGAGCTTCGTCGCGACGCCACCGAGCGTCTCGATG
>DASYVN010000249.1:0-11819 GCA_035937095.1 Candidatus Limnocylindria bacterium
CGTAGTCGCGATCGCCGAAGAGCGTGGCGTTCAACAGCTTCACGTTCTCGCGCACGGCGCCGGCCGGGACGTCCTCGTTCAGGCGCGTCTCGCTCGGCTGCGACGTGCGCGTCTCGACGCGCTGGTAGCCCTCGACCTCGAGATAGAAGGAGAAGAGCTCTGGCGGGATCGGCCGGCGATGCGACGGGTCGAGCCAGAACGTGTGCGCGCCAACCGTGAGCGTCGCGGGGTTCGGGGTGATGAACACGATCGGCGAGCCGGGCTCGAGCACGCGACGGCACTCGCGCAGCACCGCGACCAGCTCGCCGGGGAGGATGTGCTCCGCGACGTGCCGCGAGTACAGGCCGTCGAGGCTCGCCTCGCCGAGCGATCGGAGGTGCTCGAGCGCATCGCTGGTGTACGCCTCGAGACCACGCGAGCGGACCTCGTCCGTCATTTTCGGATCGACGTCGACGCCGTAGCCGCCGATCCCCTTGTCGCGCAGCAGCTCCAGGAACGTCCCGCGTCCGCTGCCCAGGTCCAAGACGCGGGTGCGCCGGGCGAATAGGTCGATGAATGCCTCGGACTGGCGGCGGATCACCGGCTCGTCGCCGGAGAAGCGCGCCGCGAAGAACGTGCTCTCGAGGGTCGCGGCGACCTCGTCCTGGCGCCAGCGGCGCCACTCGCGCTCCAGCCGGGCGAGCCGCTCGTCGAACTGCGGCGACGGGGCTTCGCGCAGGTCGATGACCGCGCGCGTGAGCAGCTGGTTGATGCGCTCCTGCCGGTCCGTGATCGCGGCGATCCACCACCGCACGAGGCCAATGACCGCCCGCCGGCCGAGCGTGATCGCGCCGCCGACGAACCGCCGGTGGCTCGTCGCGTCGTACGTCGCTTCATCGGCCAAGGCGTCCTGCAGCGCCGGCAGCGGATCGCCGAGCTCGTCGCTGAAGAGCGCGCGGCCGCCGGGGAGCGGCAGCTCGAGGGCGGCACGCACGTCGTCGCTGTACGCACCGTTGGCGCGCTTGCGCTGGACGCGCTCGCGGATCTCGACCTGGATCGCGGCGAGGTCGATCGGACCGTCGTTCACCGTCGGAGCGTACCGTCCGCGCCAATCGGGTTGACGCCCATCACTCGCAGTCCCAGCGGTGCGGGATCCGGGCCATCCCCATCTCGCGCCCGGGCCCCGCGATGACGCGGAAGGTGATGCCCTTCTCGAGGTAGTCGTAGTAGCGGTCCTGCGGATCGGTGATCCCGACGTCGGCGTCGAACCCGCCGGGGAGCAGGGCCAACGACTCCATCGCGAAGCGCACGACGCCTTCTCCCTTCGGCGGCACGGTGATGCCGTCGCTCGCGGTGTTCGTGCAGTACGCCGAGATGCCGTCGTCGCGGTAGATGCAGACGCCGAACACGGCGTCCGACACGAGCTGCGGATTGCGGTACGCGATCTCGATCGACGCGGGCCGGCCGGACTCGAGCACCACGCGCTCCTGCCCGTCTTGGTCCAGGATCCGCGCGCGCACGATCTCGATGGTCCGGTCGCCCTTGCGCCCGCCGATCTCCCCGCGGGCCGCGCGCTCGCGCTGCTCCTTCTCGCCGACCTTCAAGTGGTAGGCGTTCACGACGTCGCGCACGGATCCGGACGCGCTCACGGCGCCCTGGTCCAGCCAGATGGCGCGATCGCACAGGCGCGCGACCGCGCCGAGATCGTGCGTGACCAGGACGATCGTCTTGTTGGCCTTGCGAAACTCGGCGATGCGCGCGAAGCACTTGTGCTGGAAGTACTCGTCGCCGACCGCGAGGACCTCGTCGACCAAGAGCACGTCGGGATCGAGGTGGATCGCGACCGCGAACCCGAGCCGCATGTACATGCCGCTGGAGTACGTCTTCACCGGCGCGTCGAAGAAGCGGCCGATGTCGGCGAACTCCTCGATGGCCGGCATCTGCCGCTGCATCTCCTTGCGCGAGAGCCCGAGCAACGAGCCGTTCAGGTACGCGTTCTCGCGACCGGTGAAGTCCGGGTGGAAGCCCGCGCCGATCTCGAGGAGCGCGGAGACGCGACCGTTCACCTCGAGCGTGCCCGTGGTCGGCTTCGCCGTGCCGGCGATGAGCTTGAGGAGCGTCGACTTCCCCGACCCGTTCGCGCCGATGACGCCGAACGCCTCGCCCGGCTCGATGGCGAAGGTCACGTCGCGGAGTGCCTGGACGTCCTCGGCGGGCACGAGTTGCCGGAGCGCGACTTCCTTGAACGTGCGGCGGCGCTCGCGGTGGAGGCGATAGGTCTTGGAGATGTGCTCCGCGCGGACCGCGACGCTCATTTGCGCCCCGTCAGCATGTAGAAGAAGCCCAAGACGTCCGCGACCGGCGTGCCGTCGAGCGCGCGGAAGAAGGCGGGGTACCGCCAGAGCAGCCGCTCGAAGCCGGGTCGCGTGTACGGCGGATACACGCCGGCCGAGACGATGCGCACGTCGCGCAGTCCGGCGGCGCGCGCGAGCCCGGCCCACGCGCGCTTCGGCAGGTCGCTCTCGTAGATGCCTTCGGCGAGGTGCTCGTCGTGCGCGATGCGCTCGCGCTCGGCCCAGCGGTACAGCGAGACCTTGCGCGGCACGATGTCCGCGTAGAAGAGCCCGCCGGGCCGGAGGACCCGCGCCATCTCGCCGATCACGAGGCCGGGCTCGCGGAAGTGCTCGAGCAGGCCGCCAGAGAGCACCACGTCGAAGGACGCATCGGTGAACGGAAGGGCGAGCGCATCGCCGAAGAGGGCGTCGCCGCGTAGGCCGCTTCGCTTGAGGTTCTCACGCACCGCGCGCACCGAGTAGGGCGCGTAGTCGAGGGCGACGAGGTGGTACGGCCGCTCCTGACCGAGCCGGATGAGGAGCCGGCCCGACCCCGCCCCGACCTCGATCGCGTTGCCCGCGGGCGGCAGCATCGGCCGCAGGTAGCGGACCTTGGTCTCATCGATGAAGTTGTAGACATCGCGGCGGGTCGGGTCGTACAGCTCGGTGTCACGGATCGGCCGGTCCCACGCGGCGGCGTCGCCCTCGCGATACCGGGATTCGCGCTCCTCGTGCGCCTGCGCGGCGTGATCGGGGGTCAATCCGAGAAGTATCGCCGCCGGGCGGCCAAGCAATCGCGCGAGTACGCAGCGACCTTGGACCGAACGGACGCTTACTGATACGCCAAGCGGTACTGTCGGTCTGAATCCGCCACGCGCACACCCGCCGCTCGAACGCGTAAGGAGAGCTTCATGCGACCGCTGTCAGCGCTGGCGCTCTGCGTCAGCCTCGTCGTCTTCCTCGGATCGATCGGATCCACCGCCCAGGCGAATGACGCGAGCGCGCCGCAGACGGCGGCCTGCACCTCGAGCGTCGGCCCGGGGATTCCCCCGCCCGCGAGCGTGGGGTCGGGTAACCCCGGCTTCCACGCCGCGTGGTACGGGCAGTCCGGCTACATGACCCTCTGCCCCGGCGACGCCATGACCGCGACCGTCGCGATGTACAACTCCGGCTCGAGGGGCTGGGTGAGGGGCGTGCTCGGCCAGGTCGGGTACCTCGGCACCTGGAATCCCGTGCCCGGCCAGGACCAGCCGAGCGCGCTCGGCGGTGACGGCCAGCTTGGCTCGCCGAACACCGGCTGGCCGCGGTACAACCGCGTCGCGATCCAGCCGGCGGACTACGTCGGACCGAATCAGGTCGCGTGGTTCCAGTTCGGCATCCGCGCCCCGCAGACTCCCGGCACCTACGACCTCTACATCCGGCCGCTCATCGAGGGCGCGCAGTGGATGGAGGACTACGGCATCTTCTGGCGCATCACCGTGCCTGGCGTCACGCCGGTCGGCGCTCCGGCGAAGCTCGGGTGCACCGCATCGCCGGCGACCATCGTCTCGGGCTCGACTCAGACGTCGACCATCACCGTCTCAGTGCTGGACGGGAACGGCCTGAACGTGACCACCGATAACGGCCGGAGCATCACGCTGTCGCAGGCGGGCGCAACCAGCAGCCTCGATGGCGGTGCCACCGGCAACTCCTCGACAAGGACCACCGTGAATGGCAACGCGACCTTCACCCTCGCCGCGCCACCCGCGGGGACGACGGGCGCCGATCAGCTCTCCGCCGCATCGACGAACCTCACGGGCTGCATCGCGACCGTCGCGTTCAACGCGGCCGGTGCGTCGACATCCCTCGCCGTCACCCTCGGCCAGAACGAGTTCCCAACGGGTAACCCCCACACGACCACCGCAACCGCGACCTTGAAGGATGCGAGCGGGGCCACCACGACCACGCAGACCCCGCAGGCCGTGACGTTCAGTGTGGACAACGCTGGTATCTGCAGCGTTTCTCCGACGAGCACGACGATCCCGGCAGGATCGAGCAGCGCGAGCTCGACGCTCACGACCACCGGCTCTCCCGGCAGCTGCACGGTCACGGCATCGGCTTCGGGGCTGGGGTCGGGTTCGGCGACCGCATCGGTCACCGCGTCCGGACCGCCCGCGAAGCTGGTGATCACGGGCAACACCTGCAGCAGCACGCCGACGACGGCGATCTCGCCGAGCTCCACCTGTGACGTGACGGTCCAGGTCCAGGACGCCGGCGGCAACAAGGTCTTCGGCCCCACGGCGATCACGCTCGGGATGAACCAGCCGAACACCGGCAGTCCGTGCGGCGCGGTCGTGACGGGCACGACGCCGCCGGGCGGAACCGGCAACCCGGCCACCTCGACCACGACCGTGAACGGCACGACCGTGAAGTTCACGATCGGTGATGGCGTCGCAGAGTCGTGCACGGCGACCGCCAGCTCGAGCGGGCTGACGCCGGCGTCGACAACGATCTCGTTCGTCGGCAGCGGCACAGCGACGCACATCGCCGCCAGCGCATCCCCGAACCCGATCCCCGCCAACGGGGCGTCGCAGTCCACGATCACCGTCTGCGTCAAGGACGCCGCGAACAACACCGTTCCCGGCGCGACGGACTCCATCGACCTGGCGTTCACGTCGAGCACCGGAGGCACCGCCCACGCGACGACGCTCGTGAGCTTTAGTCCGCAAGTCGCGAACGCGGGCTGTGCCGCGTTCATCGTCCGATCGACGGTGACCATGGCCACCGACACCTACACCGCGAACGACCTCACGCGCACCGTTCCAAGTGTGCAGGTGACCATCACGACGAACTAGGCACTACCGCGCTAACGACAGCGAGCCCCGTCGCAAGACGGGGCTCGTTCGTGTCGGACGAGCTCGCTATCGGCAGTGCGCGTTCAAATTCACGATGGTGATGGCGCGCGCGTACGGCGCCGCCTTTACATCCCACTCGTCGTCGCAGTGCACGAGCGCATCGACCTCCGACGCGATGGCGGTCGAGATCACGATCGCATCCGGCAGCCGGAGCCGGGTCGTGGCCCGTACATGGGCGGCGAACGCCGAGTCATCGAACGTGAACGGCTGGACCACCAGGTGTGGGAATCTCCGAAGGGCGGTCTGGCTCGCGATCGCACGTGACGGGCCCATCGCGCTTGGCCGAACGAGCATCTCGGCCGCGCTCAGCGCCGAGATCACGCACTCGAACCGTCCGGCCTCGACCTCGTCGAGAAGCCACTGCGCGCACCGCTGACGCGGGTCGGTCTGGTCGGATTGCGCCAGGAAGACCGCGGTATCCAGCGAGATCGTCCGTGCGCCGCGCAGCGCGCGCTGCAGCGAGCCGAGGCTCACCTCGGCGGGCGCTCCCACTCCTCGCGCAAGGCTTTGATCGTCGCGTCGACGCCATCAGGGCTCGCGCCGGCCAGAGCCTCGCCCAGCATCGCGTTGTAACTGCGCGGCGCACGCATCAGCAGGACCCCGTAGCCACCTGGCAGCCGAATGAGCGTCTCGATCATCTTCGTCTTCGGCTTCACGCGCATCGCGCGCGCGAATTCGCTCGCCAGCCCGACCTGACGATTCGAGCTCAGCGTCACCTCGCGGATCGGCTGCTTCACGCCGCTCGCCGTTGTACGTCTCCCGGTCTCCATGCCAAGCAGAATAGCAAATCTGCCAAGCATTCGCTTTCGCCCCCGAACACGGGACATGGGCTCATACGGACGGCTCTTGCGCACGACCTCGAGCGACCCATGCCACGCCGCCCCCGAGGAGAAGACCGCCGAGCACATCGCTTGGCCAGTGCTGGCCGGTGTACACGCGCGAAACGGCGACCACCACCAGCGCGATACCGATGGCCGCCCGTGGCCAACCGTGGACGATCAAGAGCAGGAAGGCATCGCGCGCGAGGTGGCCGCTCGGGAACGAGTGCGCGAACGGCACGACCACACCGGGGAAGAACGCGAGATCCCGCTGCACGTCGTGCGGCGGCAGCGGTTGCGCGACAACGAGCTTGGCGGCCGCTTCGAGCGCGACGGCGATCGCGATCGCCAGCGGCACCCAGAAATCTCCGCGCCGCGCCCGGAGTCTCGCGACCGCGAGCCCCGCGGCGATGCCGGCAGTCACCTCGGACTGCCCGAACACCGTCACGACCGAGCCGATGACGTCCAGCTCCGGCCGCGCCACGGACTGGAGCACGCCGAGCAGTTGACGGTCCCAGGCCCGGAGCAGACCGAGCTGGACTGCCGCCGCGAGGATCAGGAACGCGATCCCCGCGATGACCGCGCGAAGTCCGAAGCTCAGAGCGCGCTCTCGAAGTCGTCCTTCGCGCGGCGGAAGTAGCTGAACCCGATCACGAAGACCGCCAGCGCGAACGCCGCGGACCACACAAGCAGGCTCCAGTCGGGCGGCAGGCCGTCGAGGAGCGCGCGCTGGAAGCCGACGACGATGCCGGTCATCGGGTTCAGCGAGAGGCCGAGCAGCTCGCGCGGGCGATTCGCGACGAGCAAGATCGGGAACAGGATCGGTGTGAGGAAGTACCACGCCAGCAACAGGATCCCGAGGATGTGCTCGACATCGCGATAGAAGACGTTGAGGCCCGCGAGGAGGTACGCGAAGCCGAGCGCGAGGATCAGCTCGACGAGCACGATGAGCGGCAGATAGATGAGCCCCTCCGGGTGGCGCGGGCCAAAGATCGCGAGCACGACGAACAGGACGACGAGGCTGAGCACGAAGTTCACGAGCGCGGAGAGCACGCTCGCCGCCGGGAGCAGCTGCACCGGCAGGCGGACCTTCTTCACGATCGCGCCGTTCCCAACGATCGAGGCGGCCCCGAGGATCAGCGAGTTGCTGAAGAACGTCCAGGGCAGCAGGCCCACGAACAGGAAGATCGCGAACGGCTGCTCCCCCGTCTCGGTGCGCGGCCGTGTGCCGAGCACGACGCCGAACAGCAGCCAGAAGACGCCGAGCTGCAGGAGCGGATTGAGGAAGTTCCAGGCGAATCCGAGGGCCGAGCCCTTGTAGCGGGCGCGGAGCTCACGCCACGCGAAGTCGGCAAGCAGCTCGCGGCGGTCGACGATGACGCGCAGATCCGCGATCACGCGCGGAGTCTAGTTATCGGGTCGGCGCGAGCCGCTGGGTCGGGATCAAGATGCGACCCGTCTGCGAGATCTGCGTGTACTTGGATGTGACGTAGCCGGCCTTCGAGAACTCGAGGAACCAGATGAGCCCTCCGGCGCCGACCGGCAGCAGGACCGCCCACCGGCCATTCGGATCGGTGCGGATCCCCTGGCTGGAGCACGGCCCGAGCGACATGCACGCGTCGGCGATGGGGCGATTGGTCGACGCATCGATGACCTGCCCGCACAGCTTGCCGAAGCCCGCCGGGACGAACGACGGGCAGCTGGTGAATCCCGGACCGGTCCCAGAGCCGTTGCCCGGCACGACGCTCTGACCGTCCGTCGGGAACGCGTCTAGAGCGGGGTCGATGGTCGGGATGGCCGTCGGGTTCGGCTTCGGCTCGGGCTGCGGCTGCTGGAGGACGGGGACGACGACCCGCACGGCGTTCACGACGCGGCCACGGCTCTGCACCGCGATGGGCGCCGTCGTCGCGGTGGGGATGGCCGCCGACGCGCGGCCAGCGCCGCCGTTCTGGTCCACCGGCACCATGGAGAGGGCGGCGAGCGCCGCCACGGCGAGCACGATCGCCGCGGCGAGCGCGAACGGGAACCGCGTTCGCCGCGACCGGATCGGCGGAGGCGCTCCTGATGAGACCGGGCTCAGACGGCGCGATCGAGCATCGCGGATCGCGCGGCCGACCACCAGACGCGCTGCGCGCAGCGCTTGCAGATCGCGAGGGTCGAGATCGCCGGGTCCGGCGCGCAGCTGCGCCGCGGCACGCGCGGCCGCGAGCGGATCGCCACGCCGCCGCGCGTCGCGGAACGCGGCGCGGCGGATCTCGTTCAGGTCGCTAGCGGTAGACATAGATCTCGAGATCGAGCGTCGAGCCGCGATCTCCGGCGACGATGCTGTGGTACGTCTTGATCGTCGCACCGGCGAAGGCGTCGCCGGTGAGCTGCGCGGTCGCGAGGCGGCTGATGTCATCGCCGGCGCTCGGGTCGGCGTTCGATGCGAAGGCGATGACGATCGCGACCTGGTGTCCCCCGGTCTGCTGCGCGACCTGCGCTTTCACCGTCGCGGCGATGCGTCGCTGCTCCTCGGCGCCCGCGGCGGCGTCGAAGCCCAGGAGCTTCGGCCCGTCGATCGTGAGCGACAGCACCACCGGCCGTGGATCGATGCCCGGCAACGCCGCCGGGGTCGCCGCGCCGACGCTGTTCGCGGCGAGGAAGATCGCGAAGAGGCCGAGGAGGATGTCCGCCCACAGCCAGCCTGCGAGCGACAGCGTGACCCCGCGGCCGATGCCGAGCATCGCTAGCGCGCCGGCGAGATCCGGCGGATGTCGCCCGGCTCGTCGGTCGGGGTCGGCAGTGCCCGCGCCGCGCGGGCGAGGTCGTCCGCCGCGACCCGAAGATCGCGGACCACGGACTGGAGATCCGTGAGCTGCTGTTCCCGTTCCATCGCGCGCTCATAGATCCGCCGCTCCTCCGCCACCATCTCGTCGAGCACCGAGTCGGCGGACGCATCGGTGAGCGACGGGCCGGCCGAGAGGCTGAGCGCGTGCCCGAGGAGAAGGCGGATCTCCGACTCGCGGAGCAGGACGCGGGTCCGTGTGCTCACGTCGCGCACGTCGGCGCGGACGTGGATCGTGAGCGACAGCACGATCAGCAGCGCGATCAGGCTTGCGTCGATGATCGCGAGCGTGCTGAAGCTCAGCACCGCGCTCATCCCCTCGAAGCTCTCCTGCCAGAGGAGCAGGAACGGCCGGCTGATCAGCTCGGGCCGCGCTTTGAGGAGCTGCTCGTACGCGGCACTCGCGGTGGCGAGCCCGAACCAGGTGACCGCGATCGGAGCGAAGACGAGCGTATTGCGGATGACCTCGAGCACCGCCCACGCCGGCGACCGGTGCACGGTGATGAGTTCGGCGAGCGAGCGCGGATCGAGCGCGGCGGCATACGCCCTCACTTCGTCGTAGCGGCCGTCCTTGACGGCGGTCGCCAGGCGCGCGAGGAGCTCGCCCACGGCGGCATCTTGCTTCCGGACCGAACCGGCCAAGACGCCTAGCTCTTCGGCGACGGGTTCGCGTACGTTCATGACACCTTCCTCCTTGGCTCGACGGTACGGCGGCCAGCTGCGCCCGTCCATGACCCTAGAGGGCCACCACTAGGCTTTGAGACGTGCCTGCCAGCCAAACGACGGTCAGGGGCCCGGCCGGCACGCTCGCGACCTGGGAGTGGCCCGGATCGGAGCCCGCGGCGCTCCTCCTGCACGGGATCGGCAACTACGGCCGGGTGTGGGACTTCGTCGCAGCGGACATCGCCGGACGGCTAAGGCTGGTCGCGCCGGACGCACGCGGCCACGGTGAGAGCGTCAGGCCTGCGAGCGGCTACGCCCCGGAAGACTTCGTCGCCGACGCCGTTGCGGTCATGGACGCGACCGGGATGGCACGCCCGCTCGTCGTTGGACACTCGATGGGCGGCGCGCACGCGATGGTCCTCGCGGCGACACATCCCGACCGCGTGCGCGCGCTCGCGCTCGTCGACGTCGGGCCGGAGATCGGGCACGACGGCGGTGATCGCGCGCGGCGGCTGTCGCTCGGCCGCCCGGGTCGGTTCGCGGACGACCCCGCGGCGCTCGCGTACCTGCGCGAGACCTCACCCGGGTACAGCGACGCGGTGTACGCGAACCGGATGGAGCACGTCTTCCGCCGCGAGCCCGACGGCGCGCTCGTCTGGCGCTCGAGCAAGGACGCGCTCCTGAAGATCCTGAGCGGACCGGGGCGCAGCGCCGACGCGTGGCGCACCCTCGCGACGCTGCCGATGCCGGTGCTCGTCATTCGCGGCACGCGGTCGCCGTCGCTGAGCGCCGCGACGTATCAGCAGATGCTCGAGACGATCCCCCACGTCACCGGCATCGAGCTCGACGCCGGGCACAACGTGCAGCTCGATCGTCCGGCCGAGGTCGCGGCCGCGATCGTCGGTCTAGCCCGCGCGACCTAGGTGACGTCTCCCCAGACCCGGGTCACCAGCGCGAGTGGGACGGCGTCGCGCGGGGAATCGGGCGCCCCCTGCAGAACCGCGTCGGCGACGACCGGGTGCTGGGGCCCGAGCACGATCGAGTCCCCGGAGTGAAGGTCCACTACCGGGGATTGTCCGCTTGGGTTCTCGCCGATTTGCTCAGTCATTTCGCCGATTCGGCGTTGTCCAGCGGAACGCCTCGGCAGCACCCGGGCAACACCCCCGGGGCACCGGCGCGCCACTCGGTCAGCGGGTCGCACCGCGATCGAGGCGGCCCGCGGCGACCGCCACGCGTGGGGGGGCGGGGGCCGCCCACCATCGCGGCGGGGTTGGTTGTGACTCAGGTCCGGGGAGACCGCAACTAGGGGGTCTTCGAGGGCGACGGTGACGGGGTCGGCGTCGGGCTGGCGCTCGGCGCCGGGCTCCCAGAGGGCGACGGCGATGGCGCCGGAGTCGGCGAGGGCGTCGGGAGCGGTGGGCAGCCCTGGGTCCCCTTCGCGAGCACGACGACGCGCGGTGTCGCGGCTCCGCCGCGGGCCTCGATGGTCGCTGTGTCGTGGTCCGCCGCGCACACCAGGAGCTGCGAGCCGATCTGCGGATACGGCGCAGCGACGACGCTGCCGGTGTCGGTGCCGGGCCCGCCGACGCGCGTATCGCCCTGGCGGATCTCCGGCTTCGCGACCGGCTTCGGCGGGTCGCCGCTGCCCTGCTCATTCACCTGGAGCGAGAGCGCGAACGGGTGCAGCGTCACCTCGGTCGTCGAGGTGTCACCGGTCGCGGGGTCGTAACCGCGTGACTGGATCGAGAACTTGGCGCCGCGCGGGAGATGATCGAGGACGAACGTGCCGTCCGCGCCGGTGAGCGCGACGCGGATCCCGTAGATGACCTGCGCGCCGACGACCGGATCGCCGGTCGACTCGTCCAGCGCGCGCCCGCGCGCCGACACGTCGTTGAACGCGCCGCCGATCAGGGTGACGACGGCGACGAGGAGGACGAGCACGTAGACGTAGTTGCGGTGGCGCATCGGGTAGCGGGAATGCTATTTCAATTCGCGATGGAGGAAGGCGAGGACGTGGTCCTGCCAGTCCTGCGGGTGCGTGGTGAAGGCTTTCACGTGGCCGCAGTCCTTCACGACCCAGAGCTCGGTGGCCGGATTCGCGCTCGCCGTCTTGAGGTCGACCGCGTGGTGCATCGCGACGGTGTGATCGTCGTCGCACTGGATGAACAGGAACGCACGCTCGGGATGGGCCCGCACGACATCGACCGGCACGACCGAACCGATGTCCAGGCCGTAGAGGACCCGTGAGGCAAGGACGAGGCCCGGGGTGAAGAACGCCGGGAGGCCGGAGTAGTCGGGTCCGACC